>JAIQBT010000081.1 GCA_020035195.1 Methylotenera sp.
GCCACCTTCTCGTCCAAGTGCTTAGGCAAGGTATACACGCCCACTGGGTAGTTAGCAGTTTGCGTAAACAATTCAATTTGCGCAATGGTTTGGTTAGCAAAGCTAGAACTCATGACGTAACTTGGGTGGCCAGTACCGCAACCTAAATTGACCAAGCGACCTTTTGCCAACAAGATAATTTTTTTGCCGTTAGGGAAAATCACGTGATCCACTTGCGGCTTAATTTCATCCCACTCGTATTTTTCTAAAGAGGCTACGTCTATCTCGTTATCAAAATGGCCGATGTTACATACGATGGCCTGATCTTTCATTTTAGCCATATGCTCGTGAGTAATCACATGGTAATTGCCGGTCGCTGTGACAAAAATATCAGCATGCTCCGCTGCGTAATCCATGGTCACCACACGGTAGCCTTCCATGGCCGCTTGCAAAGCGCAGATAGGATCAATCTCGGTCACCCAGACTTGGGCAGATAAGGCGCGTAAGGCTTGTGCAGAGCCTTTACCAACATCACCGTAACCAGCCACCACAGCCACTTTACCGGCGATCATCACGTCCGTAGCACGCTTAATAGCATCCACCAAAGATTCGCGGCAACCGTATAAATTATCAAATTTAGATTTGGTGACGGAGTCATTCACGTTAATGGCTGGGAAAGCCAATTTGCCTTCTTTGTGCATTTGGTACAAACGGTGCACGCCGGTGGTAGTTTCTTCGGTCACGCCTATGATCTTAGCTAAACGTACGGAATACCACGTTGGATCAACTTTCAATTTAGCTTTAATGGCATCGAATAAGCACACTTCTTCTTCTGACGTTGGGTGGGCCACCAAAGATAAATCTTTTTCAGCACGCGTGCCTAAATGCAAGAGCAAAGTAGCATCGCCACCGTCGTCCAAAATCATGTTGCTGTAGCCGCCATCGCTCCACTCAAAAATACGGTGGGTGTAGTCCCAATACTCAGTCAAGGTTTCACCTTTAATAGCAAATACCGGCGTACCGCCAGCAGCAATCGCCGCGGCAGCATGGTCTTGCGTAGAGTAAATATTGCATGAG
The DNA here is from genome assembly GCA_020035195.1 of Methylotenera sp. Lineage (GTDB taxonomy): Bacteria > Pseudomonadota > Gammaproteobacteria > Burkholderiales > Methylophilaceae > Methylotenera. The sequence continues at coordinate 1,057 of JAIQBT010000081.1, forward strand.
GCCCAACGCACTTCCGCGCCTAAATCTTTCAGCGTTTCAATGAGCACGGCGGTTTGTATGGTCATGTGCAAGCTACCGGTAATGCGCGCGCCTTTAAGCGGTTGTACTAGGGCAAACTCTTCACGTATCGCCATCAAGCCTGGCATTTCAGTTTCGGCAATGGCAATTTCTTTGCGGCCAAAAGCAGCCAAGCCGATATCGGCAATCACGTAGTCTTTTACTGTCGTTTTGTTTTCAGCAGTCACAGCATTCATGTTTAATTTCCTTGAATATGTGACCGGAGGGAAAGGGTTTAATCTAGAGAGGCTGTTCGCTTTTCTCACCCGTATCCCGTGTCCGGCACGGTTAATAAGGTGAGCGTCGTTCTAACCTGTTCCGAGCCTGGGAGAAGGACTCTCGCAACGCTCCTCGGAATGGGCGCAAGTATACTTGAGTTTTTTTGCCCTTCCAAGCCAATTTTTGCTAACTCATGATTTTCCGTACAGCCAATAAAAAAGCCTTGCTGCACTTAAGGGCAGCAAGGCTTTTGCTCTAACTCGCGCGACTTAGAGCGCCGCTTTTAATGCCGCGGCTTTGTCTATCGCTTCCCAAGTAAACTCGGGTTCGTCACGGCCGAAATGGCCGTAGGCGGCTGTTTTAGTATAGATAGGACGCAGTAAATTCAACATCTTTACTATGCCTTTAGGACGCAAATCAAAGTGCTCGCGCACCAAGGCGGTCAGCACTTCGTTAGACACCTTACCTGTGCCGTAGGTCTCGACCATGATGGAGGTAGGCTGTGCAACACCAATCGCGTAGGAAATTTGCACCAAGCAGCGCGAAGCCAAACCAGCAGCCACAATATTTTTAGCCACATAACGGCCAGCGTAAGCCGCAGAACGGTCTACTTTAGACGGGTCTTTACCTGAGAACGCACCGCCACCGTGAGGAGCGGCACCGCCGTAAGTATCGACGATGATTTTACGGCCGGTTAAACCGCAATCACCTTGTGGGCCGCCAATGACAAAACGGCCAGTAGGATTCACCAAGAACTTGATGTCGCCCTTGATGAGTTCATTAGGCAAGGTGGGCTTGATGATTTCTTCTATCACCGCTTCGCGTATGTCTTTTAATTCCATTTCAGGGGCGTGCTGGGTTGACACCACCACGGTATCAATCGCGCTGGCTTTACCGTCTTGGTATTTAATGGTGACTTGTGATTTTGCATCGGGACGCAACCAAGGCAAACGGCCGTCTTTACGCAACTGCGCTTGACGCTCCATGATGCGGTGCGATAACCAAATGGGCAAAGGCATCAATTGCGGGGTTTCGTCACAAGCGTACCCAAACATCAACCCTTGATCGCCCGCGCCTTGATCCAAGGGATCGTCCTGCGCGCCGTCCACACCCTGGGCAATGTCAGGCGATTGTTTGTCGTAAGCCACCAATACCGCACAACCTTTGTAGTCTATGCCGTAATCGGTGTTGTCGTAGCCTATGCGTTTGATGGTCTCACGCGCTACTTTGATGTAATCCACATTGGCGGTGGTAGTGATCTCCCCTGCCAATACAATTAATCCGGTGTTGGCTAAAGTTTCTGCTGCAACACGGGCGGTGGGGTCTTGTTCTAATATCGCGTCTAAAATACTGTCGGATACTTGGTCTGCGAGTTTGTCTGGGTGACCTTCAGAAACGGATTCTGAAGTAAAAAGATAGTCATTCATTTGTGCGCCTTGAAAAGTAAACTATAAAAAATGAAATGATTTTCATACTAAAGGCTGAAGCATGATCATCAGGTCAATTACCGAGTTAGCATTCTACCTAAGTATTGAATAATGCAGACTAAAATATTGCAATAAATCATCGCCTCTACGCACTATCAATTTATAATAATGACCATGAATGCGAAATCCACACAGTTAAAATTCAGCAAAATGCAGGGTGCCGGCAACGACTTTATGGTGATCGATGCGATCCATCAAACGGTGCAGCTTAGCCCTCAACAAATCCAACAACTGGCCAACCGCCAATTCGGTGTCGGCTTCGATCAATTATTGCTGGTGGAATCGTCCAGCCTGGCCGATTTTAAATACCGCATTTTTAATGCCGATGGCAGCGAAGTTGCCCAATGCGGCAACGGCGCGCGTTGCTTTGTGCGCTTTGTGGCTGAGCAAGGCTTAAGCGCCAAAAAAACCATCACGGTAGAAACGGCCAGTGGCATCATCAGCCCAACACTGGAAGACAATGGCCAGGTTACGGTCAATATGGGCGCGCCTAAATTTGCCCCCAGCGACATCCCGTTCATCGCCGACACACAAGCCAACAGCTATCCATTGAATGTAGGCGATCGGGTGGTGCAAATAGCCGCTGTTTCCATGGGCAACCCGCACGCCGTGCAAGTGGTCGACGATGTCGACAGCGCGCCGGTAGTGGCATTGGGTCAACAAATTGAAGTGCATGCTCGCTTTCCAGAACGGGTGAACGCAGGCTTTATGCAGGTCATCAATCCGCACCACATCAAACTGCGCGTGTTCGAACGTGGCAGTGGTGAAACCTTGGCATGCGGCACTGGCGCCTGCGCTGCCGTCGTCACCGGCATACAATTAGGCCATTTGTCGTCGCCAGTCAAAGTGACGGCACGTGGCGGCGAATTAAGCATAGCCTGGCAAGGCAAGGGCACGCCCGTCATGATGACAGGGCCAGCCGAGACGGTATTTACCGGTAGCATCCAAATAAGCTAACAAGCATAAACGCGATTAAGGACCATCATGCAACAAGATCAAGAAGACAGCCTATACGCCGAACAAGTCAGCCGCTATTTGCGCAGCCATCCGCAATTCTTTGAACAGCACGCGTACTTACTCACGGAAATATTTCTTCCTAGCCCGCACGGCAATGGCACCATCTCACTGACTGAACGCCAACAGTTGGCGCAACGCGATAAAATTCGCGTGATGGAAAGCAAGATGGCGCAATTAATCACCTACGCTGAACAAAACGACAAAATCAGTGGCCATGTCCATCAACTTAGCGTTCAGCTCCTAGCAAGCCCCGGCTTAGATGGCCTAAGCAGCTTGCTGGCACAAAGCATGCAGCAGATCTTTGCCGTGTCGCATAGCCAACTGTTAATTTGGCAAGCCCCTAGCGACCCTAGCTTGGCGCAAGACAAACTATTTAACCCAGTGCCCAGCGCATTTCAGGATTGGGTCAGTAGCTTAAACCTGCCCTATTGTGGCGAGAAGCCGGCCTTGGCTGAGGGCGTTGTGCCAGAGCATTTACTGTCTTTCGCCTTCATGCCGATTTACCAAGACACCCATAAAAAACAGGCGTGCGGCGTGTTAATACTGGGGACAGAAGACGCGGCCCGCTTCAAAGTCGACATGGGCTCGGTGTATTTACAACGCATAGGCGATTTAGTCAGCGCGGCTGTTTCCACCCACCTGTAGCGAGCCGCCCACCTGCCAGTGAGCCACCTTAACGCCTACCTGCAACACCTGACATTTGAGCGCGGACTCAGCGCACTCACGCTAAAAAACTATGCCAGGGACATCGATTTATTGGCATCCTTGCTAGGCGACACCACCCTAGCGCAAGTGCAGAGCGCAGAAATTCGACGTTTGATTGCCACCCTGCACAGCCGCGGTCTCAGCGGCAAAAGCATTGCGCGTGCCCTCTCGGCGTGGCGTGGCTATTTCGATTACTTAGTGCAGCAACACGGCTACCAGCAAAATCCAGTCATAGGCCTACGCGCCCCCAAGTCGCCTAAAACCCTGCCGCAAGCTTTGTCCACCGATCAAGCAGTTAAGTTTGTTGCCATCGCTGGCGATGGCTTGCTCGAAGAGCGTGACCATGCCATTCTAGAATTATTTTATTCGTCCGGCTTGCGCTTGGCCGAGCTGGTTAATCTAGACTGCGCCATGCTGGACTTTACTGCCGGCACGGTAACGGTGACCGGCAAGGGCAATAAGACGCGCATCGTGCCCATGGGCAGCCATGCCAGCAGCGCCTTAAAAGTTTGGCTGGATCGCCGTGCCACCCTACCCATTGCCGCGCATAATCCGGATGCCTTATTCATCACCCAGCAAGGCAAACGCATCAGCCCGCGTGCCGTGCAATACCGAGTCAAGCTTTGGTCTATCAAGCAAGGCATGAGCAGCAGCGTGCACCCGCATTTGCTGCGCCACAGCTTTGCCAGCCATGTCTTGCAATCCAGTCAAGATTTACGGGCCGTACAAGAAATGCTCGGTCATGCCAACATCAGCACCACCCAGGTTTATACCCACTTGGATTTCCAACACTTGGCCAACGTTTACGATCAAGCGCATCCGCGCGCCAAGAAAAAATAGCAATACCCTACTAATTTACCCTGTTATTATGGCAAAATAACGCTTACAAATTTTTACCAAACACCGTTAACCAAACACCATTAAAGGAACAATGATGGAACACACACTACCAGCCTTACCCTACGCTAAAACAGCCTTAGCGCCGCACATTTCAGAAGAAACATTGGATTTCCACTACGGCAAACACCACCAAACCTACGTGACCAATTTGAACAACTTGATCAAAGGCACCGAGTTTGAAAACGCCAGCCTAGAAGATATCATCAAAAAATCCAGCGCCGGCATCTACAACAATTCCGCGCAAATCTGGAACCACACTTTCTTTTGGAGCAGCATGAAACCCAACGGTGGCGGCGCACCTTCAGGCGCATTAGCGAATGCCATCAACGCCAAATGGGGTTCGTTTGACGAATTTAAAAAAGCCTTTCAAGCGTCAGCCGTGGGTAACTTCGGTTCAGGCTGGACTTGGTTGGTGAAAAAAGCCGACGGCTCGGTTGACATCGTCAACATGGGCGCGGCCGGCACACCATTGACCACAGGCGACAAAGCCTTGCTCACCATAGACGTTTGGGAGCACGCTTATTACATCGACTACCGCAATGCCCGCGCTAAGTTTGTTGAAGTGTTCTTAGCTTCCTTGGCTAACTGGGATTTTGCCTCAGCCAACTTTGCTTAAATGATATAAAGCCGCATCCATGGCTATCGCGGTGCGGCTTTAAATTTAATGCAATAATAATCTCATGTTAAAACGTTACGCCATCCATTTTGCGCTCATCGTCTTGTTTGCTTTTACGCAAATAGGCCTGGCTGCGCACGAAATAAGCCATGTCAACGAGTTTAACCAGCACAGTCAACAGGATAAAAAAGCCGCCTCCGAGCCATGCGCGCAGTGCTTAAGCTACGCTCAAGTGGCTGGCGCTATAGTGCCAGACGGCCTCTTCCTGGCGTACTTTGATGCCAGCTTCAGCTTACACACCACCCAGTATTTCAACACCCGAAGTAACCCACTCAGCGCTTATGCAGCGCGCGCCCCACCTCAAAAAATCAGCGTTTAATCCTTTAAACCATGGCCAGCCTATGCTGTTACCCATGCTGCTGTTTTATTTTTTGAGGTCCATCATGCACACTTACTACAATGCGCCTAAACGCGCTAAAGCACACCCATTTTTAAGCCCTAATAAGCTGGCTTTAGCCATCAGTCTCGTTATGGCGTCGGCTTGGGCAGAACCCGTCACACAGATTGAATTGTCCAACGTGGCGGTTACCGGCAACCCATTGGGCGTGGGCTCGGATGCCATGGTCTTACCCGTGTCCATATTAAGCGGACGAGAATTATCCCTTAACCGTAAAGCCACCCTAGGCGAAACCTTGAACACCATGCCTGGCGTGGCCGCAAGCAACTTCGGTCCGAATTCCTCCAGACCAGTGATACGCGGTTTGGACGCAGAGCGTGTGCGCATCATGCAGAACGGCGTGGGCATCTTAGATGCCTCCTCATTGAGCTTTGATCATGCGGTGGCCATAGACCCATTGGTGGTAGAACAGATCGATGTGGTGCGCGGACCCGCTGCCCTACTTTATGGCGGCAGCGCGGTAGGCGGAGTGGTCAATGCCATCGACCACCGCATTCCTACCGAGCCAATGAACGGCATACTGGGTCGAACCGAAGCACGCTTGGGTGGCCCGGATAATCAGCGCAATGCCGCGGCCGTGGTCGATGTTGGCAACGGTCAATTCGTCATGCATGCCGATGCCTACAAACGCAAAACCGACGACCTAAACATACCCGGCTTTGCAGTCTCCAACCGTAAAAACCAGGCCGATGGCACGCTCCAAGAAAATCACGGCAAACTCATTAACAGCAGCGCCAGTTCAGACGGTGGCGCGCTGGGTGCTTCGCTAACCTTTGATAACGGCTATGTAGGCAGTTCTTATTCGAGCTTTAACAGCAACTACGGCACCGTTGCAGAACAAGCGGTGCGCATAGACATGAAAAGTCAGCGCTGGGACGTTGCCTCGGAATTTCGTGAATTAAATACCGTCATTAGTCGCATCAAAATGCGCTACGCCCACACCGATTACCAACACCAAGAAATTGAGGACGGCGCCATAGGCACGACGTTTAAAAACAAGGGCAGCGAGGGCAGCGTCGAGTTAGGCCATGCTAAATTAGGCGACCTCGATGGCGTATGGGGTTGGCAGTTTCAAAACAGTCGATTTGCCGCTCTAGGTGAAGAGGCTTTTGTGCCAACCGTGCACACAAAAAGCCATGCTGCTTACCTGTATGAAGAAATGCCACTTAAAGTGCTGGGCTTGGATCAATTAAAACTCAGCTTAGGTGGTCGTGCTGAACACACCGCATTGGATGCCAGCGCTTGGACTAAAAATCCCGGTGCTCAAGTGGCCGACTTTACGACTTACAGTTTTGCCCTAGGCGGCCTGTACGCAATAGACAGCCATTGGTCCATGGCCAGCAACCTATCGCACAACGAGAGAGCGCCGAGCTACTTTGAGCTGTATGCCGATGGTGCGCACTTGGCGACCGGCCAATATGAGGTGGGCAACCCTAACTTTAAAAAAGAATGCTCCAACGGTGTGGATGCGCAAATTCGCTGGAAGGACGCTAAAAACGCATTCAGCGTTGGTGCCTATTACACGCGCTTTAATCGCTTCTTAGGCCTGCTCGATACGGGTGATATAGATGGCTCATCGACCTTACCCATCGCTCAATTCAGCGCTTTCGCCGCCAGCTTTAAGGGCATAGAAGCTGAAGGTAAATTCAATCTAATCGACTATTGGGATTTAAGCCTACGCGGCGACTACGTGCGCGCCAGTAACTTAGATAACAAAGCCGCCTTGCCGCGCATTACGCCCTTGCGCTTAGGGGCGGGATTGAATTACCAAAAGAACGCATTGGGGGCCAGATTGAATGTAACGCAAGCCTTTAAGCAAAACCGCACGGCAGAAAACGAATTGCCCACGGCGGGCTACACCGATGTCAGCGCCATGGCCACTTACAAACTGCCTAGCAAGTTAAACGTGGAATTGTTTGCTAAAACCAACAACTTGCTCAACCAAGAGATACGCGAGCACACGTCCTTCTTAAAAGACCTGTCCCCAGCAGGCGAACGCTCTGTATTGATAGGCCTGCGGGCGGATTTTTAAATGGGCGGGCTTAGCCGAACAACACCAAACCCCAAACGCCAATGACAATAGCCAGTGCCACGATGACCGAGGCGCTGGCTATGTCTTTTGCGCGCTTAGCCAGTGGGTGCACGTCTATGGAAGTGTGGTCGACGGCGGCCTCAATCGCGGAATTAAACAACTCCACAATCAGCACCAATAACACCACGCCTATTAATAAGGCTTTTTCAACCCCAGTTTTGCCTAAATAAAGGCCTAATGGCACCAACCATACCGCCAAAAATAACTCTTGGCGAAAGGCATCTTCATTTTGAAAAGCGGCTTTAAAGCCGTCCACCGAGTAACCAAACGCATTGATTAGTCTGGGCATACCGGTTTGACCTTTAAAGGGGCTTTCTTCAATTTTTTTCATAGTGATAAACTTTATAATTCAATAATCACGCAATATTACCATGTCCACTCGCAGTGCTTAAAGCCTTGCGTTATCATAGCGTTTTATTCGATAAACTTAAGGCATTAAATATGGCACGCACTATACACTGCATTAAATTAGCTAAAGAAGCCGAGGGCATGGACTTCCCTCCCTACCCAGGCGAACTGGGCAAACGCATTTATGCCCAAGTTTCAAAAGAAGCCTGGGGCGCATGGCTCAAACAACAAACCATGTTGGTTAACGAAAATCGTTTGAGCTTGGCCGACCCATCGGCCCGTAAATACTTAAGCGAACAAACCGAAAAATACTTTTTTGGTGAGGGTGCCGACACCGCCACTGGCTACGTGCCTCAATAATTAACGGCCTTAGCAGTTTTAAGTTCAAGCAAAAAAAGCGCTGTCTGTCAGCGCTTTTTTATTCAGTTGACCGCAAGTTAAGGCCTATTTTTTGTAAGTTTTTACCCCGTCTGCGGTCGCCAACAACAAGACATTGGCAGGGCGGGCTGCAAACAAACCGTTGGTGACCACCCCAACAATTTGGTTAATCTTGGCTTCCATGGCCACCGGGTCAGTGATGTTTAACCCGTGCACATCGATAATCACGTTACCGTTATCGGTGGTGAAATTACGCAGTGCCGGTTGGCCGCCCAATTTAACCAGCTCACGCGCCACGTAACTTTTTGCCATGGGCAACACTTCTACTGGCAGCGGAAATTTACCCAAGACCGGCACGTATTTGCTTTCATCACAAATACAGATAAAGGTTTTTGCGCAAGCAGCCACGATTTTTTCACGCGTTAAGGCACCGCCACCGCCTTTTAACATGTGCATGTGTTCGGTAATTTCATCCGCACCATCCACATAGATGTCCATGCCATCCACGCTGTTTAAATCAAACACTTCTATGCCATGACCACGCAAGCGTTGCGCTGTCGCCTCAGAGCTGGCCACCGCACCGTCAATTTTATGTTTTACCTTAGCCAATTCTTCAATAAAGAAGTTAGCGGTTGAGCCTGTGCCCACGCCAACAATGCCGCCCGTTACATACGCCACGGCAGCTTTGGCCACTTGTTGTTTTAATTCGTCTTGGGTATAAGCCATTTTAAGTAAATCCTTTGCAA
>JAIQBT010000029.1 GCA_020035195.1 Methylotenera sp.
AAAAATGCCGTGGACGAAGCCATCGCCATGGGCGGTTGCGAATCAATTAAAAACACCGTGGTTTTCAAAAAAACCGGCACACCCGTAGAATCGCACGCCAATGAAGTGTGGTGGCACGATTTAATTGCTGATGTGAGCGACGATTGCCCGCCCGTCTCAATGAATGCCGAGCATCCACTGTTCCTGCTATACACCTCAGGCAGCACAGGTAAACCCAAAGGCGTTCAGCATTCCGCTGCCGGTTATTTATTGCATGCCATGAACAGCATGCGCTGGACCTTTGACATTAAAGACAATGACATTTTCTGGTGTACTGCCGACGTGGGCTGGATTACCGGCCACACCTATGTGGCTTACGGGCCCTTGGCCATGGGCGTCACCCAAGTTATTTTTGAAGGCATCCCAACTTACCCGGATGCCAGCCGCTTTTGGCGCATGATAGAAAAACACAAGGTAAGCATTTTCTATACCGCACCTACCGCCATACGCTCACTGATCAAGGCCGCCGATACGGTGCCCAGCACCCATCCGAAAAACTTTGACCTGACGAGCTTGCGCCTCTTGGGCTCAGTGGGTGAACCCATTAATCCGGAAGCCTGGATGTGGTATTACGAAAACATTGGTGCGAGTCGCTGCCCTATTGTAGACACCTTCTGGCAAACCGAGACCGGTGGCCACGCCATCACGCCATTACCAGGCGCCACGCCCTTGGTACCCGGCTCATGCACCCTGCCTTTCCCTGGCATAGACATCGCCGTGGTGGATGAAACAGGCAAAGAAGTGCCTTGGGGCACAGGCGGCTTATTGGTCATCAAAAAACCCTGGCCGTCCATGATACGCAACATCTACAACGACCCAGAGCGTTATAAATCCAGCTACTACCCGATCGATTTGGGTGGCACCACTTATTTAGCCGGCGACGGCGCGATTCGTGATGAAAAAACCGGCTTCTTTACCATCATGGGCCGCATCGATGACGTGCTGAATGTGTCTGGCCATCGCTTAGGTACCATGGAAATTGAATCGGCCTTGGTGTCCAACCCACTGGTAGCGGAAGCGGCCGTGGTGGGCAAACCGCACGACATCAAAGGCGAATCGGTGGTGGCTTACGTGGTGCTTAAAGGCGCTAGACCTGAGGGCGAAGCCGCCAAACAAATCGTTGCGCAATTGCGTGACTGGGTGGGCAAAGAAATTGGCCCCATTGCTAAACCGGATGAAATTCGTTTTGGCGACAACTTACCTAAAACCCGTTCAGGCAAAATCATGCGTCGCTTATTGCGTAGCTTAGCCAAAGGTGAAGAAATCACCTCAGACCTTTCCACCTTGGAAAACCCAGCCATATTGGAACAACTTAAAGAAGTCATACGTTAATGGCCTTCGCTCTGGCTGCTACCTTCAAGTAGCGGCCAGGCAGCCCTATAGCGATGACCTTACTCGGCTAAATCAGTCCCAGTTAGCGTAGCCTTTAAACTGCGCAAACACCGCGCGCATTTCATCGCCAGTTAACAAGACGGGCTCACCCACTTGCAAAGCTAGGCAATATTGCTCGGCTAGATTTTCCACTTCCAAGGCCACAGACAAAGCGTGCGGCAAATCACGACCGGTAGCTATCATGCCGTGGTTGGCCAGCAAGCAGGCTTTGCGTTCGGCTAAAGCCTGCAGTGCATTATCCGATAAAGCCTGGCTGCCAAATAAAGCGTAATCCGCGCATTCTATGCTGTCACCGCCGGCGATGGCGATCATGTAGTGAAAGGCCGGTATGCGCTTACGCAAGCAAGCCAGGGTGGTGGCGAAGGTGCTGTGGGTATGCACCACCGCGTTTGCGTTTGGCTGGGCTTGCAAGATGTCTCGGTGAAACCGCCATTCACTACTGGGTTTCTTGCCGACTTCAGCCGTGCCGTCCCATTGCATGTGCACCATGCTAGCGGCGTCCATGGCTTCCACCGCCATGCCGGATGGCGTGACTAAGAAACCCTGCTGGGTTCGCACACTCACATTGCCCGAGGTGCCTTTATTAAGGCCCCACGCTGTCAACTGCTGACTCGCCGTCAACAACTGTTCACGCTGTACCATCGTGTTTGAATCCGTCATAGATTGCCTTTCCTATAATGCGTGCTTTTCTCTTAGGCCCGCTTGGCATCCAACAAGCGCGCTGGGCTAAACACCCCACGCTCGGTAATAATGCCCGTTACCAACCTGGCTGGCGTCACATCGAATGCCGGGTTAGCCGTGCTGGAGCCGCTTGGCACCAGCCGCACGCTTTGCAAGCTGCCGTTCGTCGCTAAGCCTTGTATAAAAGCCACTTCGTCGCCGTGACGCTGCTCAATTTCAATCTCAGACAAGGCATCGCTAACCGACCAATCGATGGTGGGGCTGGGCACGGCGGCATAAAATGGTAAGCCATTATCAAAGGCGGCTAAGGCTTTCAAATACGTGCCTATCTTATTGCACACATCGCCCTGGCCACTGACACGATCCGCACCAACCAAGACCATATCCACCAAGCCTTGTTGCATCAAGTGCCCGCCGGCATTGTCGCTGATGACGGTATGCGGCACGCCATGCTGCGCCAACTCCCAAGCCGTTAGACTGGCGCCCTGATTGCGTGGTCGGGTTTCATCCACCCATACGTGCACCGCCATGCCAGCATCGTGCGCCGCGTATATGGGCGCCAAAGCGGTGCCCACATCCACGGTCGCGAGCCAACCGGCATTGCAATGTGTGAGCACATTAAATACCTGCGCCGATTTAGGCTGGCATTGCTGCATGAGCGCGAGGCCGTGTTGGCCTATGGCTTGGTTTTGCAAGACGTCTTCGTCACAGATGGCTTGCGCCTCTGACCACGCAAGGCTTGCACGGTCAGCCTGTGGCACTAGCAGCAACATGCTTAGCATGCGCTTTAACGCCCAATCTAAATTCACTGCGGTGGGTCGGCTCAGTCGCAAACGCTGGGCAGCGGCTTGCAAGGCCTCTTCGCTAGCGTCTTCTTGCGCAGCCAAGGCTAAACCATAGGCCGCCGCCGCCCCTATCAATGGCGCACCGCGTACCTGCATGGTTTTAATGGCCACTTCCATCTGCGCCAAATTGGCTATGTGCACAATCGCAAACTCATGTGGCAATTGGGTCTGATCAAGGATGGCCACCTGGGCTCTTCCACTTCCCGCGCTTAGCATAGGCCAGATGGTTCGATAATGCTGCTTATTGACTATCATAAAACACCTATTTTTCTAGAAAAAAACCCAGCCAAATTTGGAAAAAATAAATAATAAAAAAGTTGACTTTTAAAAAGTGCCACGGTTTCGAAAATACTCTCCACAATATCTGTGGATAAGTTTGTGAATAACTGTGACTTGAAAATGTAACATCCCAATTTATAAGGCTTTTTTCAAAACGCTTACTTTTTACACTAATATTTTATCTTTTAAAATCAACAGCTTAAATTAGAACCCTTGATTGATAAGGGTTTTTTGTCTAAGTTAAAGTAGCACATGAGGTGATGTGTATAACTATGCCAATTTAGGCAAAACTTGGCGTGCATTGGCACTAGTAATATCAATCACTTGCGACAACTTCACCTGCCTCAAATCGGCTAAAACTTGCGCGATTTTTGGCAATTCTTTAGGGCTGTTTTTCTGCCCCGCTGCCAACCAGGATGGGGGCATATCCGGGGCGTCGGTTTCCAAGACCAAAGACTCCAAGGGCAGGCGCTTGGCTAGGTCGCGCAACTTGGTCGCGCGCTGGTAAGTCATAGCACCACCAAAACCCAATTTAAAGCCCATGGCAATGAACTGCTCGGCTTGCTGCATGCTCCCGTTAAAGGCGTGCGCAATGCCGCCGCGCACGCCATGGCGGCGCAAATGCTTAAGCACCTCATCCACGGCATGGCGTACATGCAAAATAACCGGCAAATCAAACTGCTTGGCTAACTTCAACTGTGCACTAAAAAAAGCTTCTTGCCGCTGACGGTGGGCTTGTGGGTCGTCGCTGTTATTGGCAAAGTAATCCAGACCAATTTCCCCTACCGCCACCACGGCATTTTGTTGCAGCGCATCTTGAAGGATGTCCAGGTCTGCCAAAGAGGCCGCATCGACATACATAGGGTGTATGCCAAGCGCGCAGGCGCAGTTTTTATACTGCCGACATAGCTCAGTGACACTGGCGAAGTTTTCGCGCGCCACAGCAGGGATAACGATGTTAGTGACACCCGCAGCCATCGCCTGCGCTATAACTTGCTGCCTGTCGGAGGTGAATTCAGCGGCATCCAGGTGGCAATGGGTGTCGATTAAGCCAGGCAATTGCATCCTGGCTTAGGCCGGCACAGGCTTTGCTCGTAAGCGCAAATCCGGTCCCAACTGTCTAATGTCGGTAATCTGCAAGGACTGCGCTTGCGCCATGTCGGTCAGCGCCGGCACAGCAAACATAGGCTGCGCATGGCCACCCATCAATTTTGCCGCGTAATAAAAAATGAATTCATCTATTAATTGCGCTTGCAAGAACGCGCCATTCAAGGCTGCGCCGGCTTCCAACAAGACCTCATTCACCCCAAGCGCGCTTAAGTGACTTAACAAGGCCGGCAAATCCACTTGCCCGGCATTATTTGGTAAAGCCAGCAAAGTCAAGCCAGCACGCTGCAATGCTTGCTGTTTTTCCAAACTGGCCTGCGCATAGGCAATTAACACCGGTCCGGTTTGCAAACTGACCGCCGACAAGATCTGACTGTCAGGGGGCGTGCGCAAAGTGCTGTCCACGATCACGCGCAATGGCTGACGGGATAAGGCTGCCTTAATCAGCTCAGGCGAACGCAGGCTCAAGCTGGGGTTGTCTTGCAAGACCGTGCCTATGCCTGTCACTACAGCGCAGGATAGCGCGCGCCAATGCTGGACATCGGCTCTGGCCGCTTCAGAAGTAATCCACTGACTCAGGCCGTTACTGAGGGCGGTGCGCCCATCCAAACTGGCAGCCAGTTTACTGCGCAGGTAAGGCCTATGCCGCGTCATGCGCGAGATGAAACCAGGGTTCAAGGCCTGCGCTTGGGCGGCCAACAAACTCAGCTCAACGCTAATGCCAGCGGCTTGCAAACGCGCGATACCTTGCCCAGCGACCAAAGGGTTGGGGTCTTGCATGGCCACCACCACTCGCCGCACGCCGGCATTGAGCAGCGCATCCACGCAAGGGGGGGTTCGACCAACATGGTTGCATGGCTCTAAGGTGACATAAACATCAGCGCCCTGAGCGTCCGAGCCGGCTTGGCTTAAGGCCAGCACTTCAGCATGCGCCTGACCGGCTTTAAGATGGCCTGCTTGGCCTAGTATTTGATTGTTCTTTACCACGACGCAGCCCACCCTTGGGTTAGGTGAGGTGCTGTAGTTGCCCTGCTCTGCTAACTGCAGCGCAAGGGCCATGTAGGTGTGGTCAGCGGGAGAAAACACGGTACGAGACTAGCGTTGTTTGCCAGGGTTAATGGGATGAAATACGGCTGTTAATTAAATTGTTGTTTTCATCGAAATAAATCAACAAGCCGTGATAGACATGCATGCACTTACCCAAGTCGTATTCCACGTTGTTGTCGGCATCGTAACTGGGTCTGCCCAGCAAGATAGCCACGGCGGATTTCGGTGTGCCTTTTACCAATATGTTTTGCTGCAAATCGTAGGCCATGTCGCCGCGCTTGCATTCGTGGGTCAAATTGGCCTCAGCCACCATCCATTTAACTTGATCGAATTTGTCGCTACCAAACACCAAACTGTCTTTCATGGCCCACCAGGCAAAAAAGACGAAGGTCAACACCAGAGTAAACACACTTAAGGCTATTGTCGCCCACTTAATGACTCGCATAATTAATCCCCAAGATTACAGTTCCCGTATGGCGTCGTTAAAATCATCCACATCAGAAAAGCTACGGTAGACTGAAGCAAACCGAATGTACGCCACTTTATCCATTAACTTCAGTTCGTGCATCACGCTTTCACCCAATGCCCGTGCCGGTATTTCACGCTCACCCAAACTAAGCAATTTTTGCGTGATCCTATCCAAGGCGCGTTCCACGTATTCGGTAGGCACCGGACGCTTATGCAAGGCACGCGTGAAAGATAATCGCAGTTTATCTCGATCAAACGCCACCCGCGTGCCATTGGTTTTAACCACTTGCGGCATGATTAACTCCGCCGTTTCGTAAGTGGTAAAACGCTTATCACACACGCCGCATTTGCGACGACGGCGTATGGAATTACCCTCGTCATTGACTCGTGAATCAATGACGAGGGTATCGGCATCACCGCAAAAAGGGCATTTCATTAGTTATAGTCGCTGGTGCTTAGCAACTAATGGCCATAAACCGGGAAGCGCGCCGTGAGCGCGTGTACTTTTGCCTTAGTGGCCGCGATGACGGCTTCGTCATTTGGATGATCCAAGACATCGGCAATCAAATTAGCCACCAGCTTAGCTTCCTCTTCTTTAAAACCACGCGTCGTTATGGCCGGCGCACCTATGCGTACACCGGAGGTGACGAATGGACTTTCTGGGTCGTTAGGGATGGCATTTTTATTAACGGTAATGTGCGCCAATCCTAAAGCGGCATCCGCGGCTTTACCAGTTAGCCCTTTGGGGCGCAAATCCACCAAGAACATGTGCGACTCGGTGCGGCCAGAAATGATGCGCAAACCACGCGCGGCTAATGTTTGCGCCATGGCTTGGGCATTTTTAATCACTTGCGCTTGGTAAGTTTTAAACGCCGGTTCCGATGCTTCCAAGAAGGCCGTGGCTTTTGCCGCAATCACGTGCATCAAGGGACCGCCTTGCAAGGCAGGAAACACGCTGGAATTCAGCGATTTTTCAAATTCGGCTTTGGCCAAAATAATGCCGCCGCGTGGACCACGCAAGGTTTTATGGGTGGTTGACGTCACAAAATCCGCATGTGGCACGGGGTTAGGGTAGACGCCAGCGGCAATCAAACCCGAGTAATGCGCCATGTCCACCATAAAATACGCGCCTACTTTTTTAGCGATCTCCGCCATGCGCGCCCAGTCAAAACGCAGCGCATAGGCCGATGCCCCTCCTATCAATAGCTTGGGCTTGCATTCCATGGCGATGCGTTCCATCTCATCGTAATCAATTTCTTCTTTGTCGTTTAAACCGTAGGGCACGATGTTGAATAATTTACCGGACAAATTGGCCGGTGAGCCGTGGGTTAAATGCCCGCCGTGACCCAAGTTCATGCCCATCACTGTGTCACCTGGTTTCAATATGGAAAAGTACACCGCTTGGTTGGCTTGCGAACCAGAATGCGGTTGCACATTGGCGTACTCTGCACCGTACAAGGCTTTCAGCCTATCTATCGCCAACTGCTCAATTTCATCAACGAATTCACAGCCGCCGTAAAAACGCTTGCCTGGGTAGCCTTCTGCGTACTTATTGGTTAACTGCGATCCTTGCGCTTGCATCACTGCAGGGCTGGTGTAATTTTCCGAAGCAATCAGCTCAATGTGCTCATGCTGACGCACCACTTCGTGCGACATCATGTCCCACAAAGCTTTGTCCGCTTTATCCAAAGTAAGGTCGTAAGTAAAGGGCGCCTGATTAGTTGGGGCTAGTGACATAGTATTTCGCTTTCCAATTACGGTTTAAATTTGAGTGAATAATAAAGCGCTATTTTAACACGGCCCAGCAGGAAGATTAAAACCTTAATGTGCATGCTGGGCCGCCTTAAGCATTCTGCCTAGGCTATTTTGTTGTCAGCTTGTGACCAGGCTATAATCAACTTAGTTTAAGCTCGGTTAATTTATTTATCAGTGAGGCCAGCACCATGAAATGGACAGACAGTTTACGCATCGCCGAATCCCTATGCGAACAGCATCCGGACATAGATCCCAGCACCGTGCGCTTCACCGATTTAATGGCATGGGTGATGGCGCTAGAGGGATTCAATGATGACCCAAATAAATGCGGCGAACGCATTTTGGAAGCCATCCAATTGGCTTGGATAGACGAGGCCGACTAAGCCTTAGGTAATCACCGTGGGTGCCTGGCGACCGGTTTTTTCTACCAGTTGCGACAGGCTTAATGCCAGCGCTATCATTTCCGCCAAGGCCACTTGCGCATCCACGGTTTGTTTAGTCACATCGGCTTCAAAGGCTTCTATATAAATGCGCAAGGTCGCGCCTTCGGTACCTGTGCCAGACAATCGGTAAACGATGCGTGAGCCGTCTTCGAACAAAATACGCAAGCCTTGATGCTGACTCACCGAGCCATCTATAACATCGTGGTAGCTGAAATCGTCACAGCTTTTAACGGTGTAATGGCCCATGCGCTTGCCGGGAAAATCGGCAAATTGCGCTTCTACATGCTGCATGACGCTGTTGGCGGCAGCCGTCGGGATGGTTTCGTAATCGTGCCTAGAGTAGACATTGCGGCCATATTCTGCCCAATGCGCTTGCAAGATCTGCGCTACCGAAACACGGCCATGGCCGCTTTGCTTTTTAGCTAAGATATTTAACCAAAACAATACGGCCCACAGACCGTCTTTTTCCCGCACGTGGTTGGAACTGGTGCCAAAACTCTCTTCGCCACACAAAGTCACTTTGCCGGCGTCCATTAAATTGCCAAAAAACTTCCAGCCAGTAGGCGTCTCAAAGCAAGGAATAGCCAACTTGGCCGCCACCCTATCCACCGCGCCACTGGTCGGCATGGATCTAGCCACGCCGGCAATGCCAGCCGCATAGGCTGGCACCAAAGTGGCATTGGCAGCCAACACGGCCAAGCTGTCTGAGGGAGTGACAAAGAAATTTTTACCTAGAATCATATTGCGATCACCGTCGCCGTCTGAGGCCGCGCCAAAATCCGGTGCGTTTTCGCCAGCGAACAGCATCTTCACCAAGTCTTCCGCATAGGTTAGGTTCGGATCGGGGTGGCCGCCGTTAAAGTCTTCCATAGGCTGGCAGTTCATTAAACTCGCTTGCGGGGCGCCCAACCTGCGCACAAACAACTCTTGCGCATAAGGGCCGGTCACCGCGTGCATGGCGTCGAACTTCATGCTAAAGCCGCTGCTCAACAATTGTTTAATGGCAGGGAAATCGAATAAAGATTCCATTAAGTCAGCGTAATCTCGCACTGCATCGATGACTTCCACACTAAATTTACCGTCTGCCAAAAGTGTGATGCCTAAACCGTCTATGTCTACATCGGCTAGGTCGGCGATTTTATACTGGCTGATTGTTTTGCTTTTGGCATACACCGCATCGGTGATTTTTTCTGTTGCGGGGCCACCATTGCTGATGTTGTACTTGATGCCAAAATCACCCTGTGGACCACCTTGGTTGTGGCTGGCGGATAAAATCATGCCGCCAAAGGTTTGGTATTTTCGTATGATGTGTGAGGCGGCTGGCGTAGACAATAGACCTGCTTGGCCAACTAAAACCCGGACAAAACCATTGGCTGCTGCCATTTTAATGATGGTCTGAATGGCGGTTCTGTTGTAATAACGCCCATCCCCACCAAGCGCTAAAGTCGCACCGGCGGGTACAGTTAACGTATCAAAAATACTTTGCACAAAATTTTCTAGGTAGCCCGCCTGCTGGAATACCTTAACCTTCTTGCGCAAGCCGGATGTGCCGGGTTTTTGATCATCATATGCACGGCTGGGCTGAGTAATAATATTCATGGTTTTCTCACACGCGTTTTTTGATAGGCTCAACGATAGGCTTCTATCATACACGACGATTGCAGACTGTTTGCTGGCCTAAGCTGCTAAAAAATTCCCTGAGCATGTTAGAATTATTTCGAA
Source organism: Methylotenera sp. (assembly GCA_020035195.1). GTDB lineage: Bacteria > Pseudomonadota > Gammaproteobacteria > Burkholderiales > Methylophilaceae > Methylotenera. The sequence goes on from JAIQBT010000029.1 coordinate 9,779, forward strand.
AAATACTGACTTGCCCGTATTTTTACTTCATCATTTCATTGCATTTTAGAAAGGCCGATATGCATGCGTCATCCAAGCCCAGCTTTGTTCACAGCTTAGCCGCAAGCTGTTTAGGTTTAGCGATGCTCAGCCTAAGCATCCTTAGCAGCGCCGCGGTCAGCGAAGAAAAAGTGCTGAATGTATACAATTGGTCAGACTACCTTGCGCCTGACACCATCCCGAATTTTGAAAAAGAAACCGGCATCAAAGTGCG
>JAIQBT010000064.1 GCA_020035195.1 Methylotenera sp.
CTTCCATGCTATCCACGCCGTTTACCGGCGCCTGATCGCTCACATAGACAGCAATCTTGCAACCTTGCTGCAAGGCTCGCAGTTGCTCCAACCCCTCCATCCTTTCCAATGAGGCCGCAGGCAGACTGGCGAACTGTTTTAAAAACTTAACCCTATACGCGTAAATGCCAACATGCCTGTATGCACTTACGAAGTTTTTTGCGGCATCGCTTGCGGCATTTCTATTATAAGGAATGGGCGAACGGCTAAAGTACATGGCATGACCTAGATCATCCAGCACCACTTTGACCACATTGGGATTTTGGAAATCGGCCAGTGAGGTAATGGCATAGCAAGCCGTGGCCATCACTGCCGCACCATCGTCATTTAATTTTGCCGCCACCTTGGCTATCAAGTCCGGCACTATCAAGGGCTCATCACCCTGAACGTTGACCACTATGGCATCATCCGCCCAGCCTTGTTGCGTGGCGACTTCCGCAATCCGATCGGTACCGCTAACATGCTCAGTTTTAGTCATGCAAGCCGCAAAGCCGTGATCATTAACTGCCTGCAGAATTCGCTGGTCATCGGTGGCAACCATCACCTGCGTCGCCCCACTTAGTTTGGCGCGCTCAGCGACTCTAACCACCATGGGCTTGCCAGCAATATCAAGCAACGCTTTCCCTGGCAACCTAGCACTGTCATAGCGAGCTGGAATAAGCACAAAAAAATTCGGCACTTTTAAACCGCCAAGCACACTACTCAACCGCTTCGTCATCCGTTAATTTGCGCGCTTCTTCTTCCAGCAAAACAGGAATGCCGTCTTTAATTGGATAAGCCAGCTTTGCCGATTTTGAAATAAGCTCATTCGCCGTCTTATTGTAAATCAGCGGCCCCTTGGTCACGGGACAAACTAAAATCTGTAACAACTTGGCATCCATATCAACTTCTCAACTTTTGTAATATATAGGAAATAAAATTTACGTCAGGCGCACTACTCAGCGAGGCACTTACAGGTAAGTACCAGGCATCCAGGACAGAAAATTCTGCGCACTTTACCGCATCTTTTTCCGTCATCAATACGGTCTTACCCGAATGCTGCGCCAACTCTTCTGCACTAAAATTATAGTGATCCGGGTAGGCTTTAGGCTCAAATTGTAGCCCTAAAGCGCTGAGTTGATCAAAATAACGTTGCGGGTTAGCTATGCCAGCGATGGCCACCATGGGCTTGCCAACAAAGTCACATGCTAAGCGCGGCATTTGCGCACCGCCTAAAGAATAAAAGCGGTTACCAAGCAAGCGCATAGAAAACCAGGGCAAGGACAATCCGTCGGGAAGATCAGCAGCCTGGTCGCCGGTTATTACCACCGCATCAACATGCTTTAGCCTAGATACGCTTTCGCGCAAAGGACCTGCGGGCAAAAAACGGTGGTTACCAAACTTAGCGCTGGCATCGACCATGACCAGCTCCACATCTCGCTGCAGCGCGTAATGTTGCAAGCCATCATCGCTGATGATCACATCGCACTGAGGATTAGCCTGCAATAAAGCCAGCCCGACCTGCACTTTGTTTGCCCCAATAAACACCGGGCAAGCCGTTCGCTTTGCTATTAATACCGGCTCATCACCAACCAAACCAGGATTGCTGTGAGCAAACACCGGCGTGGGCAATTTCAGCTTACCGCCGTAACCGCGACTGATGATGCCAGGTTTAAATCCAGCAGTTTGCAATTGCTCAGCCAAGTAAATCACCATAGGTGTTTTACCCGTGCCACCCAGCGTGATGTTGCCAACCACAATCAGCGGCACGCTTAAGCGAGTGCTTTTTAGCCAACCATGCCTATACAAGGCTTTTCTTATAGCAAGCAGCCCCATAAAAAGCATAGCCAGCGGCGCCAAAACGACCTGCCAAGGCGATCCAGCACGCCATTGCTTTTGCAAGTAATGCTTCATTTAAGGCAGGACAGAATCATGGTTAAACCTGCGTAGCAAACTGTTTTTGATACAGCTTGGCATAATGACCGGCTTGTTTTAGCAAGGCTTGGTGCGTGCCACTTTCAACAACCTCACCCTGCTCCATCACCATAATCCGATCGGCATTTTCTATGGTGCTTAAACGGTGGGCGATGACTATGCTGGTGCGGTTCTGCATCAAACTGTCCAAGGCTTGCTGAACATGCTGCTCGGACTCCCCGTCTAAAGCTGACGTTGCTTCATCCAAGAGCAATATAGGCGCATTCTTCAAAATAGCTCTAGCAATAGCGATACGCTGGCGTTGACCGCCGGACAATTGCAACCCACGGTCGCCTAGCTCTTGCTGCAAACCATTCGGCAGCTGCTGGATAAACTCCCATGCGTGCGCTGCTTTAGCAGCTTCAATGACGTCTTGTTCGCTGGCATTGCCTAACATGCCATAGGCGATGTTGTTAAATACAGTGTCGTTAAACAAAATAACGTCCTGACTCACCAATGAGAATTGCTGACGTAAATCAGCCAATGCCAAATCACGCATGTCCAACCCATCTAACAAGACTTGTCCTTGCTGCAATTCATAAAACCTAGGCAGCAAATTAATTAAACTGGTTTTTCCGCCACCTGAACGTCCGACTAAGGCCAAACGCTCACCAGGCTTGATGGTAAAGCTGATTTGATTTAAAGCAGGCCGCTTAGTATTTGGATAAGCCAATCGCACTTGCTTAAACTCGATCTCGCCTTTAGTGCGCAAAGGCACAGCCCTACCACCATCGTATTCGGCGTCCAGGTCAATCAAGGCAAACACACTGTGAGCAGCTGCCAAAGCGACTTGCACATCTTCGTTCATGGCCGTTAAATTTTTAATGGGCGCGATTAGCATCAACAAGGCACCAACAAATGCGGCAAATTCACCGGCGCTGAATTTTCCTATGGCATAATAAACTACTAGCCCCAAGGCCACGGCGGCCAAAAGCTCAACCACCATGCTATTCAATCCGGACAATCGGGCTAAGCGCGTTTGCAAGCGCCTGTTGTTCATCACCACTTTAGCGTAACGCTCATTTTCATAGTCTTGCCCGGCAAATATTTTAACAATACGCTGACCTGCGATGGCTTCTTGAGCCACTTGAGTCATTTCACCTAAGCTGGACTGGGCCTCTCTACCGGCATCCCGCAACTGTGGCGACATGGCTTTTAAATACCAAGCCATGAGGGGGGCTAACAAAACAAAAATGAGCGTGAGTTGCCAATCCAAATAAAGCATATAGGCCATAATGCCTATGGCAGTGAGGCTATCCCTAACGATAGTCAGAGTGGATTTAGTGGCTGCACTGGCCATTTGCTCGACATCGTTAACCAACTTCGACACCAGCTTGCCATTCGCTTGCTGATCATAAAATCCAAGCGGCAAACGCATGAGTTGCCGGAACACATCCAAACGGACGTCTGCCACCACTCGTCGTGCTAGCCAGCGCATGGAGAAATTTGAGGCAAAGCCAGTAAGCGCGCGCAAGGCTAACAATGCAAACAGCATGACGGGCAAGTAAGCGGCTTTATTGGCCGATTGCTGAACGAAACCTTCGTCGGTGACTTGTTTAATGATGGCTAAAAAAGCCGTGTTGCTGAAGGCCAGCAGCATGAGGGCCACAACGCCTAGTAGACATACCGCAAGGTACTGACGGGCGTAAGCCCAAAAGCGCAAGAAAAGATTTTTTGAGTTTGCCACTGCCGTTGCCATTACGTCCTTAGGAAAGAATTTGGCGCAACATAAACCGATCTAAAAATTCAAGCATCACCGCATTAGGGCATCGAATTTTCAAGCGGGGTTATTTAAAAGCTGGCTTTGGATTGCGTCGCAAAAGTGATGTGCGTGTAGCCGACCGTGCGGGAAGCTTCCATGACGTCCACCACAGACTGGTGTGTGCTCTTGGCATCGGCATTAATGATAATAGTAGGTTCTTTTCCGCCGTTTGCTGCCTCCTGCAAGGCTGTAGCAATACCTGAAACACTTACATCGGACAAGCTTTTACCATTCACCACGTATTTACCGCTGGCGTCCACACCCACCTCTATGGTTAAGGGTTTTTCCTGCGGCACATTGGCTTGAGCCGTTGGCAAATTGATTTGCAATTCGCTGGTACGCGAAAACGTGGCGCTTACCACCAAGAAAATAATAATGACGAGCAGCACATCTATTAATGGCACGAGATTCATCTCTAGGTCTTCGTGCCGCTTTCCACGTTGAAAATTCATGTTGTATCCCTGTAGCGCAATTACTTGCGTTGACCGTGGATGATTTCCACCAACCTAATCGCTTGTTGCTCCATACCCACTAGCAAATCATCGACTTGTGAACGGAAATAACGGTAAGCCACCATGGCTGGCACAGCGACAACAATACCTGCGGCCGTGTTGTATAAAGCCACAGAAATGCCACGTGCAAATTGGGCAATGTCATGGCCGCTGCTAGTAAATGCGCCGAACAATTCCACCATACCAATAACGGTACCCAATAAACCAAGCAATGGCGCTACCGTAGCAATCGTACCTAGGGTAGATAAATAACGCTCCAAATCATGCGCAACCGCGCGGCCGGATTCCTCGATCGCCTCTTTCGTCACTTCACGGCTGTGATCCGCATTGCTTAAGGCACTGGCGAACAATCGACCCAGCATGGAATGCTGCTCCAACCTAGAGATGGTCTCTTTGGTAACACCGCCTTTGGCTAACCAAACCTGCACTTCTGGTAACAAATTTGCTGGTGCAACCGCGCTTTCACGCAACACAAAGGCGCGCTCACCTATGATGGCCAAGGCAATGACTGATGCAATAATTAATGGCCAAATTGGCCAACCTGCAGCTACTATAATTTCCCACACAATGCGACTCCCTTAAGTTCAGACGGTATTAATCATACCCAAAATGACTATGCGATTTATTCCTGCGATACTTTAGCTTGTCAGGCCCGTTTGAGCAAGCTAGATGTGCAGATTCGGGCTTAAACCATAGCTAATAAACGTCGTGTCAATAGCGCTGATACTGCTGGCGCCATGGTAACAAATAAATAGAAGGACTAGGTGATTGTGAGACCTGGCACACCAACCAAGCGGCAAAAAAAAGCTTAATGCGGGCAAGGTCGTAGCTTAAGTAATCGATGGGGTATCTACAAGGGCTGCAATTTACCATCAAGCAAGCTGTACTGCCGTTGCATTTTCTTTGCTAACTCCAGGTCATGCGTCACCACCACCAAACTTCTCTGCTGGCTTTGATTTAAACCCAACAACAGATCGAACACGGCATGCGCCGTCTGCCTATCTAAGTTGCCGGTTGGCTCATCCGCCAATATGCATTGCGGCTCAGTAATTAATGCGCGGGCTAAGGCCGCCCTTTGCCGCTCGCCGCCGGACAACTCCCCTGGCATATGCTGCAACCTATGCTGCAAGCCGACCTTAGCCAGCATCTCGGCAGCCAAGTCAAAAGCCTGCTCGCGTGGCATGCGTCTAATTAACAAGGGCATGGCGACATTTTCTAAGGCGGTGAATTCTCCCAAGAGATGGTGAAATTGGTAGACAAACCCCAAACTATGGTTACGCAACACGCCTTTTTGTGCTTCGCCCAATTCAGCCAGGTCTTGATTGAGTATGCGCACTTGGCCAGCAGACGGCGTGTCCAATCCACCCAATAAATGCAACAGAGTGCTTTTACCCGAGCCTGAGCTACCCACGATGGCAATCTGGTCGCCGACATTTACCACCAGGTCTATGCCGTTTAAGACAGCGACGTCTAAGCCTTGGTAAGTTTTATGCAGACCAGTGCAAGCGACAACATTGCTGGAGAATAAGGACGGCGCAGAGTTATTCATAGCGCAAGGCCTCCGCAGGATTAATCTTGCTGGCACGCCAACTTGGGTAAAGCGTGGCTATCAAACTTAAAGCGAAGGACATCAATACGATAACCAGCACATCGCCCCAAATCAAGTCTGAAGGCAGCTCACTGATGGCATAAACTTCCTTGGATAAAAACTGCACATGAAATAGGTTTTCAATAAAGGGAATGATGCTGCTTATATTGAGCGCAATCAGCACCCCAAACACCGCACCCAAGAGCGTGCCAACCAAGCCAATTAAGGCGCCTTGTATGATAAAAATGCATAGTATGCTGCTTGGACTGGCGCCCAAGGTGCGCATGATGGCAATGTCTGCACGCTTATCCGTTACCGCCATGACCAAAGTGGAGACGATATTAAAAGCCGCCACAGCCACGATTAAAGTCAGGATGATGAACATGACCCGCTTTTCCATCTGCACGGCCTTAAAAAAGTTAGCGTGCTGTTGGGTCCAGTCGCTAACGTAATACTGCTCACTGGCACTCGAACGGTTATTAAGCAGGTTCGCCAGCGATGCACCTATGGTTGGCGCGTCAAACAAATCGTCCAGCTTTAATCGCACCCCGGACACGCGCTCGCCCATGCGATATAACTTAGCCGCATCGTCTAGGTAGATCAAAGCCAAGCCGGCATCGTATTCATACATGCCCACTTGAAACAAACCAACAAGCGTAAATTGCTTTAGCCGTGGGACTATACCGGCAGGTGTAAATTGCCCTTGGGGTGCCATCAGCAAGACTTTGTCGCCTACTTGCACACCTAAGTTATAGGCCAAATCCGCGCCCAAAATAATGCCGAACTCACCGGCTTTTAGGTCAGTTAATTGCCCCACTTTCATATTGCGGCCTAAATCCGCCACTGCATCTTCGGCATTGGGCAACACCCCTCTAATTACTGCCCCCTGCACCCCTTGATCGTAACTAAGCATCCCCTGCGCCATAATGTAAGGTGCAGCAGCTAATACATGCTCTTGCTTGATGGAAAAATTAAGCACCTGTTGCCAATCGCTAAGCTGATTATTTTGCCCGCTTATTTCCAAATGCGACGCCACCCCTAAAATACGGCTACGCAACTCTTTTTGAAAACCATTCATCACCGACAGCACGACGATTAGCGCCGCCACGCCCAGCGCTATGCCTACCATGCTGGTTAATGAGATAAATGAGATGAAATGATTTTTCCGCTTAGCGCGCGTGTAACGTAGCCCGACCAAGAGCTCGTAGCCAGAAAATTGCTTAACGATTGATTTTAATTTTTCCCACATAAGTGAAATTCTAACAGGCTTATGCCAGCGCTTATCAAGTATTGTATAGGCAAGCAATGAGCCCAAGCTGGGCTAAGTCTGATAAAATCAGCGCATGTTCACCGGCATCATACAAAGCGTAGGTAAAATCGAAAGCGCACTAGCCATAGGCTCGGACCTAAAGCTTAGAATCGCTTGCGCAGAATTAGGCATGGACGACGTTCGAATCGGTGACAGCATTGCAGTTAACGGCGTCTGCCTAACGGCAACCTTGGTAAGCGACCGCCATTTTGAAGCCCACGTTTCACAAGCCAGCTTAGCCGTGACGGTTGGCTTAAGCCAACCGCAAGCGGTTAACCTAGAAAAAGCCTTACGCCTAAGCGACCGCTTGGGCGGGCATTTGGTCAGCGGCCATGTGGATGCCGTGGCCAGTGTCGTAGCGTTTGAGCAAGTCGGCGAGTGCTGGGCATTAGCCATACGCGCGCCACACGCCATCACTAAGTACATAGCCCTCAAAGGTTCAATTGCTGTCAATGGCGTAAGCTTGACCATCAATAGCATAGCGCAGGACGTGTTTAGCGTTAACCTGATTCCACACACGGTGGAAAACACCACTTTGCAATTTCTAACAGTGGGCAGCTTGGTGAATTTGGAAGTGGATCAAATTGCCCGCCATGTCGATCGCATGGCGCAGTGGGCAAAAGAATAATTAATGTTTAAGCCGGCAGGCTAACAACCTCAATACAGCCATTGGATAAAGCATCGTGACCATAAGCAGCGCCCAAGAAATTATTGCAGAAATCAAACACGGCCGCATGGTGGTCTTAGTCGATGATGAAAATCGCGAAAACGAAGGCGACTTGGTATTGGCGGCAGAATTTGTCACGGCCGAGCACATCAACTTTATGGCCAAATACGGCCGCGGACTGATTTGCCTTACGCTCACCGAAGCGCGTTGCCGGCAATTAAGCCTCACTAAAATGGTGCAGAAAAATGGCGCTCGCATGGGCACCAATTTCACCGTTTCTATAGAGGCCGCCGAAGGCGTGACTACAGGCATCTCCGCGGCTGACCGGGCACGTACCGTGCAAGCGGCGGTGGCAAAAATGGCTAAGCCTAAAGACATTGTTAGCCCAGGTCACATTTTCCCTTTAACCGCCATGGACGGCGGCGTGCTTGTGCGTGCAGGCCACACGGAAGCCGGTTGCGATTTAGCCCAATTGGCCGGCTCCGAGCCCAGCAGTGTGATTTGTGAGATTTTAAAAGACGACGGCAGCATGGCTCGCCTGCCTGACCTGATGGCTTTTGCAGCCGAACACCAGCTTAAAATTGGCACCATTGCCGACCTCATTCAATACCGCGCGCAAACCGAGCGCTTGGTTGAAAGAGTTGCAGAACGCTTAGTCCAAACGCCTTATGGCCCCATGCAGTTGATCGCCTATCACGATAAAATTGCTAAAGAAACGCATCTAGCCCTGATCAAAGGCACGCCCACGCCTGGCCAAGAAACCTTGGTTCGCGTGCACGAGCCACTGTCGATTTTTGATTTGCTTGATAGATCCAGTTGTTCGCACAGTTGGAATACCCTGGCCGCCATGCAAGTCATTGCCCAAGCCGACGCTGGGGTGATGATCTTATTGCATCACCAAGAAAGCGGCGAAACCATAGTGGAACGCATACTGGGAGCCGATCAGCCGGTTCGTATCAACCAAGAATTACGCACTTACGGCATAGGCTCGCAAATTTTGTTGGATTGCGGAGTGGGCAAAATGAAATTAATGGCTAATCCACGAAAAATGCCTAGCATGGCCGGGTTTGGCCTGGAAGTCAGCGGTTATTTAGAGGCATAATAAAGCATTATTAGCATTAATTTCTATAAAAATCAGTTAGCTATGGTAGAATGAGCACATTGGAAAACGTTAATCTCACAGGTCACTTCCTCATCGCCATGCCAGGCATGACGGATCCATTTTTTTCTAAGTCAGTCACCTTCATCTGCACCCACAATCAAGATGGCGCCATGGGCGTCATGATTAATCGACCAACAGACCTCACCTACGAAACCTTGTTTGAAAAAATAAAAGTTGATCTAGCCGATAGCGAGGTCGCGCTTAATCCTGTGCTCTATGGTGGGCCGGTTCAGCCCGAACGAGGCTTTGTCTTGCATGAGCACAGCGGCGAATGGGATAGCACCATAGCCATTGCAGAAAACACCGCTCTAACCACCTCAAAAGACATCTTAGAATCGGTTGCTATAGGCGCTGGACCTAAAAAAATGTTGCTGGCATTAGGTTACGCCGGGTGGACCGCTGGGCAATTGGAAGAAGAAATAGCAGCAAACGCATGGCTGTCCGTGCAAGCCAAAGACAGTGAAACACTGCATAAAATTTTGTACGACACCAAGGCCGAGGACAAGCTCAATGCAAGCCTGGCCTTACTGGGTGTCAACCCAGCCATGTTGTCTGATGTGGCAGGCCACGCCTAATGCTTACCGCCACCCACAGCAAAACCACAGCGCACGGCCAACTGATAGACAATGAAAATGTTTATCTGGCAGACACGGTCTTGGCTGGCACGGCCATGTGCTTTGACTTTGGCGAACAGCGTATAGGCGTAGCGATTGGTGAACACATCGTAGCCCAAGCCCAAGCCATCACCAGCATAAGCAACGAAAGCAACAGTGTGCGTTTTAATAAGATAGCGGAACTGGTAGCAGAATGGCAGCCATCCTTGCTCGTCGTAGGCCTGCCTTTGAACCTAGACGGGGAAGAAACGCCGGTCACGCAATTATGCAAAAAATTTGCGCGCAGACTCAATGGTCGATTTAACCTGCCCGTTATATTGATAGATGAGCGTTACAGCTCAGTGGCGGCAAGCGAGCTGCTTAAGCAAGCTGGGGTCAAAGGTCGCGCGCAAAAAATTCACTTAGATCAAATGGCCGCCCAAACCATATTACAAAGCTATTTTGACAGTATATAAACATGAATTATGATACCCATAAAAATTTGACTGCCTAAGCCCATGACCTCAGAACACAGCCACATACCCGACGCAGAAACGCTACTGACTATACTCGCAGAAAAGCTAAGCCCCTTGCTGCAAAAGAATACCGCATTAGTTGGCATACAAAGCGGTGGTGTTTGGGTGATGCAAAATCTGATGGCCAAGTTAGAAAAGACCATGACTGTCCATGCCATTGAATACGGCACCTTAGACGTGTCATTTTATCGAGACGACTACGCCAAACGTGGCCTCAAACCAGAAAATCAACCCAGTCAAATTCCCTTCGATGTGGAAAACAAGCACATCATTTTAATAGACGATGTATTTTATACCGGTCGCACTACCCGTGCCGCCATGAATGAGCTGTTTGACTACGGCAGACCAGCCAGCATTACGCTGATCGCACTGGTCAATCGAGGTGGCCGTGAGCTGCCTATTAGTCCGCAAATCACGGCCCTAGAATTAAGCCTAGCCGCCACGCAAAACTTGCAATTAGTCCAGCATGCCGATGGCCGCTTAGGCTTCACCTTAAAATCGCTCACCCCTTCTAATCAACAGGCGGTCTCTAAGCATGAATAACCCTCAACTCTATTCTGACGGCCAACTGCGCCACCTGCTATCCATAGAAGGCTTACCAAAAAAGATATTGAATCAAATTTTAGACACGGCTGAATCCTTTGTTGGGGTGGCCGAGCGTGAAGTAAAAAAAGTGCCTTTGTTACGAGGGAAAACCGTTTGCAATCTTTTTTTTGAAAACAGCACACGCACGCGCACCACTTTTGAAATTGCCGCCAAACGCCTGTCGGCCGATGTTATCAGCCTAAATGTCAACACCTCTTCGCAATCTAAAGGCGAAACCATTTTAGACACGGTGGACAACTTGATCGCCATGCATGCCGACATGTTTGTGGTCCGCCATGCGCAATCGGGGGCCGCGCATTTTATTGCCAAACACGTGCCTGACCATATCCACATCATCAATGCCGGTGACGGTAGGCACTCGCACCCTACCCAAGGTTTATTAGACGTCTTCACCATACGCAAATACAAACCCGATTTACATAATCTGCGCGTGGCCATCGTTGGCGACATACTGCACTCTAGAGTAGCACGCTCAGAGATACATGCCCTGACCACCTTAGGCGTGCCCGAAGTGCGGGTGATCGCCCCTAAAACGCTGTTGCCTGCAGAAGTGGGAAAACTAGGCGTGCATGTGTACCATGACATGCGTGCAGGACTTAAAGACGTGGACGTGGTCATGATGTTGCGTTTGCAAAATGAGCGCATGACGGGGGCTATGCTACCGAGCGCGCAAGAGTATTTCAAAACCTACGGCCTCAGCCAAGAAAAATTAAGCCTAGCAAAACCTGATGCCATCGTCTTGCACCCTGGCCCCATGAACCGTGGCGTAGAAATTGATTCCGGCGTGGCCGATGGCCAGCAATCGGTTATTCTGCCGCAGGTGACCTACGGCATTGCCATACGCATGGCGGTCATGGCCATACTGGCCGGCGGCCAACCCTCAGGAAACCCATCATGAAGATCCACATTAAAAATGGGCGCGTCATTGACCCTAAAACCAAGCTGGACAGTCAAATAGACGTCTACATAGGCGCAGGTAAAATTCTTGCCTTGGGCGATGCCCCTGCAGGCTTTATTGCTAACCAAACCATAGACGCAAGCAAGCTGATAGTTTGCCCTGGCCTGGTCGATTTATCCGCCAGATTGCGTGAGCCTGGCGAGGAATACAAAGCCACCCTGGTCAGTGAGTTACAAGCCGCGGTGGCTGGTGGGGTTACCAGCCTGGCCTGCCCACCGGATACCGATCCGGTGTTGGATGAGCCTGGCCTAGTCAAAATGCTAAAACACCGCGCCAAACAACTTAACCTAGCTCACGTATACCCGTTAGGCGCCTTGACCAGGCAACTCAAAGGGGAAGTGCTGGCAGAAATGGGTGAATTGCGTGAAGCTGGCTGCGTGGGATTTTCTCAAGCCAACCTTGCCATTACCGACACGCAAGTGTTATGGCGGGCCATGGAATACGCGGCCACCTTCGGCTACACCCTATTTTTGCATGCAGAAGAAGCGTTTCTGGCTAAGGATGGCGTTGCCCATGACGGTGAAGTTGCCAGCAGATTAGGTCTCAAAGGCATACCTAGCGCGGCCGAAGCACTGGCCTTGGCAAGCATACTGCGCATCGCCAAAGAGACTGGCGCCAAAGTCCACATCAGCCGCCTATCGACCGCTGAAGGCGTGAGCATGATACGCGACGCGAAAAAACAAGGCTTGCACATCAGTTGCGACGTCAGCGCCAACCACATCCACCTGACTGAGCATGACTTAGCTTACTTTGATAGCAATTGCCATCTCAAACCACCCTTGCGCAGCCAACGGGATAAAGAGGCCATAGTCAGCGGTCTAAAAGACGGGACCATAGACGCTATTTGTTCAGACCACACACCCGTGGATGACGATGCAAAATTAGCCCCGTTTGCCGAAGCTGAGATTGGTGCTAGCGGCTTGGAACTCTTGCTAACATTGACTTTAAAGTGGGCGAATCAGGAAAAAGTTAGCCTAGTCAGCGCCCTTGGCTTAATCAGCAGCGCCTCTGCCAACATTTTAGGCATAGCCGCTGGTAATTTATCCCCCAATAGCGATGCCGACATCTGTATATTTGACCCATCGCTATACTGGAAAGTGGAAGCCAGCAGCCTAAAAAGTCAGGGCAAGAACAGCCCGTTTACTGGCCTAGAAATGGCCGGCAAGGTTAAGTACACCTTGGTGAACGGCCAGCTTGTTTACCAATCCTAATTAAAAAAAACAAGTAGGAATGCTAGTTAAACGAGGCAAGATTTAGCCCACCATCCTTCGGCGAGACTGCAGCCAGAAGCTGGGCCACAACAAAAATTTGAAACGTGATAAATTATGACCTCAATTAGCTATCGCTTGCAAGCTATTCTAAGCACCATCCAAGCAGCAAGGCAAATAGCTCATGCCAACCAAGCAGTGCAATTGCTGGCTGTGAGTAAAGCACAATCTGCAGCGGCTATACGAGAAGCCTACGCAGTTGGGCAAAGGAAATTTGGTGAAAACTACTTGCAAGAGGCCTTAGATAAGCAAGTTCAATTGAGCGACTTAACCATACAATGGCATTTTATTGGCCCTATACAAAGCAACAAAACACAAGCGATCGCCCAACATTTTGATTGGGTGCACAGTGTCGATAGACTAAAAATAGCGCAGCGTTTAAGTGACGCCAGATCGAGCAACAGTCAGCCTTTGCAAATCTGCGTGCAAGTAAACATCAGTAACGAAGCCAGCAAAAGTGGCGTGCTGCCTGCCGATTTAGCAAACACAGTGGCCGACATAGCCAAACTGCCCAACTTGCAATTGCGCGGTCTAATGGCCATCCCCGCACCGAGCCAAGACCCAAATGTACAACGCCAGCAATTCAAACAAGTACGGCAATGTTATGATAACTTGTTAGCTGAGGGCTTTGCCTTGGACACCTTATCCATAGGCATGTCGGACGATTATGCTGTTGCTATTGAACAAGGTGCAACCATAGTGCGCATCGGCTCGGCTTTGTTTGGTGCCAGAAACTAAACAGGCCGCTTACTTTGAAGGATTAGGTCCACACATGAATCAAACTATGCACATCAGCTTTATCGGTGGCGGCAACATGGCCAGCGCAATCCTAGGCGGCTTAAAAAAACAGGCGTTTAACATGAGCGCGATCTGCGTGATTGAACCCGACGCAGAAAAGCGCCTGGGCTTAAGCAAGCAATTTGGCGTAGCGACTGCACAGCACATAGCCGACATACCAACGGCATCGCAGGTGCTGGTGTTAGCCATCAAACCGCAACAGATGCAAGCTGTCTGCACACAACTGAATGGCCAACTTAAGCAACAACTGGTTATTTCAATCGCGGCCGGGATACGCACCAAGGAGCTTAGCCGTTGGCTACATGGCCATGCCGCCATAGTCCGCGTCATGCCCAACACGCCAGCACAAATTCAAGCCGGCGTATCTGCCCTGTATGCTTTGCCAAGCGTTAATGCATCACAGCGTGAGCAAGCAAAAAGCATATTAGCCGCGGTGGGAACTAGCCTGTGGTTGGACGAGGAAGAGAAAATGGATGCCGTGACCGCTATTTCCGGTAGCGGCCCAGCCTACGTCTTCTATTTGATTGAAGCCTTACAGGATGCCGCCATCAATTTAGGGCTGGCGCCTGAAGATGCCAAACTATTAGCCTTGGAAACCTTTGCTGGTGCTAGTTTGCTGGCTAGGCAATCAACAGTCGATATTCAAGAATTGCGCGCGCAAGTGACCTCCAAAGGCGGCACCACTGAACAAGGCATACATAGCCTAGAGTCTGCCCACATTAAAGACATTATTTTGGCGGCGGCCAGGGCGGCGGCCAAAAAATCCAAACTACTAGGGGACGAGCTTGCTGATTAATGCCTTGCTGTTTTTACTGCACACCCTATTGGGCTTGTTGACCTGCTTGTTTTTATTACGCTTTTATTTTCAACTGTGCAAAGTGTCTTTCCAAAACCCAGCCGCAGAATGGGTGATCGCCTTAACTCAATTTGCCGTTAAGCCAACACGCCGCATCTTGGCTGCTTTTAAAAATTTTGGTTTTAGCCGCGCGGATATATCCACCTTAGCCTTGGCTTACTTGACACAACTGGCCTTGTTTACCTTGAGCTTGTGGTTAAAAGACTTCCCCTTAGTCGTCGCCGGCAGCAGCATCTGGCCCAGCCTTCTTGGCTTAGCCTTGCTGGGTGTGATCAATATAAGCCTCACTATTTTCCTGTATGCGGTGTTGCTGCAGGCGGTTTTAAGCTGGCTTAACCCGCACACATTGCTGGCGCCTTTACTTCACTCGCTGACTGACCCCATACTCAGTCGCATGCGCAAATTCATTCGCCCGATAGGGCATGTGGATATCAGCCCATTGGTGTTTGTGATCGGCGCGCAATTGGTGCTAGCCACCATAGCCCTGCCTTTAGAAAACCATTTATTAGCTTCATTATAAAGCCCAGTAGCCATCATGACCCGCATGAACAAGCCCGCAGACGCCACGCACACGCCAGTAAATGCGAGCGGTAGTTTAGGCATAAAAATAAACGAGTACGCCCAGTGGCGTGAGACGCTGATCAGCACCATCAATGCCTTATTTTTTGCCGACTTTAATCAGCGCTTGCTACCGAGTGCGCCTGGCCGCACCACCATGTGCCCCACTGAAATATTCGCTAATGACGAACCCGCCTACATAAAGCTTTTGCCCATAGAAACCAAGTTTACCGATGCCAGCTTAACCGAGCTAAAAAGTAAACCCGAGCTTTGGCAGAAATTTCTGTTGGATACCAATTCAGCCGAGGCCATGAAAGAAACCTTAAGCGCTTTAGTCGAAAAAAGAAGTGTGGATTTAGCCACGGCAAAATCACTGGACAAACGGGCAGCCGCTTTGATGGAATCCCACAACCACGCTGAGCTCACCGAGAAAAATATATGCGTAGGGGAAGGCGAGGCATTGCAACTGACTGAGCAATTACAGCAACTGGATGACTTGTTACTCAAACTTATGCGCTCAGCCAAATATCACATAGAGACAAGTTCTTCAGGGGTTTAACAGCCTTACATCAAGATGATATCAAACGACTCTTGACTGTAGTTAGCCTCGACCTGCAAGGAAATCTGCTTGCCGATAAAGTCGGATAAATTGGCTAAACTTTGTGACTCCTCGTCCAGCAGCATGTCTATCACTTTAGGCGCCGCCAGCACCCTGAGTTCTCTGGCATTAAACTGCCTGGCTTCCCTTAGCAATTCCCGCAAAATTTCGTAGCACACGGTTTGCGCCGTTTTTAACTCGCCACGGCCTTTGCAACTGGCACAGGTCTCACACAGCACATGCGCCAAACTTTCACGGGTACGCTTACGCGTCATTTCCACCAAACCCAAGGGGGTAAACCCATTCACCCCAGTGCGGGCGCGGTCTCGCGCGACGGCCTTTTGCAACTCATCCAAGACAACCTCGCGCTGACTGTCTTCATCCATGTCGATAAAGTCTATGATGATGATGCCACCTAAATTCCGTAAGCGTAATTGCCTAGCAATCGACTGTGCCGCCTCTAAATTGGTTTTGAATATGGTGTCAGACAGATTCTTGCCACTGACAAAACTGCCGGTGTTCACATCGACCGTGGTTAAGGCTTCCGTTTGATCGAAAATTAAATAGCCGCCCGATTTCAACTCGACCTTGCGCGACATGGCTTTTTCTATTTCTTGCTCTATGCTGTACAAATCAAACAGTGGCCGTTCGCCTTGGTAATGCACCAGCTTATCCAATGCCGCGACGGCGTATAAATTAGCGAAATCGACTAATTTTTGATAGGTCTCACTGGAATCTATGCGGACCATTTCCGTGTCGTCCGACAACACGTCACGCAATACCCGCATAGGCAAATTTAAATCTTGAAAAATCAAGGTACGATCTGCCACGGCCGTGCTTTTAGCACTGATGTGCTGCCAGGTTTTAGTCAAATAATCGATGTCAGCCAACAACTCCTCATCGCTTGCCGCTTCAGACATGGTGCGAATGATGTAGCCGCCCACGCGCTTTTCAGGCAACAAACCCAGCAAACGCTGCTTCAACTGCTCACGCTCCGCCTCATCTTCTATGCGTTGCGAGACCCCTATGTGCTCTTGTTGTGGCAAGTACACCAAAAATCGCCCGGCAATACTGATTTGGGTGGTCAATCTTGCACCCTTGGTGCCTATGGGTTCCTTGATCACTTGCACCATTAGCGATTGACCTTCATGCAGCACGGACTGAATGGGCAACTGCGTTTCGGATAGGCCGCATTCAAAAATATCACCGGCATGCAAGAATGCCGCCCGCTGTAGGCCTATTTCCACAAAAGCAGACTGCATGCCTGGCAACACCCGACACACGACCCCGCGGTAAACATTGCCAACCAAGCCCAATGAGGAACTGCGTTCGATTTGCAATTCCTGCACCACGCCATTCTCCATCATGGCGATGCGCGTTTCTTGCGGGGTTACATTAATTAATATCTCTTCACTCAATTGTCATTCTCTTTTAATTTAATCCGTGCTTGTCAAAATGCAAACCTAGCTTAATGCAGTGCTTACAATACGCTTAAACCCTGTGCGCGCAATAACGCCGCTGTTTCATACAGAGGCAAACCCATCACCCCAGTATAACTGCCCTCTATACGCTTAATCCAAGCTGCCGCAAGGCCTTGTATGCCGTAACTGCCGGCTTTGTCTCGCGATTCGCCGCTGGCAAGGTAGGCCTCAATTTGCGCCTCCGACAAGACCATCATTTCCACATTCGTGCATGACCAGGCCAGCTCGATTTTCTGATTAAACACCAATGCCACGGCCGTGTGCACTTGATGCACACTACCAGACAAACTGGCCAACATGCGGCGTGCATCCTCATCATCAACAGGCTTGCCTAATAGCTGGTCGCCTAAAGCCACCGTGGTGTCGGCCGCCAAGACAGGCTGCGTGCTATGGGCTGCGCCCAAAATCAAGCAAGCGGCCCGCGCCTTTTCCTGCGCCAAGCGTTGCACGTAGGCGGCTGCCGGCTCGCCTACGAGTTGAGTCTCATCAATGTCCGCGGGGGTCACAGCACAAGCCCAACCGAGTTGACTTAAGAGCTCAACCCGACGTGGGCTACGTGAGGCTAAATAAAGGGTAGTGCCAGGATAAATTACTGCTTTAGTATTCAAACCGCCAGTTCCATGTAAGCGTATAAACGCAATCTTAACAAAGCTTTAGCGCTGCCAGTGACAATTTTATGCCAGATGCCGGCGAAATGCCGGCATCTGGCCAGTCTGGCGTGCAGATATGCATGGATGGCCTTAGTTTGGGTTAAAATAAGCAATCTTTAATCAATACAAGCTAGATTATGCAATGGATGCCCCATGCCACGGTCGCGGCAATCGTAGAAGAGCAAGGCAAATTTTTACTGGTCGAAGAAGAGACCGATCGCGGCAATCGCTACAACCAACCGGCCGGCCATTTGGAAGACAATGAAACCTTGCTAGATGCGGCAATACGAGAAACCTTGGAAGAAACCGCTTACGCATTTAAGCCCACCGCCTTGCTTGGCATTTACCATTGGAAACACGAGCACAACGACAGCACCTATTTACGTTTTGCATTCATAGGCAGTGTTAGCAATTATCAAGCCACGCGTGCACTGGATGATGGGATAGTGCGTACGGTATGGATGTCGGTAGAAGAAATGCGCAGTAAAGCCATGCTCATGCGTAGCCCACAAGTCCTAAAGTGCGTGGAAGATTACTTGGCTGGCAAACGCTATCCCCTAGACGTGCTTACCCATTTATAAAGCCTGACCTCATCGTACGCAATAACATGAATCTAAATACACAAAAAAAGAAAAAAGTGGTGGTTGGCCTCTCTGGCGGCGTTGACTCTTCAGTGACCGCCCTACTCCTAAAGCAACAGGGTTACGAGGTCACCGGTCTATTCATGAAAAACTGGGAAGACGATGACACCGATGAATACTGCTCTAGTAAGCAAGATTTACTCGATGCTGTCGCGGTCGCCGACAAAATAGGCATAGACATAGAAGCGGTCAACTTCAGTACGGAATACAAAGACCGCGTGTTTGCTAATTTCTTAAGCGAATACCAAGCCGGGCGCACCCCCAACCCAGACATACTGTGCAATGCGGAAATAAAATTTAAGGCTTTTTTAGACCACGCCATGGGCTTGGGTGCCGATCTTATTGCCACTGGCCACTACGCCAAAGTGAGAGAAAATCCACTTAAACCCGGCTTATTTCAATTATTAAAAGCCGATGATGGCAGCAAAGACCAAAGTTATTTTTTATACCGACTCAATCAAGCCCAGCTCAGTAAAACTTTGTTTCCTCTGGGGCAATTGTTGAAACGTGAAGTCCGCGAAATGGCCCGCCAAGCCGGCTTAATTAATGCCGATAAAAAAGATTCCACCGGCATTTGCTTTATTGGTGAACGGCCCTTTCAAGCCTTTCTTAGCCAGTACTTACCACGCCAACCTGGCGACATCAAAACAGCCGAAGGCAAACTGGTCGGCAGCCACGAAGGCCTGATGTATTACACCCTAGGTCAACGTCAAGGCTTAAAGATAGGTGGTAGCCGCGACAGCAACGGCGAGCCATGGTTTGTGGCCGCCAAGGACATGGAAAATAACGTGTTGACTGTGGTGCAAGGCCACGACCACCCGCTATTACTAAGCGATGGCTTATTGGCCAAGCAATTGACCTGGATAGACCCCGAAGCGCCTCAGCAAAATTGGGTGTACGGCGCTAAAACCCGTTACCGGCAAGCCGATGCCCCATGTGAGATAGAGCGATTAAACAGCAGCGAAGTTGAAATAAAATTTGGCCAAAAACAATGGGCCGTGACGCCTGGCCAATCCGCCGTGGTTTACGAAAGCAATGTCTGCCTAGGCGGCGGCATCATTACCAGCGCGCTGTCCGCCTAAACGTTTACTGCAAGGCTAGCTAATAAGGGCTAGGCTCGCTGCCTACAAAAGATGGGCGCGCAACCAAGCTTAACTGCAGTCTGTGCAAATTGGGATAATCCCGCGCCAACTCTATTAGCTGGGCGAAGCGCATAGCGACATACGCCAACATGCAACCCACAGCAATGTCTGCTAAACTAAATTTGCCAGCCACACACCAAGCATTTTTCCCCAGCGCATCGTTTAGCGCGGCCAATCCGCGGCTAACCTTATCCATTTGCTTAGCCATGGTTGCCGCATCTTGCGCAGCAGCTAATTTTCGTTGCTCTAGCATAATGGCAACGGCGGCATCGCAAACACCATCGGCTAAGGCTTCCCAGCGGCGCACGGCTATTTTTTCTAGTGGCGCTTGCGGAATTAAGCCATGCGACGGGCTTAGCTGATCCAAATACTCGACGATCACGCGTGAGTCATATAGACTGCTGCCGTCATCCAATATCAATACCGGGACTTTACCCAGTGGGTTGTATTGCTTCACCGGACAATCCGGGTCCAACAAAACCACTGACTGCATGGCCGTAGTCAAGCCCTTTTCTTTGGCAAGGATGCGCACCTTACGGGCATAAGGGCTGTTGGTGGTGTACAAAAGTTTCATGCTATTGCTCGGTCTGTTGTATAAAAAAATTGTAGGCTAGCATTATAATGCAATCATCGCAGCGCTTAATAAAGCCAGCTCAACATGCTCAACTATTTCAAGAAACACCCTACCCCATGACGGCTAACTCCACCCCACCACCAATGCTAACAGACGAGCAAATGGCCTTAATTAAGCAACAAGTGCAATTGGCCATTGCCGAAGACGTGGGCTCAGGTGATTTAACAGCACAACTGGTGCCAGCATCGCAAACGGCCAGGGCCAGCATCCTAGCTAGAGAAACCGCTGTGATTTGTGGCATAGCGTGGGTAAACACCTGCTTTGCGGAAATAGACCAAACTGTCAGCATTAAATGGCTTATTCATGAAGGCGAGAAAGTCGAGCCAAACCAAGTGTTGTGCGAAATTAGCGGCTTAGCTCGATCGATTTTAACTGCCGAACGTTGCGCTCTGAATTTCCTACAAACCCTGTCTGCCACGGCAAGCCAAACCAGTCTGTACGTTAAGGCCATCGCTGGTACCAAGAGTCAAATTTTAGACACGCGTAAAACTATCCCAAATTTAAGGTGGGCACAAAAATATGCCGTCACCGTTGGCGGTGGACAGAATCAGCGCTTGGCTTTGTATGACGGCATTTTAATTAAAGAGAATCACATTGCCGCGGCGGGCAGCATAGAGGCCATCCTCAAGCAGGCCAAGGCTTTAAGTGGCGGCAAAAGCATACAGATAGAAGTGGAAAACTTGGCGCAACTAAAACAAGCTCTGCATGCCGGCGCTAAAAGCGTCTTGTTGGACAATTTCGATTTAAGTCAATTACAAGCGGCCGTAAATCTCAACCAAGCATCCGGTGGCCACGCCATCCTCGAGGCCTCCGGTGGCATAGGCTTGGAAAACGTCAGGGACATAGCGCTCACCGGCGTGGACCGCATATCCATAGGAGCCATCACCAAGAACATCCGAGCAGTAGACTTGTCCATGCGCTTTCATAGCTAGCGCATACTGATACCCATTGGGCTTAAGCAAGCTTGCGGCGGCCTCATAAAAACGCCCATCCACAGGCTATCGTCCTTGACCAAATAGGCTCAAACCGTTATGGTGTAGGGTTGGTATATAAATAGATAAAAAAGTCTCTAATATCGAATAAAAACAAGCGCTAATTTAGTGCGGACTGAAAATTCAAAGCAAAAAAATAAGCATGGGCACAAGCATGGAAAAAAGTTCTAAAAAAATTAGCGGCGCAGAAATTTTAATACGCTGCTTGCACGAAGAAAACGTTGAATTCGTATTTGGCTACCCAGGTGGTGCCGTCTTGCACATTTACGACGCAATTTTTCATCAGGATAAATTTAAACATATCTTGGTTCGCCATGAGCAAGCTGCGCTCCATGCGGCCGATGCTTACTCACGCTCAACAGGCAAAGTAGGCGTTGCATTGGTCACGTCTGGCCCAGGCGCAACCAATGCCATTACCGGTATCGCAACCGCCTACATGGACTCCATCCCCATGGTCATTATCAGCGGCCAAGTACCGACCTATGCCATAGGTGAAGATGCATTTCAAGAATGCGACACCGTCGGCATTACCCGCCCATGCGTCAAACATAACTTTTTGGTCAAAGACGTAAAAGACATAGCTGCCACCCTAAAAAAAGCTTTCTACGTGGCTTCCAGTGGCAGACCTGGTCCAGTGTTAGTGGACATCCCTAAAGACATCACCGCTGACCTGCATTCATTTGACTACCCTGAAACGGTGCACTTGCGTTCCTACAACCCGGTTACCAAAGGGCATTTAGGACAAATCAAAAAAGCCTTGAAATTATTAACCGAAGCCAAACGGCCTATGGTGTATTCAGGCGGCGGCGTCGTACTGGGCGATGCCTCGGCCCATTTAATTAAGCTTATACAAGCGCTTGGCTTGCCCATCACCAGCACCCTAATGGGTTTAGGCGGCTTTCCTGCATCCGATAAAAAGTTTTTAGGTATGCTAGGCATGCACGGCACCTACGAGGCCAATATGGCCATGCAAGAATGCGATGTGCTGCTGGCTGTGGGTGCTCGATTTGATGACCGCGTGATCGGCAATACCGCGCACTTTTTATCCAACCCAAGAACCATCATACACATAGACATAGACCCCTCTTCCATATCAAAACGGGTGAAAATTGATGTGCCCATCGTCGGTGACGTGAAGTCTGTGCTGGCCGACATGAATGAGCTGATTGCAACGGAAAAACCACAGCAAAATACGGCCGCGCTGAATGCCTGGTTCAAACAAATAGACACTTGGCGTGATAAGAAATGTTTAAATTTTGCGCAAAGTGACGAATTCATCAAACCGCAATACGTGATACAAAAACTGCATGAAGTGACTAAAGGCGAGGCCTTTGTGACATCCGACGTAGGTCAGCATCAAATGTGGGCGGCGCAGTATTACAAATTTAATGAGCCGCGCCGCTGGATTAACTCTGGTGGCTTAGGCACCATGGGCGTTGGCCTGCCCTACGCCATGGGCGTGCAGTTCGCTCACCCGAACGCGCAAGTTGCTTGCGTGACCGGCGAGGGCAGCATACAAATGAACATACAAGAACTTTCAACCTGCGCCCAATACCATTTGCCGATTAAAGTGATTATGTTGAACAACCGCTATTTAGGCATGGTGCGGCAATGGCAGGAGTTTTTCTACGAGAACCGCTATTCCGAATCGTACATGGACAGCTTGCCAAACTTTGTGAAATTAGCCGAAGCTTATGGCCATGTGGGCATGCAAATAACCCAGCCTGGTGATGTCGAAGCGGCCCTAAAAGAAGCATTTGCCATGAAATCACGCTTCGTCTTTATGGACTTTATCACCGACCAAAAAGAGAACGTGTTCCCTATGATACAAAACGGCAAGGGCTTGTCTGAAATGATTTTAGCGGAGGACCTATAACATGGCGACCCAGTCTACCCGTCATATCATCTCGCTGCTGATGGAAAACGAATCAGGCGCCCTATCACGCGTGGCAGGCCTATTCTCAGCACGCGGCTACAACATTGAATCGCTAACGGTAGCTGCTACTGAGGATACAACCTTGTCTCGCATGACCATTGTGACCTCAGGCTCAGAAGCGGTGATAGAACAAATTATCAAACAATTAAACAAACTGGTGGACGTGGTGAAAGTGCTGGATTTAAACGACGGCAAATTCATAGAGCGTGAATTAATGTTAGTAAAAGTTAAAGCCACCAGCGCGTTTAGAGAAGAAATGAAGCGTATGTGCGACATATTCCGCGGCCGTATTATCGATGTGGCCGACGGCAGCTTTACCATTGAGCTTACCGGCTCAGGCAATAAGCTCGATGCTTTCATCGACAGTTTAGATAAAGCGGCGATACTAGAAACCGTACGTACCGGCGCATCGGGCATAGGTCGAGGCGATAGAATTCTAAAAGTTTAAGTTTTAAAAACCCCTTATATTTATTTAGCATTTGCATAGAAAGGCGACACAAAAATGAAAGTTTATTACGATAAAGACGCGGACCTTAGCTTAATTAAAGGCAAAAAAGTAACCATCGTTGGTTACGGTTCACAAGGCCACGCGCATGCGGCCAACCTGAAAGACAGCGGTGTCAGCGTGACCATAGGTTTACGTAAAGGCGGCAGCTCATGGGCGAAAGCCGTGGCCGCAGGTCACCAGGTTCTTGAAATTGCTGAGGCCACCAAGCAAGCTGACGTCGTCATGCTGCTATTGCCTGACGAAAACATGCCGCAAATTTTTGATGCGGACGTGGCGGAAAACCTAAAACAAGGCGCAACCCTAGCCTTTGCTCACGGCTTCAACATTCATTACAACCAAATCACCCCTAGAGCTGATTTGGACGTGATCATGATTGCCCCTAAAGGCCCAGGCCATACCGTGCGTTCAGAATACTTAAAAGGCGGCGGCGTTCCTTCATTGATCGCGGTTTACCAAGACAAATCAGGCAAAGCGAAAGCCTTGGCCTTGTCTTACGCAGCGGCAAACGGCGGCACTAAAGGTGGCGTGATTGAAACCGATTTCCGTGAAGAAACTGAAACAGACTTATTCGGCGAACAAGCGGTCTTGTGTGGGGGTGCTGTTGAGTTGGTTAAAGCCGGCTTTGAAACTTTGGTTGAAGCTGGCTACGCGCCTGAAATGGCTTATTTTGAATGCTTGCACGAACTAAAATTGATCGTTGATTTAATGTACGAAGGCGGCATTGCCAATATGAATTACTCCATCTCAAACAATGCGGAATATGGTGAGTACGTGACCGGTCCAAAAGTGATCAATGACGAATCACGCTACGCCATGCAAGAGTGCTTAGCTAATATTCAAAATGGCGAATACGCTAAACGCTTCATTTTAGAAGGCCGCACTAACTACCCAGAAATGACAGCACGTCGTCGTTTGAATGCAGCTCACCCAATTGAGCAAGTGGGCGGTCAATTGCGCGCCATGATGCCTTGGATTGCTAAAAACAAATTAGTCGATCAAGCTAAAAACTAAGGTGTTAATCGAGTCTGTAGACTTTAAGTTAGGCGGGCAGCTGATTAGGTGCCCGCCTTTTTTATTAGGAATTGCCATGAACTTAACCGTGCTGTCTCAATACGTCATCCCCAAGCAAGCCATCACTGTGCTTGCCGGCAAGCTGGCCCACCTTGAAGGAGGCCGCTTAACTGCCGCAGTTATACGCTGGTTCGTGCAACGCTATCAAGTCAACATGGCGGAAGCACAGCAATCCAATATCGACGCCTACAAAACCTTTAATGCATTTTTTACTCGGGCATTAAAACCGGGAGCGAGACCCATGGCGAGCGCGGATTTTATCAGCCCGGTCGATGGACGAATTAGTCAGTTAGGCCGCATTGAAATCGATCAACTATTTCAAGCCAAAGGCCATACCTACTCAACGACGGCCTTATTGGGTGGCAATAAAAATTTGGCTAAGAAATTTGAAAATGGGCAGTTTGCATGCCTGTACCTAAGCCCAAAGGACTACCACCGCATCCACATGCCATGCGATGGCACCTTAAGAAGCATGACCTACGTGCCAGGCGCTTTATTCTCCGTCAACCCATGCACAGCGCAAGGCGTGCCCGGTTTATTTGCCCGCAATGAACGTGTGGTTTGTGAATTCAGCTCAGCCCAGCACGGATTATTCATCATAGTATTGGTAGGTGCCACAGTGGTGGGTAGCATGGCCACAGTTTGGCACACGAGCAAAAATGGCATCGTCAACCCACCGCGCAACCGCCAACCTAGATCTTGGTTTTACGACAATAAAAACATCAAGTTGCAACAAGGCGATGAAATGGGCCGGTTTTTATTGGGTTCCACGGTGGTGATGTTGTTTGAAAAAGACGCAGTCGCGTTTAATTCAGATTGGCAAACCGCGCGTGCTATCAACATGGGTGAGGTGATGGGAAACGGAAAAGCCGGCTAGGCTTTTCTGTTAAATAATAGCTACTTGGCTGGATTGTGGTGCAGATGGGCAGCCAGTTCGTTCAGTGCGGATTCGTAAACGCCACGTTTAAACTCGATCACGTCTTCTAATGGCACCCAATACTCGGTCCAACGCCAAGCATCAAATTCAGGATGCTCACTCGCGCGCAAAGAGACATCGCTATCACGCCCCACCATACGCAGCAAATACCAAATTTGTTTTTGGCCTTTGTAACTGCCTCGATACTCGCGCTTAACCCAGGTGGACGGCACTTCGTACCTCAGCCAATCCTTGGTCCGGCCTAAAATTTGCACATGCTGTGGGGCAAGACCCACCTCCTCCATCAACTCCCGGTACATGGCCTGCTCTGGACTTTCGCCCTGATTAATGCCCCCTTGCGGGAATTGCCAAGCATGCTCGCGAATACGCTTAGCCCAAAAAACCTGATTGTGGGCATTACATAAAATAATGCCTACATTCGGGCGAAACCCGTCTCGATCTAACATATGGTTATACTGCCTAAATTATTTAGTGCAATTTTTTCATATTTTGCACATTATTGAAAGCAAGCATTTGCGTATAATGGCTAAGCCCATGAATATGCAACCAATTAAAAATTTTAATCCTATGGCAAGTAGACTGGTTTTGCTATGCGGCATACTGTGCTGCGTAGTTTTCTCGGCGATGCCGATTTTAGCGCGCGATACAACCGCCTATGCCTACATTACCAATCAAGGTGAAGACACCGTATCTGTCATCGATACCGCAAAAAACAGCGTGATACAAACCATAGCCGTAGGCAAAGGTCCGGTTGGCATTGCCGTATCAACCGCCTTGCAACGGGCCTACATTACCAATGTTGAAAGCCAAGAAATCAGCATCATTAATACGCAAAGCAATGGCGTTATACAAACCCTAAAAATCAATGGCGCACCGGTTGGATTAGCACTATCGGCAGACAGCAACACGCTGTATGTGGCCGATTGGTTTGCCAACAAAGTCTTGGCCATCAACACCCAGCAAGCCAGAGTCGTGAGAGAACTTAATGTCGGCGATGCGCCAGCAGGTTTAGTGGTCAGCCCAGATAACAAATGGTTGTATATTGCCAACCGAGACAGCGATGATATCGCCATCGTTGACACCGCCACCTTAAGCATAAAGAAGCGCGTTAAAGTTGGCTCACACCCCTTTGGCTTATCCCTCAGCGGCAGTGGTAAATGGCTGTTAAGCGTCAACGTACGAGACGACAGCGTCAGCCTAATCAACACCAAAACATACAGTCAACAAACCATCAAAGTCGGCTACCACCCATACTGCGCGGCCATTACTGCCGATGAAAAAATCCTCTTTGTCAGCAACACCCAAGACGACAGCGTGTCAGTGATAGACCTGGCGACAAATAAAATTCTAAAAACCATTGCCGTGGGCAGTACGCCAGAAGGCATTAGCATAGATCCAATGACCCAACGCGCCTATGTCGCAAACTGGGGCAGCAACAATGTCAGCGTTATCGATAGTAAAAGTCTGCTAGTGATTGCTACAATCAAAACCGGTGAAAAAAGCCGTGCTTTTGGCCAGTTTATTTTGTCGCCCCGATGAGCTGATTGGCTGATTTAAGCAAACCCATGGGCTGCGCCGTGTTTCTAAAAACCTAGGATCTCCATTATAATAAGAGCTTGTTTTAATCAATTACTCTCAGCCTGAGAGTCACGGAGAAAGAAAAGATGAAAAAGATTTTAGCCCTACTTGCACTTAGCTTAAGCATCAGCTTATTGCCTAACCTAGCCAGCGCGCACGGCCCCTCACCTCAAAAAATTGAAAAAACTGTAACGATTAAAGCCGACCCAGCTAAGGTTTGGGCTACCGTTAAAGACTTCGGCACCGCGCACCAATGGCTACCAGGCGTTGCTAGCACAAAATTAGAAAAAGTCGGCGAAGACACGTTCAGAACCCTGACTTTTAAAAGCGGTGGCAACGTCTACGAAAAATTACGTAGCATCGATAACGACAGCATGCGCATGAAATACGAAATCGTTTCCGGCACCTTACCTTTGACTGATTTCAATGGCAGCATGACCGTAACCAAAGGTCCTGGCGCCGGAGAAGCCACCGTGACTTGGGTGGGCCGCTTTTACCGTTTATACAAATTGAACCCACCCATTCCTGAGGGTCAAGACGACGCGACAGCCGTTAAAGCCATCACCGACATTTTTGATGCGGGCTTAGCTAATTTGAAAAAAGTAGTGGAAGCCGCGAAATAACAATTTCGCAAGAACCCAATTTTATTCAACCAAAACAGCAGCCGATAGGGTACTAAGCTCATCATTGATATTAGTAGCTTAGTGCCTATAAATTAATACTCCTAACGTTTAAAGCTTACTTACTATTGAAGAATGAATATCAATGAAAAAACAACAAGGTTTCACGCTGATTGAATTAATGATATTGGTGGCTATTATTGGCATCTTAGCTGCGATTTTAATGACCAAACCCTAAGTCGGTTTGGCGCTTTTTTAGATTTACAAATCCCATGCATAACCAAACCCCTCTAGAATTAGTCAGAGGCAACAGCAAATCCATCCATGCCAGCGTGATTTGGCTGCACGGCTTAGGTGCAGATGGCTTCGATTTTGCACCCATAGTAGAGAAATTGAATTTAGCGCAGGTTCGCTTTATTTTGCCGCACGCACCGGCCATGCCCGTGACACGAAATAATGGCTACGTCATGCCGGCCTGGTACGATTTATACCATCCCAGTGAGCCCCAACAAGAAGACCTGGCCGGCATACTCCACAGTGAAAAATACCTAAGCAGCCTAATCCAAAATGAGCTGGATCGAGGCATAGCCAGCGATAAAATTGTCCTGGCTGGCTTTTCGCAAGGCGGCGCCATCGCCTTGCATACGGCTGCACGCTACCCTCATACACTGGCCGGTGTGCTGGCACTTTCTACCTACCTGCCCCTTAAATCTGCGTTGGCGACAGAAGCCTCTAAAGCCAATCTCGCTACACCCATATTCATGGCGCACGGCAGCCATGATGACATCATCAGCATGGAAAAAGCGCAGTTGTCACGCCTAACTTTGCAACAAGCAGGCTTTAACGTGATTTGGCATGAATACGCCATGGCGCATAATGTTTGCGCAGAAGAAATTAATGACATACGCCTATTTTTACAAGGGCTTTTGCAGCAAGATTTGGTAGAATAAGCACTGTGCAAACTAGGCAAGGCCATCATGACCACAACAACCGCTAAATCCAGCAACAGGGAGCAACCATTGAATGCGCAAGCAGGCAAAATCCCGCTTAATTTTGAGCAAGCTTACACAGAATTAGAGCAAATTGTGACGCAAATGGAGTCCACTCAACTGCCTTTAGATGCTACGCTGGCCGCGTATCAGCGCGGCAATGGCTTATTGCAATTTTGCCAACAATCCTTGCTCGCGGCTGAACAACAAGTGCAAATTTTAAATGAGCGTAACCAGTTGCTCCACTACACCAGCCAAGATTGATAGCCATGTCCAGACTCAGCAGCCTTGATCAGGCCAAACAAACATTTCCAGACTGGGTGGCCGGCAAGCAGCAGCGTATCGAAGACCTGCTTGATCTATGCCTACCCAATGCCAACATAGCGCCGACCAGACTGCACAGCGCTATGCGCTACAGCGCATTGGATGGCGGGAAACGCGTACGTGCTCTGCTTTGCTATGCGGCGGCTGAATTGTGCGCATGCGAGCCCAAGATCGCTGATGCGGCGGCTTGCGCTGTCGAGCTGATACATGCCAACTCCTTGGTACACGATGACATGCCTTGCATGGACGATGACGATTTAAGGCGAGGCAAAGCCAGTTGCCACAAACAATACGACGACGCGACCGCCTTATTGGTGGGGGACGCCTTACAGAGCTTAGCCTTTGAAGTCATATCGCAAGCCCAGATTTACGCCGACAGCCAACTGAACGCTAGCCAACAAATGAGTTTAGTCTACCTATTGGCTAGCGCCGCGGGTTCCACCGGCATGGCGGGTGGGCAAGGTATTGACTTAGCCTCGGCAGGGAAATCGCTCAGCCAAACCGAGCTTGAAACCATGCATCAAATGAAAACCGGCGCCCTCATTCAGGCGTCCATCTTGCTTGGGGCGATCAGCGCGCCCAAGTCGGATTTAGCCACCATAAAACAGTTTGCCATTATCATAGGCCTGGCTTTTCAAGTCGTGGACGACATACTCGACGTGGAGGCTGATAGCCTTACCTTAGGCAAAACGGCAGGCAAAGACGCCGACAACAACAAACCGACTTACGTCACTATTTTAGGCTTAGACGCTGCCAAGCAACACGCGCGTGCGCTCTACGAACAAGCCATCAATGCTCTTGCCCCATTGGGCGAGCAGGCACAACGTTTAAGAGAGCTGGCGGGCTACATTACCCAGCGCAGTTTTTAATCACATTGGGCTTAGTTAACATCAAGTAGCCAGCAATTTAGGAACCCCTCAGGTGACGCCATTACTAGACAGCATCAACAGCCCCTTGCAGCTTAAGCCATTAAACCGCAAGCAACTCAAAGCCTTGGCTTTGGAGTTGCGGGCATTCATTGTAGACAGCGTGGCCAAAACCGGCGGGCATCTGGCCTCTAATTTAGGCGTAGTGGAACTCACCATAGCCTTGCATTATGTGTTTAACACCCCAAACGACAGATTGGTGTGGGACGTAGGCCACCAAACCTACCCGCATAAAATACTCAGCGGCAGACGCGAAGCCATGGCCAATTTGCGCAAAGAAAAAGGCATCGCCGGCTTTCCTAGACGCAGCGAGAGTGCGTACGATGCGTTTGGCACCGGCCATTCCAGCACCTCAATTTCCGCCGCCTTAGGCATGGCCGTCGCCGCGCAAAAAGCCGGCCTAGAGCGTCGCGCCGTGGCCATTATTGGGGATGGCGCGATGACCGCTGGTATGGCCTTTGAGGGTTTAAACAATGCCGGCAGCATGGATGCTAATTTGCTGGTCATCCTTAATGACAACGACATGAGTATTTCCAACAATGTAGGCGCCTTAAACAATTACCTATCGAAATTACTTTCCAGTCGCTTTTACGGCGTAATCAAAAAGTCCGGGAAAAAAATATTGTCTGCCATGCCGCCCGTAATGGAATTTGCTAAGCGTGCTGAAGAGCACGTCAAAGGCATGGTGTTACCCAGCACTTTATTTGAGGAATTTGGCTTTAATTACATAGGCCCCATCGATGGCCATGACCTGGATACTTTGATAGACACCCTGCAAAATATCAAGCAATTAAAAGGGCCGCAATTCCTGCACATTGTCACGCAAAAAGGCAAAGGTTTTGAACCGGCAGAACACGACCCCAACAAATTTCACGGCATAGGTAAATTTGATCCCTGCAATGGCGACCTGCTTGCCAATGCCGGCAAAAAAACCTACACTCAAGTGTTTGGCGAATGGCTGGTTGACATGGCGGCTAAAGACGAACGTCTTATTGGCATCACCCCGGCCATGTGCGACGGTTCTAGCCTCAATGCTTTTGCAGAAAAATACCCCAGCCGTTACTTTGATGTGGGCATCGCGGAACAGCATGCCTTAACCTTTGCCGCCGGCATGGCTTGCGATGGTTTAAAACCGGTGGTGGCCATCTACAGCACCTTCCTGCAGCGCGCTTACGACCAACTGGTGCACGACATTGCCTTGCAAAACTTACCGGTATTGTTAGCCATTGACCGGGCCGGGCTGGTTGGTGCCGACGGCCCCACCCATGCCGGCAGTTTTGACTTGAGCTATTTAAGGTGCATCCCCAATGTGGTCATCATGGCGCCTAGCGATGAGAATGAATGTCGGCAAATGCTCTACACCGGCTACCAATACGAAGGCGTGGCAGCGGTGCGCTACCCCCGCGGTAGCGGTACAGGGGCTACTGTTGAGCAGACCATGCAGGCCATCCCCATAGGCACAGCCGAAATAAAGCGCCTTAGTTCGGCAAAAAAACCCAAACAAAAAATTGCGATTTTAAGTTTTGGCAGCATGCTGAACGCATGCATGCAAGCCGGTAAAAAACTGGATGCGACCGTAGTCAATATGCGCTTTGTTAAACCTATCGATCATGCATTGCTAGCAAAGCTGGCCAAAGACCATACGCTGTTCGTCACGGTTGAAGAGAACGCAGTCATGGGCGGCGCAGGTACAGCCGTGCTTGAAGCGCTGCAATGCCTGCAGAAAAAAGACAGCCCGTCAGTTAAAACATTATGCCTGGGATTGCCTGATGCTTTTATTGAGCATGGCGTGCATGAAACCATGTTGGCGGAATGCGGTCTTGATGCTGAAGGCATTAGCCGCGCAATTGCGCAGCTAATAACCTAGTGTTATACTCAAGTATTATCAGCTAAACGCCAACCAGGATAAGTAATGACTCAAGCTACGCCCACCTGCCCCATTGAAGACGTACAAAATACCGTAGACACACGCCATATCGCCATCGATAAAGTCGGTATCAAAGCCATACGCCACCCCATCGTTGTCAAAGACAAATCCGCCGGCGAGCAACACACCATAGCCTTGTTCAATATGTACGTGCACCTGCCACAGCAGTTTAAAGGCACGCACATGTCACGCTTTGTTGAAATACTCAACATCAATGAACATGCGATTTCAGTGGAATCGTTTGAAACCATATTGCGTGAAATGGTCAAGCGGCTGGAAGCAGAATCCGGTCACGTGGAAATGACCTTCCCGTATTTTGTTAACAAAGCCGCGCCTATTTCTGGTGTGAAAAGCTTGCTGGATTACGAAGTAACCTTTATAGGCGAAATAAATAAAAATAAATTCGACATTACCGTAAAAGTATTGGTGCCGGTGACTAGCTTATGCCCGTGTAGCAAAAAAATATCGGACTATGGCGCGCACAACCAGCGCAGTCATGTCACGGTCACCGCACTGATCAATGATTTCATTTGGATAGAAGACATCATCAACTTGGTTGAAAAACAAGCCTCTTGCGAACTGTATGGCTTGTTAAAACGCCCGGATGAAAAATTTGTCACCGAGCGTGCTTACGATAACCCTAAATTTGTGGAAGACATGGTTAGGGATGTGGCGGCACAACTGTCGGCAGAAAAGCGTATCGTCGCTTACACGGTCGAAAGTGAAAACTTCGAGAGCATACACAACCATTCTGCTTACGCCCTGATCACCCACGACAAACGCCAATCAGCCTAAGCCTATCCTCAGCCAAACAGACTGCGCTTGTGCTGCTGGGCCGTTAATTTCAAACCCAGCGCAATCACCAAGAAACCCAACAATGGAAAGACCGCGGCCAGCATAAATGTTTGCTGACCGCCTAAGTATTGCAAAGCATAGCCGCCGACCACGCCACCTAAAGTGCCGCCTATGCCGTAGGCCACACTGTTGTATATGGCCTGACCTTTGGCTTGGTGCCTACCATTAAAAAAACGTGCGATCACTTCCACCGAGGCCGCATGAAAACTCCCGAAGGTGGCGGCGTGCAAGGTTTGCGCCAGCAGTAATAAGGGCCAAGAATCAATCGCCCAGCCTATTAAAGCAAAGCGCATGACCGCCAAAGCCAAGCTGACAAGCAAGATGGCTTTTAAACTGAAGTGCGCCATTATTTTTGGCATGGCCATAAAGACGCCGATCTCGCACACCACACCAACGGCCCACAACAAGCCAATGACACTTTTGCTGTAACCGTGCTCGCTCAGGTAGATGGAGTAAAAATTATAGAGCACGCCATGTGCCGTCACCATCAATGCGCAGCCTAGTAGCAGGGCAATCACATTTGGCTGCCGTATCAATTGCCAAATGGAGCATTCGTCATGGTCATGTGGCGCCACACTGGCATCGGGCAAACCAAAAGAGAGCACAAATAAAGTCATTTGCACGAACAATAAAAACCACAACAAGCTCCGTATGCCGGCAAAATCGATCAGGTAGCCCAACAGCACGGCCGCCACAATAAAGCCCAAGGATCCCCACATGCGTATGCGGCTGTAATGGCCATTGGTGGTGGCCAAATGGGCTAAAGTAAGCGATTCTGCCAAAGGCAAGGTGGAGCTGGTAAACAGACTCAAGGCGGCCATGACAAAAAATAGCCAAAAAAACCCGTGGGCCCAAAACACCGCACTAAAGCCACACAAACCTAAGAAGGCCGTCAACTTAATCCACTGCGCACGCTTACCGGTGTGATCGGCCAGCCAACCCCAAAAGTTAGGCGCGAAAATTCGACTGATTTGAAATAAAGACATCAGTATACCGATGTCGGCCGGACTAAATTGCTCGGACTTTAGGTACAAACCCCAATAAGGCACAAATGCGCCAACAAAGAAGTAATAAATAAAATAAAAGCGCGACAGCCTAAAATGGAGTTTTGTGTGCATGAGGGTTGGTAGGGCTAGCGGGCATAAAAAAGTCGGCCATAGCCGACTATAAGCCCACTTAATTAAACTAGCAACATGGCGTAAAGCTGATCTTTAAGCAGGGCCCGTTGTTTTTTTTGTTCTATCAAGGTGGCATCAGCAACCGGCACGTCCTCCCCCTCCAAGCGTTCCACATCCTTAGTCAAGGCATGGTAGGCATCAAAAAGCTTAGCAAAATGGGCATTGCCTATTTTTAAGCTGTGTATCTTATCTTTGTATTCTGGAAATTCGTGGGCTAAATCGTGGTGCTCAATGTTCATGCTCATTCCTTAAAAATTAGTCGTAGCCAAGACCAAGAACCTACGCCCTCAACGTGAAGCCCTTAGCTTAGACTTTCATTATAAAAGCACAGCTAAAAAGGCCACATGATATACATCAAAGCAAACCGTTAAATTAAACGATTCGATTAAACGATGGTAGGCGTGCTGCTCTGAACGTCTGCATTTTGTGCGCGATGGCGCAGTGCATGGTCCATCAACACCAAAGCCAACATAGCTTCAACGATAGGCGTTGCGCGAACGCCCACGCAAGGGTCATGCCTGCCCGTGGTTTCCATGTGCACCGCCGATCCATGCTTATCCACGGATCGGCGCGGCTGCGGAATGCTGGAGGTGGGTTTTAATGCCACATTGACCCGTATGGTCTGACCGGTTGAAATGCCGCCTAGTATCCCGCCAGCATGGTTGCTGACAAAGCCTTGCGGGGTCATTTCATCGGAATGTTCACTGCCACGTTGGGCAATCGCAGCAAATCCAGCGCCTATCTCCACGCCTTTTACTGCATTAATGCTCATCATGGCGTAAGCGATTTCTGCATCCAGTCGATCGAATACTGGCTCACCCCAACCTACTGGCACACCCTCGGCCAACACGGTAATTTGCGCACCCACGGAATCCCGCGCGGCACGCACCTCGTCTAAGTAATTAGCCAATGTGGGCAATACATCTACGTTAGGCGAAAAAAATGCATTGTCCGGGTGCTGCAAAGCATCCCAACTGACAAATGGAATGGCATGCTCGCCCAATTGGCTCATGTAAGCCCTCACCGTCACGCCAAAGCGTTGCTTTAACCATTTTTTTGCAATAGCGCCGGCAGCCACTCTAACTGCAGTTTCCCTAGCACTGGATCGTCCACCCCCACGGTAATCGCGTATGCCATATTTTTGGCTATAGGTGTAATCGGCATGGCCGGGACGAAAGGTATCCATGATTTTAGAGTAATCTTGGCTGCGCTGATCGGTATTGCGTATCAACAAACCAATGGGCGCGCCTGTGGTTTTGCCTTCAAACACCCCGGACAATATCTCCACGGCATCGTCTTCTTTACGCTGAGTGACGTGGCGCGACGTGCCGGGTTTGCGCCTGTCCAAATCCACTTGCAAATCTTCTGCGCACAACTCCAAGCCTGGCGGGCATCCATCCACTACCCCGCCTATTGCTGCGCCGTGAGATTCACCGAAGGAAGTTAAGGTGAATAGCGTACCTATGGTGTTACCAGACATAATGAATTTCTCTTATAAGTTTGTTCGATTTTAACATACTGCCGGAGCACATTACAGCAAGCCCTTAATCCACTGCCCATAAAGCTGCCTGGCCACTTTCTGCAGAAAAAACAATGCAAAGGCAAATTCTCTTGCATGCCATCGGCTTGTTGCACGGCAAGACTAAGCTTGGCTTCGAGCAACTCTTGCTGATCCTTATCGCACCAGCTTTTAATCATGTCCGGCGTCATTTCTATGTGGCATTGCATGGCCAAATGCTTGCCCATCGCATAAGCTTGATTTTGACAGTGTGCGCTGGCCAATAGGTGATTAGCACCGACAGGTAAGTCAAAGGTTTCACCGTGCCAATGAAATGGATTAAAGCGCTCAATGTCAGCAAACCAATGTTTAGCGACCTCACTATCGGTGACCGTTGCCGGCCCCCAGCCAATTTCTTTTATAGGATTTTCACTCACCCGCGCACCGCACGCCTTGGCCATCAATTGCCCACCTAAACAATGGTCTAATACAGGCATGTCGGCGGCCATGGCTTGCGCAATGATGGCCAACAGTGGCGCCCATCGTTAACACTCATGGGGCCGCCCATTAGAACGATACCACTGAAATCCAACACGGAACTGGGTAAACTCGCCACATCCTCCGTATCAAACACTAGGCTAGGAATACCATTTTCCTGCGAAAAAGCAGCTAAAAACCCAGCCCCTTCATACGCCACGTTTCTAAAAATGGCAACCGGCTTCACGCTGCACCTACCTTATAGTCACCGTTGCCTAGGCCATCCAAAGTGAACGCCCCTATCGCATAGCGGATTAAACGTAAGGTGGGGAAGCCTATGTGTGCGGTCATGCGCCTCACTTGCCTATTTTTACCTTCACTGATTTTAATTTCCAGCCAAGCCGTGGGGATGGTTTGGCGTTCGCGTATGGGTGGATTTCTTGGCCACAACAAAGGCGGCGCAGCCATAATGCGCACGCTCGCTGGCTGGGTTACAAAATCCGACAGTGCCACACCCACGCGTAAGGGCGCCAAATTTTCATCACTGGGCTGACCCTCCACTTGCACCCAATAGGTTTTAATTTCTTTGTGTTTAGGATCGCTTAAACGGTGTTGTAACAATCCATCATCGGTTAGAATAAGTAAACCTTCGCTGTCAGTATCCAAGCGACCTGCAGCGTATACATGGGGAATGGGAATAAAGTCTTTTAACGTAGGGTGCTTCTCGTGCAGGCTAAATTGGCACACTACGTTAAATGGTTTGTTAAATAAAATTATCATTAGCTACTTATACTATTAAAATCATCAGCTTAGGGAAAAAATGACTGCACAAAACAGCATCACTGGCAAAATCAAAACGCCTGCATTCGGTGAAAAGATACGCGTCAATGCCGACAACTCACTCAAGGTACCCAACCAACCTATTATCCCATTTATTGAAGGCGATGGCATAGGGGCCGACATCACACCACCCATGATTAAAGTCGTGGACGCCGCCGTAGAAAAAGCCTACCAAGGCAGCAAAAAAATTGCTTGGATGGAAGTCTACGCCGGCGAGAAAGCCACCAAAGTGTATGCTGAAAATGATTGGCTACCGGCGGAAACCATGGCGACCGTGCGCGACTATGTGGTCTCTATCAAAGGTCCATTAACCACCCCGGTTGGCGGCGGCATTCGCTCGCTCAATGTAGCGCTGCGCCAAGAGTTGGATTTGTATGTTTGCTTACGACCTGTGCAGTATTTCACTGGCGTACCTAGCCCAGTGAAGCACCCAGAAAAAACCGACATGGTTATTTTCCGTGAAAATACCGAAGACATTTACGCAGGCATAGAATGGGCAGCAGGTTCAGACGAAGCCAAAAAAGTCATTGAATTTATCAGCGACATGGGCATGCGTAAAAAAATTCGCTTTCCTGAATCTTCAGCCATAGGCATCAAACCTGTATCCATAGACGGCAGCAAACGCTTAGTGCGCAAAGCCATACAATATGCCATAGACAACAACAGACGCTCCGTCACCATTGCCCACAAAGGCAACATCATGAAATTCACCGAGGGTGGTTTCCGTGATTGGGGCTACGAAGTGGCTAAGCAAGAATTCGGTGCCGTTGAAATTGACGGCGGCCCATGGTGCAAATTACCTAATGGCATGATCATTAAGGACTGCATCGCCGATGCTTTCTTACAAGAAATTTTATTGCACCCGCAGGACTACGACGTGGTCGCTACACTTAACTTAAATGGCGACTACATGAGCGACGCACTTGCTGCACAAGTTGGCGGCATAGGCATCGCGCCGGGCGCCAACCTAAGCGACACGGTAGCCATGTTTGAGGCCACGCATGGCACAGCGCCAAAAATTGCCGGCAAAGACTTGGCCAACCCTAGCTCCATCATCCTGTCTGCCGAAATGATGTTGCGCCACCTAGGTTGGACAGAAGCCGCCGACTTGGTCTTACATGGCGTGGCTCAAGCCATCCTAGCCAAAAGAGTGACTGGCGACTTTGCCAGCGAAATGCAAGGCGCGACCCAAGTTGGCACCGCACAATTCGCCAATGAAATTATTGCCCATATGTAAGCCAAGCCAGCCTAATGGAACCTATCATCATGGTGGTGTTGGGCGTGCTCATAGGCGGCCTAGTGATTGCCATGTATATGCCCATATTTAAAATGGGGGCCGTGGTTTAACTAGCCGCTATTACTAGTCGACTGCACCCCTGCACAAGCCTTAAAGCAACCGCGCTTATTTCCTAGCCGCTGCTTGCAAAGCCCGCTCTATTTCCTTGTAAGGCTGGGCCCCTAACATACGCTTACCATCAGAAAAGATCAGCGTGGGCGTACTGGTGATGTCCAGCGACTTAGCCAAGTCGCCTACTCTTTCTAAAGGCACATCGCAATTTTGTGCATTTTTTGGCAATTGATTGCGCATGATCCAATCGTCCCAAGCTTTAACCCTGTTGCTTGCACACCAGATGGCTTTAGATTTAGCGGTGGCATCCGGATGCAATTGCGCGATGGGGTAAAGAAAAGTATAGACCGTGACGTCGGTGATATTGCTTAACTCATTTTGTTCTAGGCGCTTGCAATACGGGCAATCCACATCGGAAAATACCACCAGCTTCCGACTGCCGTTGCCTTTCACGACTTTAATGGCTTGATCCAAGGGCAATTTGGCAAAGTCTATTTTGGTCAGCTCATCCATGCGCTCGGCGGTCAAATCTTTTTTGGATTTGGGATCCACCAAACGCCCTTCGGCAATCAAAAACGTCATTTTTTCATCGGTATAGACGATCTGTCCGGCCATGAACACTTCATACAAACCGGTATAAGGCGTTTTCGTCACGCTCTCCACTTTGAATTTTGGGTAGGCTGCTTCCACGGCTTTTTTAAGGCTGACTTCATCGGCCATGGCCGCCAAACTAAGGCCACTCAATACGGTATACGCCACTATTTTCTTAATCATACTGCTCCTAATTTAAATCAACGGGCTTAAAGGCCAAA
The DNA here is from genome assembly GCA_020035195.1 of Methylotenera sp. Lineage (GTDB taxonomy): Bacteria > Pseudomonadota > Gammaproteobacteria > Burkholderiales > Methylophilaceae > Methylotenera. Next base: position 39,128 of record JAIQBT010000064.1, read on the forward strand.
ATCCAGGCAAGGTATTAAATCTTAAGGGCAAAGGCCAGCAAGGTTTTCTTTATCAAGCTTGCATTGGCCGCCGACCAAGCGGCGCTCCTGATGCCTTTAATAACAGCATACTTGCTGGCAAAAACCTGAAACAGGCCATCCGTAATCACGCGCATACTCAGCACATCGACTTTTCTACGCCTAGTATAAGCCTTTAATAAGCCGCTGTCGGCCAGGCCTTGGTAGGCATTTTTTTCTTGCAAACTTTGCATTAAATCGATGACGTCTCTAAACCCGAGATTCACCCCTTGGCCAGCCATGGGGTGAATTTGATGGGCGGCATCCCCTACGAAAACCACACCATCTTGCACGGTCTTTTCCGACAATTGCAGGCGCAAAGGAAACGCCTTGGGCGCACTCAGCAAGTGCATTTCACCCAGGGCGTGGCCGCCAGCTTGCACCACAGCCAAACTAAATTCTGCCGCACTTAAGTTTAACAATTGTTCTGCGTGTGCTAATGGCACAGACCAGACTATGGATAGGGTGTTGTTTGGCAAGGGCAACCAGGCCAAGATATAGCTACCCAATGTAGGCTCGCTGGCAAACCATTGCCTAGCAATATCGGCGTGCGGTTTCTCGACGCTAAAATTAGCGACTATGGCCCGCTGTTCATAGGATTTTTCTTGGACGCTTATCTGTAATTGCTGACGCAGCCAAGATTGGCTGCCATCGGCTGCAACCAGCAGCCGGCTTTCGATGATGCGCTTATCGACTAAGCACAAATGCGTGATGTTACTGCTGCTGTTGACCGCGGCACATGGGCTATCAAACAACAGCGGCATGCCTGTTGCTTGTATGGCTTTATACAAAGCCTGCAGCAATTGTCCAGCTTCGACCACGTAAGCCATAGGTCCAGCAGCCTCGTCAGGCGTCATGTTTAAGGGCACGGCATCGGCAAACAGTTGCATGCTGTTTATTTGGCCAATACGCGCCTTGTCCAATAGCGGCCACACCCCTAATTTGGCTAACCACTGCGCATTGCTTGGGCTAATGGCATATATTCTTGCATCCCACTGCAGGCTAGCATCGGCACTTGCTGTTGTGAGGGCTGGGCCCGCATCCACCAAGGCTACCGTGTAGCCTGCCTGGTGACAAGCCAAGGCGGCAGACAGGCCCACCAAACCGGCACCCACCACTGCCACGTCTACGCGATGGCTCACAGCGCTCATTTGCCAAAGCTCATTTTACGCAGCAGATGCCGTTTAATCGGTTTAATCACATCAAACAAAGCCAACCCGGAACTGCGCAAGGCCGGCAAACCCAGGATGTCATTGGAAAAAATATTGACTAAAAAGTCGGTGAACAGCAAGCCGCCTTTGGTGTCGGCTTGACGGCTGCTTTGATATGTCTGCAACATGGTGCTGTCGCCATAGTTAGCTGGTGAGCAGGCAGCGATGCTAGCAGCGAGTGCGACAGCGTCGCGCAAACCCACATTAAAGCCTTGACCAGCCACGGGGTGCATGGTCTGCGCCGCATTGCCTATCACCACCAAATGCACGACGTCCTTGGTTTTTAACTGCGACAATTTCAGCGGGAAACGCATGCGTTTTCCTACCGTCAAAAATTGCCCCAGCCTATCGCCAAACTGCTGATGAAATGCCTTGAGAAAATCAGCGTCCGATAAGGCCATCAATTGCGCCACATAATCGGTTTTGCCTGTCCAAACCAAAGAAAAGGCCGTTTTGCCATTTGGCAACAAGGCCAAAGGGCCGTGCTCGGTGAAACGTTCAAAAGCCATGTTGCCGTGGGCCAACTCGGCATCTACCATGCTGATCAAGGCATCGTGTCCGTATTCTTTAGTTTCTCTTGTCAGGCCTGCCACCGCATTGAGGCTGCGACCGCCATCGGCCAAGACCACCAAAGGGCTGTTTAATGTGACTTCTTTGGCCAGTTGCGTGTAGCGCACCGTGGCTTGCTCTGCGTTGTGCTCTATGTACTCGGCACTGGCCCCAAATAAGCAGTTGACCGACGTTTGCTGCTGAAGCGCTTGGTATAAAGCACGGCTTAAGTCGCCGTAGGAAAGCACGTAGCCCAGCGCCTCCTGTTGCAAATCGGCGGCCTGCAACCATGATCGGCCAAGGCTGCCTTTTTGTGACACATGTATGCTGTTAATGGCCGTCGCCGAATTCGCCAACGCGTCCCAAACACCCACCTTTTCCAATACCCTACGGCTGCCAAAAGACAAAGCCAAAGCCCGACTTTCTTGGTAAGCATCGGTTAGCTTACGTGCTTCCAGCAAGCTCACCGGCAAGCCTTGTTGTGCCAACAACAAGGCCAAGGTCGCGCCCACTGGCCCGCCGCCAACGATGACTATGGGTACCGTCATGACGTTTGCATCAACGCCTCTATGTCAGCCACCGACTTAATCGCTTTGGCCGTCAGCACCTCACAGCCATTCGCTGTGACCAAGACATCGTCCTCTATGCGTATGCCGGTGTGCCAAAAATGCTCGGGCACATTAGCCGCTGGGCGTATGTAGCAACCAGGCTCAACGGTGAGGGTCATGCCCGCTTCCAAACCACGCCATTGCTGATCGCGGTCTTTGTACTCGCCCACGTCGTGCACATCCAAGCCCAGCCAATGGCCGGTTCTATGCATGTAAAAGCGTCTGTAGTCGCCACTGTCCAACACGGATTGCAGACTGCCTTGACACAATTTCAAATCGATAAAGCCTTGTGCCAGCACGGCCAAGGCAGTTTGGTGTGGCGCATCCCAATGTTGGCCTGGGGCAACCTGCTGTATGGCGGCCAATTGGGCCGCCAAGACCAATTCGTACAGGTCTTTTTGTGGCCCACTAAATTTCCCATTCACCGGGAAGGTGCGACTGATGTCAGAAGCATAGCCGTCCAATTCGCAGCCTGCGTCAATTAAGAGCAGGTCGCCGTCGCGCAAGGGCGCGTTATTGGCGTTGTAATGCAAGGTGCAGGCATTCGCGCCACCCGCCACTATGCTGGTGTAGGCCGGGGCTTGCGCCCCTTGTTGGTAAAATTTTTGTAAAAACGCCGCTTCCAACTGGTACTCCATCATGCCAGGTTTAACCAACTGCATGGCACGGTTGTGCGCGGTCGCGGCTATGTTGGCAGAGCGTCGCATAAGCCCTTGCTCAAACGGGGATTTATAAAGACGCAACTCATCAATGAGCTTGCGCGGGTCGCACACGGCATCCGGCACATGCACCCCAGCTCTGGCTTGCGTGCCCAATTGCTTTAAGCAAGTCGTCAAGCGCGCATCCCAAGCAGCGTTGTGGCCTAAACTAAAATACAGCTTAGGCTGATTGGCTAACAAGCTTAATAATTTGGCGTCCAGCTCGTCCATGCTGTAGGCTTCATCAAAGCAAAACTCTTCACAGGCGGCCGCTGGCCCATACCTAAAGCCATCCCAAATTTCGCGCTCCGGGTCTTTCTCTCGGCAAAATAAAATGGATTTTGCTGCCTTCCCTGCCAACAACACCAACACCGCTTCCGGTTCTTTGAAGCCGCTTAAATAATAAAATGAACTGTCAAATCGGAACGGGTAGTGGCTGTCACCATTGCGCACCACTTCTGCCGCGGTTGGAATGATGGCAATGCCATCCCCCATGGCGCTGAGCATTTTCTGACGTCTGGATTTGAATTCCGCCTGTGCTGATTTCATGTGCTTACTGTCCTATGCTATCTATGCTGCAGGCGCATGCCCAGTTAATTGTTGATCTAAACTTTGCAAGCGCTCTGGCGTGCCTATGTCATGCCAAACACCTGCATAATGCGTGGCTGTGGCTAACTGTTTGGCCATCGCCAAACGTAACAAGGGCGCTAATTTAGCTGCTTGACCCCTGGCCACACCGGCAAAAAAACTGGGCTGGTAGACGCCCACGCCAGAAAAAGTAAGCTTGGGTGATCCACTTTCGCACAAACAGCCCTCGACAATAGCAAAGTCACCCTCAGGATGCTGAGACGGGTTATCCACCATTAATAAATGGGCCAGCCTAGGCATAAGCTTTAGCGCCGCTAATGGAGCGAAATCCATCTCGGTGTAGATGTCACCATTCACCACTAAAAAAGGCTGGTCACCTAAGATAGGCAAGGCCTGAGCGATACCGCCTGCCGTTTCCAAGGCCTGTTGTTCTGGGCTGTATTCAATGTGCATAGCCCATAGACTGCCATTGCCCAAGGCTTGTTCAATCTGAGCACCTAAATGGGCATGATTAATCACCACTTCACTAAACCCGGCGCGTGCCAGGCGCTCCAAGTGCCAAACAATCAGCGGCTTGCCACCGACCTTCAATAAAGGCTTAGGGGTAAAATCCGTCAATGGCCGCATACGCTCACCACGACCAGCCGCCAATATCATCGCTTTCATTAAAAGGTATAGCCCGCCTGCGGCACGACTTTATCCAACTGATTAAGCAGGCGCAGCATGGGTCTTAATTCAACGTAGCGCTCGCACACCTTGCGCAACTGGGTCATGACTAAAGGCTGGTCTTTTAGGTAGGCATGCTTACCATCCCTGTGGCTGAGTCTGGCAAATATACCCAACACTTTTATATGCCGCTGTGCCCCCATCCACTCAAAGTCACGGTAAAACTCGCTGAAATCATGCGGCACCGGCAGGCCGACTTTTTTAGCGGGCTGCCAATAACGCACCGCGCTGTCTATCACCTGCTCTTCATCCCAACTGACATAAGCGTCCTTTAACAAGGACACCAAGTCGTAGGTGATGGGACCGTACACAGCATCCTGAAAATCCAGCACCCCGGGATTACTGTCTGCGGTGAGCATTAAATTCCGCGAGTGAAAATCCCTGTGCACATAGACCTTCGCTTGGCTTAAGACATTGCTATTTAAAACAGCAAAGGTGTTATTTAACACGGCTTGCTGCTCTGCCGTTAAGCTCAGATTAAGTTGCTTGGCCACGTACCAATCCGGGAACAACTGCATTTCACGGCTCAGCAAAGCCTCATCGTAATCAGGCAAGGCATCGGGTTTGCTGGCTAACTGCAATTTGATCAAACTGTCGGTGGCGGCTTGATAAAGCGGCGCGACGGTTTGTGCATTTAATTTCGACAAATAGGTATCGTCACCCAAATCGCTTAACAATAAAAACCCCAGCTTTAAATCTTGCGCTAGCACTTGCGGGACATTGAGCCCAGCCTCTAGAAAAAGTTGAGCGATGCGAACAAACGGGCCACAGTCTTCCTGAGGTGGGGGTGCATCCATGGCAATTAAGCTGGTATGGCCCAAATACGCTTGTGCTAAATGCACTCTGAAATAGCGCCTAAAACTGGCATCCGCCGATGCAGTAGTGAGGGTAAAGTTGGTCGATGGCAAGACCGTATTAAGCCATATAGTGAGCTGTTGCTGTCTGTCGTCCACGGGGGCTTATCCAATGTTATATAATGTGGTTATGTCTGCGCTAGGCGATAAAAATCGCGTACGCAAGTAAGGCGTTTGGCCAAGCTTAAAAGCCATTTACTGATTGCCAAAAAGTCCTATTTGTGAGATTTTAGCATCGATAAACTCATCCTTAAAATAAAACCGTAGCCAACCACCCGTGCCCACCCGTTCACCTTGTTACCTAAGCAGCGCCAGCTTGATTAAGCATGGGGAAGCCGCATGTTGAGCAGCCGTTTTTCAAGCAGCATGCTGGCGGCTTTTTTTTGCTACGCCTTGCCATGTTATGCCGACAGCCCAACAGTGACCGATGACAGCGTATTGATAGACGGCGACAAATTGGAGCTGCACATGGACCGCAAAATGCGCGCCATTGGTCACGCTTCCATGCGCCGCGGCAAGCAAAGCGTGTCCGGTGACAGTATAGATTACGATCTGCAAAATGATGAATTGCACGTCACCGGCAATGTGCAAATTACCTTGGACAACGCGCAAATCAAAGGCTCAGAATTGCGCTTGCAACTGTCAGCGCAACTGGGTGAATTTAAAAATGCCAGTTTTAAAATACTGCAAGAGGCTAAAACGCGGCCAAGCCCTATTAGCCCACCGCGCATCGAGGACAACAAAAAAAGTACGCTGGACTACCCGACCAAACCCTTAAGCAGTTCAGCCAGCGATGTGCTCGGCTCCTTATACTTAAGCACCACCTTTAGCGCAAAAAAACTCACCTCTCAAGGCCGCGGCGATGCCAAAAGCGTGCTGTTTGAAGGGCAAGATGTCAAACGCTTTAAACAGGCACGCTACACCACTTGCGCCCCTGGGGTAGACGATTGGTACATCACCGCCGACGAATTGAAACTAAACAACTACAGCGAATCCGGCAGTGCCAAAAACGCCTATTTGGAGGTCAAGGGCATGCCAGTGCTGTACACGCCATGGCTCAATTTTTCTTACAACGACCAACGTAAAAGCGGTTTGCTGGCCCCCACCTACGGCACCACCTCGAACAGCGGCGTGGAAGTGGCTGTGCCTTACTATTGGAACATTTCACCCAATAAAGACGCCACCATCACCAGTCGTGTGTTAAGTCGACGCGGCCTGCAATTGCAAGCTGAGTTTCGTTACCTAGAGGATAATTTTTTTGGTATAGACAATTTAGAATACTTACCCGACGACAATCAAAATGGTAAAAACCGCTATTACGCCAACTTAAAGCACCAGCATCAATTTGATCAAGGCTGGTCGGCTGGCTACAGTGTGGAAAAAGTATCGGATGATCAATACTTTGCGGACTTATCCACGCTCATTACCAGCACCAGCCGGGTTAATTTGCCGCAGCAATTCAATCTGGATTACAGCGATGATACCTGGCGCTTTAATGCCTTGGCGCAACAATTTCAAACCCTAGACCAAACGTCCTACCCTTACCAGCGTCTGCCACAACTGTCCTTGATAGGTGAAAAATTTTACGGCAAGGTCTACGGCCAGATGTACAGTGAGCTGGTGTCTTTTGATCAAAACCACCGTGCGCCCATCGCGGCGACCGGCACCCGAGCCACACTTTACCCTAGCATTAGCCTACCCATGAGCCAGGCATACGGCTACCTTACCCCAAAATTAGGCCTGCATCACACCAGCTACAGCCTAGATAATGACCCCAACAGCCACAACAGCTATCACCGGACCTTAGCCATTAGCAGCCTAGACGGCGGCTTGTTTTTTGATAGGGATTTTAAAATCACCGATCGGGCTTACACGCAAACCATAGAACCCAGGTTGTTTTACTTGTATATCCCTAACGTCAATCAGGCGGATATGCCAGTATTTGACACCAGTCAGTCGGACTTGAATTTTAGTAGTTTATTTGGCGAGAATCAGTTTAACGGAAACGACAGAATCAACAACGCCAACCAGCTCAGCCTGTCATTGACTGCCCGCTTGATTGAAACAGACAGTGGTACACAACGCCTGTCTGCCACGCTAGGCCAACGCTATTACTTTAACGATCAAAAAGTCGCCCTCGATTACAGCGACAGAAGTGCTTACAGAAGCAGCAACAGCTCAGACATTTTGGCCGGGCTCAGCACCAACCTTAAAACCCACTGGAACGTCAATGCGTTTTGGCAGTACAACACCGACAAAGACAACTTCGTCAGTACCACGCTTACCAGTCGCTACACCCCAGAACCAGGCAAAGCCTTGAACCTCAGTTACAGTTACCGGCAAGACTCGATAGAGCAAGTGGATTTATCTGGGCAATGGCCGCTGGGCAGGGGCTGGTACGGCATCGCGCGCGTCAATTATTCGCTATTAGACAAGCAGGTCGTCGAAACGCTAGCTGGATTAGAGTATGATGCTGGTTGCTGGCAAACGCGAACGGTAATGCATAAAATAAGCACCGCGACTTCGGGCGATGTCTATGCCTTATTTTTCCAAGTGGAATTGGGTGGCATAGCGTCCATAGGCATCAACCCCATGGAAGTGATCGAACGCAGCATACCAGGCTATATGCACTCAGGGCGCATCCCTGAAACTTACAAACAACCTTAACACGAGTGATTATTTTGCGCATTTCTACTAAATATTTTATTAAATTCATGGCCTTGTTGGCTGGGCTGGGTTTGGCTTACCAATTTAATGCACAAGCCGCCGACGTGATCAAAATGGATCGCATAGTAGCCATCGTCGACCAAACCGTGGTCACCGAACAAGAACTGGAAAGCCGCATTGCTACGGTGACGGCACAATTTAAAAAACAAGGCACAGAATTGCCGGCAGAGGCCATACTGCGCAAACAAATTTTAGAACGGCTTATTACCGACACCTTGCAACTGCAATACGCCGCACAAACCGGGCTTAAAGTGGACGACAATCAACTGGATAAAACCATAGGTCGAATTGCCGAACAAAACCAATTAAGCCTAGCAGAATTTACCGAAGCCTTGGCTAAAGACGGCGTCAGCATGACGAAATTCAGGTCGGACATACGCAGTGAAATTACCCTGGCACGCTTGCGTGAACGGGAAGTGGATGGCCGCGTCAATGTCAGTGAGTCGGAAATCGACAATTTTTTAACTAGCCAAGCGGCTAACAATGAAAATCAAGATGAGTACGAAATCGCCCACTTGCTGATACGCACCCCGGAAGAAGGTGCCACGGAAGACATTCAAAAAGCCAAAGTTAAAGTAGACAAGGCGCTCAGCGACCTTAAGGCCGGCGTCAGTTTTGCCAAAGTATCCGCCAGCTACTCTGATGCGCCCAACGCCTTAGAAGGTGGTAGCTTGGGCTGGAAAAGTGGCACACAAATGCCCGCCTTGTTTCTGGACGCGCTAAAAACCATGCAAATTGGTGAGCTGTCTGCCCCGCTTCGCAGCCCCAATGGCTTTCATGTCTTAAAATTAAACAACAAACGCGGTGGCAATTCCCCCTTAGTCATACAGCAAACCCATGCCCGCCATATCTTAATTAAGCTGTCAGAAATCATGTCAGAAAAAGACGGCAAGCTAAAAATAGACGGCCTTAAAGAACGCTTGGATAACGGTGAAAAGTTTGAATCACTGGCCAGGCAATTTTCGGAAGACAGCACCGCCTCCAGCGGCGGTGATTTAAATTGGGTCAACCCGGGTGATACCGTTCCTCAATTTGAAAAAGCCATGAACGAGCTTAAAGAGCAGCAAATCAGTGCGCCGGTGCGCACGCAATTTGGTTGGCACCTCATACAAGTGATAGAGCGCCGCAGCCAAGACATGAGTAAAGAAGCGGCCAGACTAAAAGCACGGCAAGAAATTCGCGCCAAAAAAGCCGACGAAGCGTACCAAGATTGGATACGTGAGTTACGCGACCGCGCTTACGTGGAAATTCGGCTTGAAGATAAGTTTTAATTGCCAGCCACACACCAGCCCTCAGCTTAATAACATAGCAAGCATCGTGTGAGTAACTTCCTAGCAAAAATCATACTGAGTGCTGGCGAGCCTGCTGGCATAGGTCCGGATTTATGCGTCATGCTAGCCCAACATAAGCTAAATGCGGAGCTGGTAGTCATTGCCAATGCCGAGATGCTGGTCACCCGCGCCACTTTACTCAAATTGGCTCTGCGCACGCAGGCGTATGACCCACTCAAACCTAGCAAGCACTTGGGCAACGGCAGCTTAACGGTGTGGGACCAAGCCCTAGCACAAACTGCCGTGCCTGGCGAGCTTAATGCCGGCAACAGCCAGGACGTGTTGAACAGCCTAAGCACGGCCACGCAAGCCTGCCTTAGCCATGAATTTGATGCGCTGGTCACCGCCCCCGTGCATAAAGGCATCATCAATGCGGCCGGCATCGCATTTACCGGCCACACGGAATTTTTAGCCGAATTAAGCGGCACCCCACAAGTGGTCATGATGTTAGTCGGTGGCGGCATGCGCGTTGCCCTGGCAACTACGCACTTAGCCCTTAAGGACGTGCCGGCGGCCATTAGCCAAGCCGGACTTGAGACCAGCTTGCGCATCTTGCACCAAGACTTAATCACAAAGTTTGCCATCGCACAGCCTCGCATCTTAGTCGCCGGGCTTAACCCGCACGCGGGCGAAGACGGCTACCTGGGCCGGGAAGAAATAGACACCATTAACCCGGTATTAGAAAAACTGCGTGCGCAGGGCATGCGCTTGATAGGCGCACTGCCAGCCGACACTTTGTTTTCGCCAGCCAATTTAAAATCGGCCGACGCCGTGTTGGCCATGTACCACGACCAAGGTCTGCCGGTGCTTAAATACGCCAGCTTTGGGACTGGCGTCAACGTGACGCTGGGCTTACCCATAGTGCGTACTTCGGTGGATCACGGCACGGCATTAAGCTTAGCTGGCACTGGCAAGATAGACTTAGGCAGCATGCTGGCCGCCATAGACCTGGCCATCGCGCTCGCTCAGGGACGCAGTAAACCCGGAGCCATCGGGCATTAGGCTTTAGCATGAAACACATCGCAAAAAAACGCTTTGGGCAAAACTTCCTCACCGACCGTGGCGTCATCAACAGCTTGGTAGAGGCCATTGCGCCGCAAGCTAACGATCTCATGGTGGAAATAGGGCCAGGGCTAGGCGCATTAACCAAGCCACTATTACTCGCCTTAAAGAAACTGCACGTGGTGGAAGTGGACCGCGACATCATTACTTGGATGAACACTGAGTACCTTAAACCGGCTTATGCCCAAGCCAGCATCAACATACACAATGCCGACGCCCTAAAATTCGACTTTACCAGTCTGGGTAAGGGCTTGCGTGTGACTGGCAACTTGCCCTACAACATTTCCACGCCCATCTTATTTCATTTACTGGCCAATATTTCGCACATCACGGACATGCATTTTATGTTGCAAAAAGAGGTGGTGGAACGCATGGTGGCTCAACCATCCACCCCGGCCTACGGCAGGCTAAGCGTGATGCTGCAATACCACTTGCACATGGACTATTTAATCACCGTACCGCCAACGGCGTTCGAGCCTGCGCCTAAGGTGGAGTCGGCCTTTGTTCGCTGCGTGCCACACGCCACTGGCCCGTTTATCGCCAAGGACGAAGCTGTATTCGCCAAAGTCGTCTTGGCGGCTTTTTCCCAACGGCGCAAAACCTTGCGCAACACGCTTAAGGGCTTGCTAGCAGACGACGGGTTTGCGGCATTGCAGATAGACTCACAACAGCGCGCAGAAAATTTAAGCGTGGCCGATTTTGTCGCCATAGCCAATTACCTGAGCTGATATAATGGCCACAGCAATGACGACAGTGCAGCAACCATTTTCAACCAACTTTTTTAGGACTACCGTATGCGTATCATTCTTCTAGGCGCGCCAGGTGCAGGCAAAGGCACCCAAGCGACCTATTTACGTGAAAAATTTAACATTCCACAAATCTCAACCGGCGACATGTTGCGCGCCGCGGTGAAGGCCGGTACCGCATTGGGCTTGGAAGCAAAAAGTTTTATGGACAGCGGCGGCTTGGTGCCAGACGCGGTGATCATAGGTTTGGTCAGCGAGCGCATTAAGGAAGCGGATTGCACTAATGGCTTTCTATTCGATGGTTTTCCACGCACCATACCCCAAGCCGAGGCCATGAAAAATGCCGGCGTGGGTATAGACTACGTGGTGGAAATTGACGTGCCTGATGCCGCCATCGTCGAACGCATGAGTGGCCGTCGCTCACACCCAGTCAGTGGGCGCACTTACCACATCAAATTCAACCCTCCCAAAGTGGCCGGTAAAGACGATCTTACCGGTGAAGACTTGGTGCAACGGCCAGACGATGCGACCGAAACTGTCATGACACGCCTAGACGTCTACCACAGCCAAACCAAACCGCTGGTCAAATACTATGCCGATTGGGCAAAAAGCGGGGCCGCAGGTGCGCCCAAGCACGTCTTTGTCAATGGCTTAGGTGACATGAACGCCATACGCGATAGCATTTTTGCCGCGCTAAACTAAACCCTAATTGGGCCGGCCTAAAACCGGCCCAATGAATGCCATGCATAAACTAGCTGCATTACTTAGATCGGCCCTGCCGGCTACATTCTGGCTGGGGCTGGCACTGACCACTCTAGTGGGCTTGCTGCCTGGGTCATCCTTACCGCAGGCCTTGCTGTTTTGGGATAAAGCCCAACACGGCATCGCCTACAGCCTACTCGCCCTATGTGGCGGACTGGCCTTTCCCCGCGCTCTAGCTAAACCGTGCTTAGCTTTAGTCCTACACGGAGCCTTGCTAGAGCTGTTGCAGAGCCTGTTTTGCCGTGGCCGTTACGGCGATGCTTATGATATTTTAGCCGATAGCCTAGGTGTTTTTATCGGCTTATTGCTCTATAAACTCATTGCATTCTGCCTCTTGTTAGGCCGACCTAAAGCCTAAACAGCGCTACGATTATTCCTGCTAAAAATCGCATTATTGGACGGCCAAAGGTATAATCTAGCTATTCCATTAAATTCCAAAAAGTATTAAATTATGCAGCAGCAGTACCCCTTCCAAGAAATCGAACGCACCACCCAAAACGAATGGGAAAGCAAGCAAACCTTTGCGGCCAACGAGAGCAGCGATAAACCAAAATACTATTGTTTATCCATGTTCCCCTACCCATCGGGTCGCCTGCACATGGGCCATGTGCGCAACTACACCATAGGCGACGTCTTGAGTCGCTTCCATAAAATGAAGGGTTACAACGTCATGCAACCCATGGGCTGGGATGCCTTTGGTCTGCCAGCGGAAAATGCTGCCATTAAACACAATACCGCGCCGGCAAAATGGACTTATGAAAATATAGAGCACATGAAAACCCAATTGAAGCAATTGGGTTTAGGCGTCGACTGGAACAGAGAAATTGCCACCTGCAAACCGGAATACTACCGCTGGGAACAATGGTTATTTACCGAATTGTACAAAAAGGGCTTGATCTACAAGAAAACGGCCACGGTCAACTGGGACCCAGTAGACGGAACGGTGCTGGCCAATGAACAAGTGATCGATGGTCGCGGTTGGCGCAGTGGCGCATTAGTGGAAAAACGTGATATCCCGCAGTATTTCATGAAAATCACCGCCTACGCAGAAGAACTGCTCAGCGATTTAGACACCCTGGACGGCTGGCCTGAGCAAGTTAAAACCATGCAGCGCAATTGGATAGGCAAAAGCCACGGTTGCGAAGTTTGCTTTCCTATACCGGACCAGGCTGGTAACCCGCAGGAAGGCACACTGAAAGTCTACACCACGCGCCCCGACACCTTGATGGGCGCAAGCTATGTTGCCATCGCCGCCGAACATGCTTTGGCCAGCCAAGCGGCCCAAAGCAATCCTGAACTGGCCGCCTTTATCGCCGAATGCAAACGCGGCAGCGTGGCTGAAGCGGATCTGGCCACTGCAGAGAAAAAAGGCATGGCCACCGGCCTATTTGTCAGCCATCCTATCAGCGGCGCACACTTGCCAGTGTGGGTAGCCAACTACGTATTAGCTAGCTACGGCGAAGGCGCGGTCATGGCTGTGCCTGCGCACGATGAACGCGATTTTGATTTCGCGAACAAATACCAATTGCCTATTAAAGCGGTAATTAAGCAAACTGAGGCGGATGCGCTGCCCATGGTAGAACACGGGCTATTGTTTAACTCAGGCGAATTTGATGGTTTAAATTTTTCACAAGCCAGCGAGGCCATTGCCAAGCACTTGAGTACAAAAAACCTAGGGCAAAAACGCAGCCAATTCCGCCTACGCGATTGGGGCGTTTCACGCCAGCGCTACTGGGGCTGCCCTATCCCCATCGTGCATTGTGCCAGTTGCGGCGAAGTGCCTGTGCGAGCCGAGC
>JAIQBT010000028.1 GCA_020035195.1 Methylotenera sp.
ACCACCCCACCTAGCGCCTGCGCAATGTCAGCCAGCGTGTATGATTTTGTCATCCTAGCATGCCTAAATATTGAGCTGACCCAATAGCACTTAGGTTAGAGCTATTTTTTTCCTAAGGCTTTAAGCACTTTGTCGGTGATGTCTATTTTATCTGCTGCATAGGCTACGCCACTGTACATGACTAGATCGTAATTCTCGGCTTTAGCCACACCTTGCACGGCTTTATTAATACGATCTTGCAAGCTGCCTAGCTCTTCATTCTTACGCAAATTAATGTCTTCGCGCAATTCACGCTGTTTACGTTGAAATTCCACTTTAATGTTTTGTACGTCACGTTCTTTGTTGCGGCGCTCGGCCTCAGTAATGGTTAAGCCATCTTTATCTAAGGCTGTTTCCAGTTCTTTTATTTGCTTAGCCATTTTATCCAACTCTTGTGAGCGAGGGCTAAATTCGCGCTCTAGTTTTTTTCCACTTTCAGCCGTTTGTGGTGCTTCTTGAAGGATTTTATCGACCTGTACGTAACCAACTTTTAATTCGGCTGCTTGAGCAGTGAAGGCTACGGCCATGAAGCTGGCAACAAGGAATTTTTGCAATGGGTAGTTCAATTAAATCTCCTAATACAGACTGTTTATGTGTTTATTATGCCACAAGCAGATTGGACATTTATGACAAAAATGCTGTGATTGCAATTATTAGAACTGTTGGCCTAGCTGAAATTGTATGGTTTCAGTAATGTCTGAGGCACTGGCATTCAAAGGTTTAGCATAAATCAATTTTAAAGGGCCAAACGGTGAAAACCAGCTCACACCCACGCCGGCCGAGTAACGTAAATCGTTTGGATCCGGCGTTTGATTGGAACTCCAAACGTAGCCAGAGTCGACAAAGGTGCTTAATCTAAATTGCTTGGAATCCTTAATGCCTGGAATGGGGTAAAACAATTCCGCACTGGCTAGCGCACTTTGGTTACCGCCCACGTAATAGGTGCTAGTGCCATCTTTTGGGCCCAGGGTGCCAATGGCGTAGCCACGTACCGAGTTAACGCCACCCATAAAGAAGTTTTTAAAGAATGGGTATTTAGCATCCCCGTAGGATTTGGCGTAACCCAACTCACCGTTTAACATTAAGGTCAAGTCTTTGGCTATTTCCTTATACCAGGAGTGCTTGTAATTGATTTTATAGTATTGCAAATCCAGCACCGGCATGGTGACTTCACCACTCAAGCGTTGATAGACACCGTTATTGGTGTACATAATGCTGTCGCGACTGTCGTGTGACCAACCGGCACTCAATGCTAACGAGTTACTTGTGCAACCCGTGGTATTACCGCAGTATTCTTGGTATTGGATTGGGCTTTCTGCGTAAAGATTGATGTCGGTTAAATCCGCTGACAAACCAAAGCTCACGCCATCCCGCTCGTTTAATGGAATACCAAAGCGCACGCCGCCGCCGTAAGAGGAGGTTTTATAGGTGCCGACGTTGTCCGTAGAGCCGGTATTGACGTCGCGCCTATAGACATCAAAACCACGACTGACGCCGTCAGGCGTGAAGTAAGGATCGGTGTAGGACAAGGCGTAGGTGGTATTTACTTTGCCGGTATTTAACTGGGCGCTCACGCGGTTACCGGTACCCAGGAAGTTGTTTTGGTTAACCGTGACACCAAATACTACCCCTTCGTTACTGGACAAACCCGCACCAAATTGCACGCTACCCGTAGACTGTTCGACCAAGCTAATGTTTAAATCTACTTGATCCGCCGTGCCAGGTACGGTCGGCGTTTCTACATTGACGTCAGAAAAATATTGGGTACGCACCAAGCGCTCTTTAGAACGGTTAATTTTTGTAGAGGCATACCATGCTGACTCCAGTTGGCGAACTTCGCGGCGGACCACCTCATCACGCGTGCGGGTGTTACCGACTATGTTGATGCGTCTCACGTAGACTCGCTTGCCTGGGTCTATGTAAAAAGTAAACGTGGCCGTATGCGATTCTTTGTTAACCTCAGGCACGGGATTGACGTTGGCAAAGGCATAACCTTCATTACTTAAGCGGTCGCTGATGGCTTTACTGGATTGCGTGATGTTGCTACGACTAAACGTATCGCCCTTTTTTACAGCGATTAAGGCTTGCAGTTCGCTGTCAGGGACTATGCTCTCACCGGCCAATTTAACCTCTGAAATCGTGTATTTTTCACCTTCAGTAAGGTTAACCGTGATGTAGATGTCTTTCTTATCAGGGGTGATGGACACTTGCGTTGAATCTATATTAAATTCCAGGTAGCCTTGATTCATATAGAAAGAGCGCAAAGTTTCAAGGTCGGCATTTAACTTTTGTTTTGAATACTGATCGTCCTTATTCCACCAGCTCATCCAATTGGGCGTGGTCAACAAAAATTCGGCACGCAAATCGTCCATGGAAAAGGCTTGATTGCCGACAATATTAATGCTGCGTATCTTAGAAACAGCGCCTTCTTCTATATCGAAGCGCACCGCGACACGGTTGCGCTCCAGCGGAGAGACCACGGCTTTTACGCTGGCGCCGTATTTACCTTGTGATAAATATTGGCGCTTAATTTCTTGCTCGGCTCTGTCTAACTGGGATTTATCGAAGATCTGACCATCTGCAATACCAATTTGCTTTAGGCCTTCTTTCATTTTGTCGGTAGGAAAAGACTTATTACCGCTGAAATCGATTTGCGCAATGGAAGATCGTTCTTGCACGGTCACGACCAGCACGTCGCCCTCTGCTTCGATCCGTACGTCTTTAAAAAATCCCGTGCCGTATAGAGCTTTGATGGCTTGGGATGCCAGCTCATCACTCATGCTGTCACCCACTTTAACCGGCAAATTGCTAAATACCGTACCTGCTTCTGTGCGCTGTATGCCTTCGACGCGGATATCCTTAATGACAAACGGGGCCATGGCATAAGCGGCATGCGCATATAAACCAGTGAGCAATAAAACGATGGATTTAAGCTGCGTGCCGTAGCGCATTGAATTTATTTTTTTAATGTTGCTTACTTTTTTTAATGCCATGCATCAGCCTGTTATTAATCTATTTATATCGTTGTAAAAAGCAATCATCATCATCAGGCCCAATAAAGCCAATCCGATTTTTTGCCCTACGGCCATGACGGACTCGTGTATAGGTTTGCCAGTCAAAATTTCTACCATATAGTACATCAAATGACCGCCATCTAAAACTGGTATGGGCAATAGATTTAACACCCCTATACTGATACTGACTAAGGCTAAGAAGCCGATAAAAACCTTAAAACCCATGTCTGCACTTTGGCCTGCGTAGGTGGCAATGGTCACAGGGCCGCCGACGCCTTGCCATGACGCTTGTCCAGTGATCATTTTAAGCAACATCTGCAGGCTAAATATGGCCGTATCCCAGGTTTTCTCGACGGCTTTTACCATGGCCGCACTAAAGCCATACCGTTGCACCACGAAAGCATTAGACTCCATTTTTACTGCTGCGCCTATGTGCCCAATTTCAAGACCTTGCTCCATGCGAACGCCGGGCTGAAGCTTAATTTGCATTTCGGCCCCTTTGCGCAAAACGAGCACGGTTAAAACTTGTCCGGCATGCGAACGTACATAAGCCACAAAGTCTTGCCAGTTCGCTACTGTTTGCTTGTCCACGCTAAGTATCAAATCGTCAACCTGCAAATCTGCTGTATAGGCTGGACTGTCAGCTACGATCTCGCCTATGCGTGCTGGCATAAGCACTTGCACAGGACTCAAACCCAAGCTGGAAAAAGCATCTTTATCGGCCTGCGCATTGCGCATGGACGACAGGCTTAATTGGTGTATTTTTTGATGTTCTGGCGTAGTTATGGCGCGCACTTCCACGCGCTCATGGACGAGTGACTCCTTTAGCAATAACCAATGAAAATCTTGCCAGCTTGCCACTGACCTGCCATTGACGGATTGCACCGTTTCCCCAATTACAAAGCCAGCCAATGCGGCAGGGCTTTGTGGCGCTACTTCAGCTATGGTGGGCTTTAGACCGACCACGCCTTGCATGAACAGCATGCAATACAAAAGGATGGCTAAAAGCAAGTTGGCTACAGGCCCGGCCAGAACTATGGCTATGCGCTTAGTGACAGGCTGGCGATTGAATGCGCGACTTAGCTGCGCTTCACTCACTGGCAGTAGATTGGTTTCATCCTGATTAAACTCCCGCTCATCAAGCATTTTGACAAAGCCACCCAATGGGATGGCCGCTATGACAAACTCGGTTTGATCCTTGCCAAATTTTTTAGACCACAATGGCTTGCCGAATCCTATGGAAAACTTTAAAACAGGCACGCCGCACCAACGTGCTGCTTGTAAATGGCCGTACTCATGGACCGTGACCAATATGGCTATGGTTAAAATAAAGGACACGAGCATTAACATAGGGCTTGGATAATGTTAGCGCTTGCGATTCTGGCCTGGGCATCCACAGCCACCAATTGCTCTATGGATTCAACCGCCGCAAAATTCGACATTGATAAGACTTGTTCTATGGTGTTAGCGATGGTCATAAAGCTAATTTTATCGGCTAAAAATGCCTCCACTGCAACTTCATTGGCAGCATTTAATATAGCCGGTGCCGTTCCACCTGCCTGAAGTGCATCGTAGGCATATTGTAAACAAGGAAAGCGCACTGTATCCGGCGCAGAAAAATCCAATCGTGCGGTTAACAGTAAATCCAAGCTAGCCACACCGCTGCTCAACCGCTCCGGGTAGCCTAAGCCGTAAGTAATAGGTGTGCGCATGTCAGGATTGCCTAGCTGCGCCAGTATGCTGCCGTCTATGTATTCCACCATGGAATGAATCACGCTTTGCGGATGAA
Organism: Methylotenera sp.; assembly: GCA_020035195.1. GTDB lineage: Bacteria > Pseudomonadota > Gammaproteobacteria > Burkholderiales > Methylophilaceae > Methylotenera. Next base: position 4,843 of record JAIQBT010000028.1, read on the forward strand.
CCACCACCTCAATTTGCTCAGGCGCCGCATTAAACAACCAGTGCGCTTCTATTACTTCCAAGCCTTTGTTCATTAATGTGGCTGAATCTATGGTGATTTTAGGACCCATTACCCAGTTTGGATGGTTGAGCGCTTCAGCGCGGGTCACGGCCTGTAATTTCTCCAATGTTGCATTTCTGAAAGGTCCGCCGGATGCAGTTAAAAGAATTTTTTTGACGCCCATGCGAGTAAGATCGCTCTGCTTATGCTGCGGCATAGCTTGGAATATAGCGTTGTGCTCACTGTCTATGGGGAGCAGGGTTGCGCCACCGTCGCGCACTGCTTGCATAAACAAATTGCCCGCCATGACTAAGGTTTCTTTGTTGGCCAATAGGATCCGTTTGCCCGCTTTTGCCGCGGCCATGGCCGGATGCAAGCCGGCGGCACCCACAATAGCCGCCATGACAATGTCCACTTCACTGTGGGCGGCAATATCACTAAGCGCCTGTTCGCCATGCAAAACAGTCGTTTTTGAGCCCAAGGCTTTGAGTTGCTGACTTAAATTTAAAGCGGCATCTTGCTGCAATAACACCGCAAATTTTGGTTGGTATTGCTTGCACAAGGCCAATAAACCCGCCACGTTATTGTTAGCACTTAGGGCAAAGATGCTAAAGCGCTGGGGGTGCTGAGCGATGACGTCTAATGTCTGCATCCCTATGGTGCCAGTGGCCCCCAATATGGTTACTTGCTGAACAGGCTTCATCGCAAGCTTATCGGACATGAAGTTGCAGGTCGGCAAACAGTGGAAAGTATATATAGAACAAAACTACAGGCAGGGTTGGCAGCAAACCATCAATTCTGTCTAATACCCCGCCGTGACCGGGTAATAATTGGCTGCTGTCTTTCACATCTGCCTGCCGCTTCAGCAGGGATTCAAACAAATCACCCATGACACTTAATATAACCATGAACCATAAAGCCACGATTAGCCAACGACTAATATGCCAGTAATAGCAGATTAGCAAGCCGTACAAGGTCACAGCCAGCATCGCGCCTGCGACCCCTTCCCAGGTTTTGCCTGGGCTAATCGCAACAGCCAGTTTATGCCGACCAAATTGTTTGCCGGCAAAATAGGCGGCGCTATCAGCGAGCCAAATAGTTGCCATCACCGCCAATAACAACCAGGGACTGATGCGTTGCAATCCAATTAAAGCCAGCCAAGTTGCGAGCAATAAGCAAAATCCGAGCGCGGTCATCAGCAATCGGTTGTTTAATTGCTGGCGAGATAGCAGCCAAATTGGTGCGAGTAAAAGCCAAAAAAGCGTAGCTACAGCAAGCAAAACAAGTGCAAATAAATCGATGTAATAAGCCGATGGCAGGGATGCGGACAGCAACACCATGGCCGCCGCACTTGCTGTGCAGGCTAAATTAAGCGCGGTCTGCTGCTTGTTCAGTTGAATTAAATTTGACCATTCCCAAACCGCCAGCAAGGTCGCGAATAAGGTGAGCAATGCCCAGATTTGATCGGATGACCGAAACAAGGCGATGGAAAACAGCATGGTTAATACAAGGGCGGTGATGATGCGCGTTTTAAGCATAGTTGGTCTCTTTAGGCGTCGCTGACTGGTTCGCTTAATTGCTCGCTGGTGCGACCAAAACGGCGCTCGCGGTTTTGGTAGGATGCCAGGGCTAAATTAAAAGCAGTTTCATCAAAGTCTGGCCACAAGGTGTCAGTAAAGTAGAGTTCCGCGTAGGCCAACTGCCAAAGCATGAAGTTGCTGATGCGCTTTTCACCACCGGTTCGTATAAATAAATCCGGCTCGGGGGCGTAATGCATGGCAAGATACGGTGCCAGATGATCTTCATCAAAGCGGCCAGCTAGTTCTGGCGATGCGATATGCATCTTGTTTACGGCCTGTAAAATGTCCCAACGTCCACCGTAATTCGCCGCTATGCTCAAGGTTAAACCAGTGTTGTTAGCAGTTAAGCGTTCAGATATTTCGATTTGCGTTACGAGCTCTGCATTAAAGCGTGATCGGTCACCGATCAAAACCAACTTGATGTTGTTTTCATGCAGTTTGGCCACCTCTCGCTTTAAGCCCTGTATAAACAAGTTCATCAAAAACGACACTTCATCGGCTGGCCTGCGCCAATTTTCACTGCTAAACGCAAACAGGGTTAGGTAGCCTATATTATGATCCACGCAGGCTTTGACTAACTCCAGCACGACACCTATACCACGCTTATGCCCAGCCACTCTGGGCAGAAAGCGTTTTCTAGCCCAGCGTCCATTGCCATCCATAATAACGGCAATGTGTTGTGGCATATCATTGCCTATGGGAATGCTCTTTGTCGCGCTAGAAAAGAAAGTCACGAAAACTCCAATCGATGGATGGAAATGGGCTGGAATGCAACTGAGTTACTATCAAACCGCCATCAACTCAGCTTCTTTGACCTGCAGCATTTTGTCCACTTCAGCCACGGCTTTGTCGGTGGCTTTTTGAATGTCATCTTGGGCGCGACGCTCATCGTCTTCAGGAATTTCTTTGTCCTTTAACATTTTCTTTAAGGCATCGTTGGCATCGCGTCTAACGTTACGTATGGAAACCTTAGCACCTTCGGCCTCGCTACGAACTATCTTGGTCATGTCACGCCTGCGCTCTTCGGTCAGCATAGGCATGGGCACCCTTATCAAATCACCGCTGGTGGCTGGATTTAAACCAAGATCGCTATCCCGTATGGCTTTCTCAACCTTGGCTATCATGGGCTTCTCAAAAGGCTGCACGTTGATGGTTCTGGCATCACCCAAATTAACGTTAGCGACCTGATTAACGGAAACCATGGAGCCGTAATACTCAACCATTACGTGATCCAACAAACCGACGTGCGCACGACCGGTACGGACTTTAGCTAAATCATTTTTTAGGACTTCCAATGATTTTTGCATTTTTTGTGCCGCATTTTTTTTCACTTCATCCAACATGCAGTTCTCCAACTAGATTGCTTAGATTTGGCCTGAACTCAAACAGGCTAACTTTTGATAATTTAATTTGAAATAATGGTACTGAATTAGCGCGCAAGCTACCCATTAAGGCGTAACCATGGTGCCTTCATCCTCACCTAATAACACCCTTTTTAACGCACCTTGTTTGAATATGCTAAACACCACTATGGGTAGTTTTTGATCACGACATAGGGTTAAGGCGGTGGCATCCATCACCTTAAGGTTTTTAATGATAGCCTCATCAAAGCTGATGGTTTTATAACGCATGGCTTCTGGATTGGTTTTAGGATCATCGGTGTAGATACCATCCACCTTGGTAGCTTTAATAACCACATCGGCATTCATTTCCATGCCGCGCAAGGCCGCTGCGGTGTCAGTGGTGAAGAAGGGATTGCCGGTACCCGCACCAAATATAACCACGCGACCTTCTTCTAAATAGCGTATCGCCTTGCCGCGAATATAAGGCTCGGCGACTTGTTCTATGTTTAAAGCGCTCTGTACCCTAGCGTTTAGCCCTATGTTTTTCATGGCATCTTGCAAAGCCATGGCATTCATCACAGTGGCCAACATACCCATGTAGTCAGCAGTCGCCCTATCCATCCCTTCTGCCGCTGGCGCAACGCCACGAAAAATATTTCCCCCGCCTATCACGACTGCAACTTGCACACCTAAATCCACCACTTCTTTGACTTCGGCTACGATGCGATTAATGGTCGAGCGATTAATGCCGTAAGCATCGTCGCCCATTAAAGCCTCGCCAGAAAGTTTAAGTAAGATCCGTTTGTAGGCGGGTGCTGCCATAATATTTCTCGCTGTAAAAAGTTTGCTTATTTAAGCATAAAAACGGCTTTTTAGGCATAAAAAAATGGCGGCTCATACAAAATACCAAGCCAATTTAGGCAAAAAAATGGGGTCAGATTAGCTGACCCCATTTTTTAGCTAACACCCCTACCGCCCTTGTGAGCAGCTTGATGGGTGGCTTGGTATTAAATCGCGGCGGCTGCAGCGGCTACTTCTGCCGCGTAATCAACCACGACCTTCTCAATACCCTCGCCTACTGTGAACATAGTGAACGATGCAACGCTTGCGCCTTTAGATTTAAGCAGTTGCTCTATGGTTAGCTTGTCATCTTTAACGAAAATTTGACTTAACAAAGTAACGTCTTTTAAGAATTTTTGCACTGTACCATCGGCAATTTTTTCCAACATGGCTTCTGGCTTGCCTGCTTCTTTGGCTTTTTCGATTGCAACGCGGCGCTCAGCTTCAATTAAGCTAGCATCAATGCCGGTAACATCCAAGGCTTTAGGCTTGGCAGCAGCAATGTGCATGGCAATGTCTTTAGCTAGGGTGTCGTCACCGCCAACCAAATCGACTAACACGCCAATTTTGCTACCGTGTATATAACTGGCCAATTTACCTTTAACCGCTGGGCAAACAAAACGACGTGGCGTGATGTTTTCACCTATCTTACCTACCAATTGAGCGCGCGTGCCTTCAACGCTTGAGTCGCGCATGGCCAAATCGCTCACAGCACTAATATCAGCCGGTTTTTTTGCTGCAACAATGACAGCCAGTTCGTTAACGAATTTAAGGAAATCTTCATTTTTCGCACAAAAATCGGTTTCAGAGTTCACTTCTATCATGGCGCCCGATTTGCCATCGGCTGCAATAAATACACCGACCGTACCTTCTGCTGCAACACGACCAGCAGCTTTGCTGGCTTTATTACCAAATCGAACACGCAGTATCTCTTCTGCACGTGTCATGTCACCTTCGGCTTCGGTTAACGCTTTTTTACAATCCATCATAGGCGCATCGGTGCGCTCACGTAATTCTTTTACCATGCTTGCGGTAATTTCAGCCATTTTTAGCTCCTAAATTATTAAAAGCTGCATTAAATATACAGCTTAATTGCTTGATTTTATGTGTGTATTTTTAAAACTAAAAAAGGGGCCCTAAGCCCCTTTTGTGCCCAATTTACTTAGGCGGCAACGTCAGCCA
>JAIQBT010000005.1 GCA_020035195.1 Methylotenera sp.
GATAAACACTAGTTCATAATGTCTCATTAGTACTCCTTATGGATATAAGCCACCTGCAACGCGCTGCATCTTAAATACAGGGCAAGAAATACCGTGCAGTGTGACAAGGTTAATTGACTACTTGCCAGATAACATTACCGAGCAAGCGCGCGATTATAGACAAAACTCCGGTACTAATCAAATACTTTTCTGCCTACGCCCAAGTTGGGGCCGTTAATCAAACCAAATCCGGCATTTCTGCACCAAAGAATTTGCTGCGCAAGGTTTTAAGTTGATCGCGGTAATCGGCTGCTTTTTCGAATTCCAAATTCTTGGCGCTATCGTGCATGGCTTTTTCCAGACGCTTCAGTTCTTTGGCCATTTGTTTTTCTGTTAAGGATTCGTAATTGGCTTGTTCTTGCAGCACCTTACGCTCACGCAGAGCTTCGTCTTTATCGTAGACGCCGTCTATGATGTCTTTAATGCGTTTGCTGATGCCTTTAGGCACGATGCCATTAGCTTCATTAAAGGCCAATTGCACTACCCTCCTGCGCTCCATTTCATCCATGGCAGCTTTCATGCTGCGGGTGATTTTATTGGCGTAAAAAATCACCAAGCCATTTAAGTTGCGCGCCGCACGCCCCGAGGTTTGTATAAGCGAACGCTCGGAGCGTAAAAAACCTTCTTTATCTGCATCCAACACCGCCACCAAAGAGACTTCTGGTATATCCAAGCCTTCACGCAACAAATTAATGCCGACCAAGACATCGAATTCACCCAAACGCAAATCGCGTATGATTTCGACGCGCTCGACCGTGTCTATATCACTGTGTAAATAGCGCACCTTAACACCGTGCTCACTTAGGTAATCGGTCAAATCTTCAGCCATGCGCTTGGTCAAAGTGGTGGCTAACACCCGCTCGCCAACGGCCACGCGCAATTTAATTTCGCCCAATAAATCGTCCACTTGGGTATCGGCCGGTTTAACGATGACTTGCGGATCGACTAGGCCGGTGGGTCTAGCGATCATCTCCACCACTTGCTGCTGATGCTGGGCTTCGTATTCTGATGGCGTAGCCGATACAAATACGCATTGGCGCATAATTTGCTCGAACTCCACAAACTTAAGCGGCCTATTGTCCAGTGCCGAGGGCAAGCGCCATCCGTAGTCAACTAAGTTCTCCTTACGCGACTTATCCCCCTTGTACATGGCGCCGACTTGCGGCACCGTTACATGGCTTTCATCTATGATCATCAAAGCATTGGCCGGTAAATAATCAATCAGCGTCGGTGGCGGATCGCCGGGATTGCGTCCAGACAAATGCCGCGAGTAGTTTTCTATGCCTTTGCAAAAGCCAATCTCATTAAGCATTTCCAAGTCGAACCGGGTGCGCTGCTCTATACGTGCCGCTTCAACCAACTTGCCGGTTTTAATGTAAAAATCCACCCTGTCTTTAAGCTCGAGTTTAATTTTTTCCATGGCTTGCACCGTGGTTTCTCTTGGCGTTACATAATGGCTAGACGGGTAAACGGTGTAACGGGGGATTTTGTTGAAAATTTGACCTGTCAGCGGATCAAACAAAGTAATGGACTCAACCTCATCATCAAACATCGAGATGCGTACCGCCGTTTCATTGTTTTCTGCAGGAAAAACATCGACCACGTCACCGCGCACACGAAATGTGCCCCGGCTAAAATCAAACTCGTCTCTATCGTATTGCATGCCCACCAATCTGGCTATCATGTCGCGCTGGGCAATCTTTTCACCTTGCTGCACATGCAAAACCATGCCATGGTAATCGACAGGGTCGCCTATACCGTAAATGGCCGAAACAGTGGCCACAATAATACTGTCTTCACGCTCTAATAATGCTTTGGTTGCTGAGAGTCGCATCTGCTCGATGTGCTCATTAATGCTAGAGTCTTTTTCGATGAACAAATCACGTGAAGGCACATAAGCTTCGGGTTGATAGTAATCGTAATAAGACACGAAATACTCCACCGAATTGTTAGGAAAAAACTCCCTAAACTCACTGTACAACTGAGCCGCCAAGGTTTTATTTGGCGCCATGACTATCGCCGGCCGGCCGGTTCTAGCAATCACATTGGCCATGGTGTAAGTTTTACCAGAACCGGTCACGCCCAATAGGGTTTGAAACTTCAAGCCATCGTTCACACCTTGGGTTAGCTTTTCTATGGCTTGAGGTTGATCGCCTGCCGGCTCAAACGGCTGATACAATTGATACAAACTGTTGGGAAAGGTATGAAACACAGTGATCTTCACGGATTTTTAAGCCTATGATTTTAACAGCAAAACCACCATTTCCAGCAATGATTGTGCTTACGATTCCTCCTTGCCATCTAATTTTAGAACTTTGCTTTGTCATGACAGTCAATTTCATTGACTTTTATTTTAATCCTAAATTTTGCATTGGAAGCCACATGCGTCGATACGCTCTAATCTTAGCCTTACTCACCACCATCCAACCGGCTTATGCAATCGATCAAGAAAAAATACTCGCCGCTACCCAAGCTGTAGTAATGATACGCGGCTACAACGACAATGGCGGCTTAGCCTACGGATCGGGTGTGGTGGTAGCTAACAATAAGGTCTTAACCAATTGCCATATTTTTCGCAGTACCAAACAACCCTGGATAGCCCGAGGCGAAGACACTTATACCGTCACCTCGGTGCAGGCCGACCGCTGGCACGACCTGTGTTTAATCAGCGCCGGCAGCCTGCCTTTTAAAGCCGCCGTTATCGTTAAAAATCAAATCCTTAATCGCGGCAAAGAAGTCTTGTCCATAGGCCATTCCAATGGCGTACCCAATCCCTTAACCTCCATGGGCGTGATTAAATCTACCTACCATTTTGAAGGTTCGCACGTGATACGCAGCACCGCTCAATTTCGCATGGGTGCAAGTGGCAGTGGCATCTTTGATATGAACGGCAACTTGCTTGGCATCAACACCTTTAAAACGCCAGGCCGCCAAGCTTACTTTTACTCGTTGCCGATTGAATGGTTGGCTAATTTAGAAAAATTACCGGTAGAAACGGTCTTTCCGATTGTGGGCAAAGCTTTCTGGGAAGAGGACGACAATAACAAGCCGTTCTTTATGCAAATTGCCATCCCAGAAATCAATCAAGACTGGCCAAGATTGGCTCAAATTGCACAAAAATGGATAGACGCCGACCCTAAAAACTCAGACGCCTGGTACGAACTGGGCAGCGCACAGGAAAACCTTAACAAAATAGAAGACGCAGAAAAATCCTACAGGCAATCCGCCCTGTTGGATGCGGACAACACCGCTTCTTTATTTAGGTTGGGGGTCATTGCTAAAACCAAAGGCGATACGCAGGCCATGCACAGCATCAATTTAGCCATCGCCAAAATTGACCCAAATTTAGCTGAGGAATACAGCGCCAGCCTAGGTTGCACTAAGGAATGCTAAGCTAATATTTTGTAAGTACCAGGGGCTGTTTTACGACAGCCCCTTTTTAACCTTGCGACTTGATCGTCTGCGCTTATTCCTAATAAAGCCATTTTTGGGTAAAATAACGCCTATTCAACCCATAGCAAAACTTGTTTCAAGGACGCCCATTTTGTCATTATCAGCAGCTCAGCAAGCCTCGATCTTATCTAAACGCGTTCAATCCATCAAAGAATCCCCTACCCTTGCCATCACTGCAAAAGCCGGCAAATACAAAGCAGAGGGCAGACCCATTATAGGCTTGGCAGCTGGCGAGCCTGATTTTGATACCCCACAACACATCAAAGATGCCGCCAAGTTGGCCATTGATAATGGCTTCACCAAATACACCCCGGTAGCCGGTATTCCAGGCTTGAAAAAAGCCATCGTTAATAAATTTAAAAGCGAAAATGGCTTTGATTACGCACTGAACGAAGTCATTGTCGGCGTGGGCGGCAAGCAAACCATCTTCAATTTATGCTTAGCCGTGCTTAATAAAGGTGACGAAGTCATCATACCCGCACCTTATTGGGTTTCTTACGCAGACATTGCACTGGTGGCAGAGGCCACGCCCGTCATCGTTGAATGCGGTATTGAACAAGGCTTTAAACTCCTGCCTGCGCAATTAGAAGCAGCCATAACGGCTAAAACAAAAATCTTCATGATCAATTCGCCCTCCAACCCAACTGGCGCGGTATACAGCTTAGCCGAGTTAAAAGCCTTGGGCGAAGTCTTATTGAAACACCCGCATGTATTGGTGGCGACGGACGATATGTACGAGCATGTTAATTTAACCGGCAACCCTTTCTACAACATTCTAAATGCCTCACCTGCCCTTAAAGAACGCTGCATCGTCTTAAATGGCGTATCAAAAGCGTACTCCATGACTGGTTGGCGTATAGGCTACGCAGCAGGCCCAGCCTACATCATAAAAGCCATGGAGATCTTGCAATCGCAATCTACCAGCAACGCCACATCCATATCACAGGTGGCTGCGCAAGCCGCACTAGAAGGCCCGCAGTCTTGCATCACGCCCATGGTTACTGCATTCAAAGCACGCCACCAATACGTGGTGGACCGATTTAATAGCATGCCAGGCTTAAGTTGCTTGATGGCAGGCGGTGCCTTTTACGCCTTCCCGGATGCCCGCGCCGCCATAAATACGCTGTTCAAGCAAGGTAAGATCAATGCATCGACAGACATGGCGCTAGCAGAATACCTATTAGAAAAATTTGATGTGGCAGTTGTACCTGGTTCCGCATTCGGCGCCGAGGGTTACTTTAGGATCTCATTTGCCACCTCCATGGAAAACCTAGAAAACGCCCTGGACCGCATAGAAAAAGCCTTGGCATAAAATTAATTTTTCAATTTAAGCGTTTTAGTTATTGACCAAAAGATGCTTAAACCTTAATATCACGCCTTCATCGATTCCTCGATAGCTCAGTTGGTAGAGCAACGGACTGTTAATCCGTGTGTCCCTGGTTCGAGCCCAGGTCGAGGAGCCAAAATACTAAAAGCCCCACAGCAATGTGGGGCTTTTTCTTTTATTACAGATCGCATAGCTCCGTCCAGCTGCTAAAGCTTGTTATTAAAACTTATAGGTAGCACCCAGCTCAATATTACGCTCCGCCCCTGGAAAAATGCCATCCGGGTTGCGGCTTGCAATGTACTTCTGATTCGTGAGGTTTCTCACCGATGCGAACAAGGCAAGGTGTTTATCAAACGTATAATACGCTTGGACATTGAACGTGGTGTATGCAGGAATTTTCCCCTTGGTCCCATCGTCGCTTTCAAGCTCGGTATTGGCCGCATCGGCGTATTGACTTGAAAGGTAATAAGCCGCCAAATTAAGCTTGAAGCCAGCCAAGGCGAAAGAAAGATTGGCATTGCCAGTGAATTTAGGCGCATATGGCAAACGGTTGCCTATAGGCCCAAGCGCATTATTTTTAAACTCTGCCAGTGCCACGTAGGTCCCATTACCATCGATTTTCCAGCCTGACCCCAAGTCATAGCCTAAGGCAAACTCCAGACCTTGATTCAGTGTTTTACCAGCATTGGCCATATCCACTGCGCTAGATAAACTCTGATTAATGATTTGATTGTCAAAGTCCATGTGAAAGACCGTGGCCTCGTAGCTCATTTTTTGCAGCGCACCCCGCACACCGATTTCATAATTAATTGAACGCTCTGCATCCAGTTGCTGGTCCACCCCGTCGCTGCTTATGGCGGTGGCTGTCATGGCCGGTGAAAAGCCTTTATAAGCGCCGGCAAACAACTGTGCTTGAGGCACAACTTGCCAAGTAGCCCCTAAGCCAGGCATGAGCTCGGTGTTGCTAGTATTGCCCTTAACGCCGCTCAATTCATTTTTTAGGGATTGCTGGTAATTTTCCATACGTAAACCTGGCGTAATCGCCACTTGCGGAATCAACTCAAAGCGGTTCTGTGCATACAAGGCTGCACCATTTGCTTTTTCCGTTACCTTGCCAGTCAATGTACCTGAACGCGCATTAGGATCAGTTTTAGAGCGTACCGTTTGATTGCTTAAATGGTCGCTGTGTATACGAACGCCTATTTCCGCTTCATTTTTTAGACCTAAGCTGTTGTGTGCAATGAACATACGCGTGTCCATACCCATCATTTCAAAATCACGGTTACGCCCTGTCATGCAATATTGACTTGAATCGCAGGCACGAAATGTGGTGCCGTTAATATCTTTGGACTGAACATCACGACGCCAGTAATCACGGCTTAACTGCGTCCAATACAGCAAGGTATTAAGCTTTACCGCACTGTTGATGTCCCATGCGTGGTTAATATCTAAGGATTGCCTATCGGTGATGAAATAATCGTTGGGCGTTGGATTTTTATCAGGATCGTTTTTGTACTCATTTTCTCTTAAGCCGACGTAAGAGGTGTTCACCTCATTGTCGTAATAGGTAAATTTTGCACTTAACCATTGATCTTCATTAATCTGCCTTCCGCCCTTGAGCACCATGTCGGTCATATCAAAGCCATTATGGCGGAATCCGTCACCACGCGAGGTGATAGCGCTAATACCGGCAATGGTATCGCCGGTTTCGCTTACACCGCCGGCATCTAAACCGATCAGACCGTAACCGTGCGTACCTGTTTTTGCCGTGAGGCTAACACCGTCTTGCGGGTCTTTGGTTTTATAATTAATCACCCCGCCTATGGTAGTAGGCCCATAGCGCAGGCCAGCCGCCCCTTTAAGCACCTCTATGCTCTGCATGCGTTCAATTCTTGGGCTGTAATAAGATTCATTTGCTAAAAACAAACCAGGCGCAACCGGCACACCATCTTCAAGCACCAATACCTTCTGGCTACGGTTGGGATTCAAACCACGCATACCAATATTTGGAATGAATCCGTAGCCTTCCTCTTCTCGTATGACAATGCCAGGCACTGCCTTTAAGGCATCCTGCGTCGACAAAGGCTGCTTAAGGGCTAACGCTTCTTTTTCAATGACAGCAACTGAGCCAGGCAATTTACTGATGGCCTGCTCCTCATTTCCTATGATATCGATGCGCGGCAAGTTAATTTCTTTGGCTTGCGCTATGTTGCTGATCAACAGTCCGGCATGTATTGCCAGTAAGACTTTTTTTACTTTGCTATTTGCTGCATATTTTTTCATATCTTATTTTTAATGGGATGATAAAGAGATGAATGCAATTATAGATGATAATCATTATCATTCGCAACTAATAAAAACTTGCCCATAAAGCAGTTAAAAAGAAGGTTGGTAAATGATGGTTATGGAACTAATGGGGACAAAAAATGCCATTAGCAGGGTTGAAAATAGGAAAAATTAAATGACCAAGCAATCGTTGATAGTTAGCAATAAAGAACTTATAGCGCAGGATTTATCAAGAATCATCGAGATGGCATGGGAAGACCGCACGCCTTTCGAATCAATTGAAGCCAACTACGGTCTGGATGAAAGTGCATTAATGAAGCTGATGCGGGCTAAGCTTAAATTCAGCAGTTATAAACTATGGCGTGTGCGGGTAAAAACAAAATCAATAAAGCACTTAAATTTACGAACCACTAAAGTCACGAGCTTACCGCCCTACCCAATACAAACTCAGCCGATAGATCTTAATGTCAGCTAACAGGCAAGAATTGGCAACAAAATATAATGAATGTCTGCGCTTCTAAATCTTTGCTTAATTTCAGTCACCAGCACTTGCAAATCCTCGACCGCAGCATGCGTCATAAACTGCACCCGCGCTTGCCTGCCGCTTACCTGCTCAACAATGCTTAAATTAACATCGCCATGGACACGGCCGTGACCGTGTACTTTATGGCTGGTAAAGCCTGAGATGTCTTTTCTTAGCAGCAGGTAATCCACCAGCATTTCTTCCAGTGATGGCGGCACAATAAGTATCAATAAGCCTTGTGCAGCAGCTAATGTGCTTGATTTATCTGACATGAACAGCCTTACTTAAAAAATCTACGGTAAAAGATAGGCAGTAACAGCAAGGTTAATGCAGTTGAACTGGCCAAACCACCTATCACCACTATGGCCAATGGTTTTTGAATTTCTGACCCTGGCCCACTGGCAAACAATAATGGTACCAAGCCAAATGCCGCAATGCTTGCAGTCATGAGCACTGGCCTTAATCTTCGTTTAGCGCCCTCAACCACAATACTTAACTTATCCATGCCCTGCGCTTCTAACTGGTTAAAATAACTGACCATCACCACGCCGTTAAGTACAGCAATGCCAAGAAGAGCAATAAATCCAACCGATGCCGGCACCGATAAATATTCACCAGACAGCCACAAGGCAAACACACCACCTATCATGGCAAACGGGATGTTAGACAGAATCAATAAAGCCTGCTTGATGGAGGCAAAGGTGGCGAATAGTATTAAGAATATCAACCCTATAGCTACCGGTACGACAATAGCCAGACGCGCCGCTGCCCTTTGTTGATTTTCAAACTGACCACCCAATTTCACGGAATAGCCTTCATGCAATTTGACCTCGGTTGCAATGCGTTGCTTGGCTTCATCGACGAAACTAACCAAATCACGATTGCGTATATTGGCCGTGATCACCACCATGCGAACGCCGCGCTCCCTGTCGACTTTAACCGGCCCTTCAGCGCGTTCTATTTTAGCAACGGCAGACAATGGCACATTTGTGCCGTTTGCCAAAGTCAGCAGTAAATTACTGAAATCGGACGGTGATTCTCGCAAACTTTGATTGCCACGAATGACAACCGGCGTGCGTCTCTGACCTTCTTGCACCACCCCAACCAGCTTACCTTCCAATTGCGCCAGCAACACATTTTCAATTTCAGCGATACTTAGTCCCAACCTACCGGCTGCCACCCTATCGATTTTAACCTGCAAGTACTGCACACCACTGTTTTCTGGGGTATAGACGTCTTGACTGCCTTCAATAGACTCTAAAATCTTGACGATTTGTTGTGCATTGCGGTTTAATTCTCTTAAATCCGTGCCGAATACTTTAATGGCTAAATCCCCGCGAACACCTAAAATCATCTCATTTACCCGCATGTCTATGGGCTGAGTAAAGCTGTAGGCTAAGCCAGGCATTTGCGCCATGACTTTTCTAAGCTCATCAAGCAAGTCCTCTTTGCTGGCCATGCGCCAATCGGAACGGGGTTTTAAAATTAAGAAATTATCCGTTTGATTTAAACCCATGGGATCCAAACCCAACTCGTCTGAGCCCACCCTAGAGTAGACGCCGGTTACCTCGGGCACTTGTTTTAAAATGGCGCGCTGCAAACTTAAGTCGGTAGCCATACTTTGTTGTAAATTAACCGACGGTATTTTCTCCACCCCAATGATGAGGTCGCCTTCATCCATGGCAGGCATAAAGGTTTTGCCTATCTGCGTATACAGCACACCCGTCATCGCTAAGGCCACGAGCGCACCTATCACTATCATTTTTGCATTAGCTAAGGCCCAGTGAAGTATAGGCTCATACAAAGCCAACGCTTTTCTAACCAAGAAGGGCTCTTCGTGGCTAACTTCTTTAAGTAAGAACGAAGACAATACTGGAATAACGGTAAGGGACAAAAACAAGGAGCCGGCCAGAGCAAACATGATGGTTAACGCAACCGGACTAAAAAGCTTGCCTTCCAAACCTTGCAATGTGAGCAAGGGTAAAAATACCGTAATGATAATGAGCACGCCAGCAGTGACTGGAACGCTTACCTCGCGAACGGCGCGGTAGATAATGTGCATTCTTGGCAGGGCGCCGACTTTAGTCTTGTCAGCTAGGTGCGATACCACGTTCTCCACGACCACGACCGCCGCATCAACCAACATTCCTATGGCAATAGTAAGGCCTCCTA
>JAIQBT010000083.1 GCA_020035195.1 Methylotenera sp.
AACCGTTACGGTCATGGTGCCATGCGTATGTTTTACCACCTTTGTCGAACAAGATCACTTCGTTAACACCATCGTAATCCCACTCATCGTGAGGCGTCATTTGCATCGCCCATTTAGCCATACCTGTATCTAAATCACGAGCAGTAACAGTCATAGACCATTTGTTATCGCCAGGACGTACATCTGGGTTCCAAACGGATGGGTTACCTGCTCCGTAGTAAACCAAGTTTGTGCGAGCATCATACGGCCACCAGCCCCATACAGAGCCACCACCATGTTGCCAGCCGTCTTTAACTGCTTGTGGTTTCAACCATGTGCGTGTGCCTAGTTCTTGCTCACCGATTTTCATTTTCTCTAAAGGTAAAGGTTTGAAAGAACCACCAATTTTGTTACCGCCGTTAACGTCTTCGTATACGGACAAGGCGTTGTATTGTGGGTTTTCTTTATTGGTGTTTTTATCGTGCAATGTTTCAGCATCTGGGCCTGTTGAGTAAGCTTTCCATGCTAATGAACCGTCTTTGATGTTATAAGCTGCGATAAAGCAACGTACACCGAACTCAGCGCCTGAACAACCTGTAAGTACTTTATCTTTAATTACGTGTGGAGCGTTGGTGTTAGTAGCGCCGACTTTTGGGTCGTTTACTAATGTAGACCATACTTTAGCGCCAGTTTTAGCGTCTAAAGCAACCAAGTTACCATCGTTTTGTTGAAGGTAGATTTTACCGTCGCCGTAGCCAAGACCGCGGTTTACGTTATCGCAACATAAAACAGCTTGTACTGATGGATCTTGTTTTGGGAAGTAAGACCAAACGATTTTTTGATTATCGTTTAAGTCAAGCGCGTAAACGTTGTTTGGGAATGCTGTATGCAAATACATCATGTTACCAATAATCACAGGCGAGCCTTCGTGACCACGGTTTACACCGGTTGCAAATGACCAAGCCATTTTAAGGCCTTTAACGTTACCTTTATTAACCTGCGCTAATTTACTGTAACCTTGATTGTCGTGTTGACCACGTGGGTGCAACCAGTTGTTTGAATCTTTCATTGCTTTTTCTTGGTCGGCTGCTGCTGAAGCCATGATAGGCATAGCAATGGCTGCACTAACCGCAAGACCTATTACACGTTTTTTTGTAAACATAGTTATCTCCAAAGATAATTTTTAAGAATGGGACATGTTCGCCCCAATTTGTCCACGTAAAACTGGCACTAGGATGTCAGATAATCGATACAAGCATCAGTCAAAACACCTACGTGCTTTAACAAAAAATTGTTTCAATTTGTAAACAAATGCAACTTTATATAGAAACCATGCGGAATATGCCCTCCAGTTTTTTAATACGTACTGGTCCAGATAATATATTTAGTAAAAAATAATTAGTTTGCTATGATGCACAGCTTGGGTTCTCCTAGTATCCCTCAATCGTGATTTTTCATTAGCGTCGGCCACACCGTTTATGGTGAATGCCCGCCTATTTGAAAATCCGTTTCAGCATTACGCTGCGTGGTTAGGAGGACTGGATGTTAAGACCGTGGGAACTCAATGTTGCTATAGAACGCGAATCGGCTATGGCCATTCATGTGCAAATTGCCCAGCAAATTATTAGCGACATTCAAAATGGTCGATTTACTGCAGGCACCGCCCTCCCTGGCACGCGAGATTTAGCTAAAAAAATAAAAGTTAACCGAAAAACCATCATACAAGCGTATGAGGAATTGGTGGCACAAGGTTGGTTAGTATGCGAAAATAAACGCGGCACCTTTATTTCTTCAAAAGCGTCCAGCATCAAACCCGGCACCGCCACCAAGTCAGTCAGCTTAGCCTTTTCCACAGAGCCTATCGCTAGCAACAGCAATCAAACTGCAGACAGAATTGCTTTGAATGCTGACTTGGCCGACGACAGACTGATTCCTTTTGAAATGATAGCTAGAGCCATGCGCCACGCCTTAATTATGTGCGCTCGGCAAACCCCATGTAACGTTAATGACGCCAAGGGCAATTTAAACTTGCGCCTAGCACTGATGCACATGCTGAATGCAGAGCGTGGCCTACATGCCAATGCAGAGGAAATTTGTACCCTGGCGAGCAGCCAAATGGGTTTGTATGTTATTGCCAAAACCATCACCCAGGTTAATGATTTTGTGGTGCTTGAACAACTTAGCAACCCTCGCGCACGTGAGGCATTTGCCGACTGTGGCGCAAATATATTAAATGTTGCGCACGACCATGATGGCATAGACATGGCTAACCTAGAGTTGCTTTGTGTGCAATACAAAATACGCGCCGTTTATGTAACACCGCACCACCAAATTCCGACCACAATACGCATGTCTGCCCAACGCAGACTGGCACTGTTGCAATTAGCCATACAGTATGACTTTCTAATCATTGAAGAAGATGCTGGCCATGAATACAACTTTAACAACAGTAGCAGCTTAGCGATCTCAAGCAGCACCCAATCTAAGCATTTAATCTACCTTGGCTCACTAAACAAGGTTTTTGGCGCCAGCTTAGACTTAGGCTACCTAGTGGCCAATAAAGCCATGATAGCGCTATGTGCCGATCGAATAAGATTAATAGATGGTCAAGCCGACCCCGTCAAGCAAATGGCCATAACAGAACTACTCAATAACGGCGAAATAAAAAGGCATAGAGCGCGCACCTTGAAAGTTTACCAAGCGAGGCAAGCGGGCATGATCGCGCTCATAGAAGATGAGTTGGCTGAGTTTGTAAGCTTTCGCGCTCCGGAAAGCGGGTTAGCCATTTGGTTGGAAGTTAAACCATGGATAGACATGGTCAGACTTCAAGCCGATGCCACATCAGAAAAAATAAGCCTTTCGCTTGCCAGTGACTACGCTTCTTCCAAGCACCCGATATCAGCCATACGCCTAGGTTACGCACATTTAAGCATAGCCGAGATGACGCAAGGCATACAGCGATTAAAAGCGGCTCTAATAAGTCAGCAATTGAAACTTTTAAGGGCCTAGCACACGAAGAAATGGTGGTTTATTACAACCACATTGGTTAGTTTTAACCAGCTTTAAAAAAACATTACCCGGCGACGCGATTCGGAACTTTCTGAATAAAGTAGTTAATAATCATTAACTTAGACCACTTATACGAAAAGAATAAAAGTTGGCACGGTTATCGCATAGTAATTATTAGGGAAGACTATCACTAGGACTTTTTGCTGTTACATAATTATAAGGGTTGTGTGTACAGTAAACTGGGTAGATTCCTCACTCCATTTTTGTGTATTTGCATATTACAAAAGCAGAAAAGGCGCCCATGGCGCCTTTTCTGCTCTTAAAACCTAGATTAAGTAAATCGAGCTATTACTCTTTACCGATCTGGTAAGCTTCTTCGTTATCTTCCACAATTTTACCTGTGGTGGCATCGACTTCGACTTTAAACTCTTTGCCATCGGCTGCAGTAATATCGAATTCGTAAGAGGCTTTACCATCGGCTTCGACTTCGTATTCAGTCTCAGCAACAGTACCTGGGTGTGCAGCCAGCGCTGTGGCTTTAGCAGCTGCTTCAGTCACCTTGGCTGCGGCTTTAAACTTAACATCGTCGGCTTTAACTTCTTGCTCAACCTCAGTCACTTTGCTGGTTTTAGCGTCGACTTCAATGTCCCATGATGTGCCATCTGCGGATTCAATATCAAATTCATAAACGCCATTTTTACCTTCGTTTTTGAATTCAACTTTAACAATTTTGCCATCGTGCGATGCCAATGCCGCTTTTGCCGCTTTACCTAAACTATCGTGCGCTTTAGGTTTAAGGTTGTCGTGACCAGCTATGGCAGTGTTTGCAAAAAATACAGCGGCTACTAGGGTGGCACCTACTGATAAACGTAACATACTCAAATCTCCATTCTTGATAATATCCCAGAAATTAGCTGCTAAGACGGTTTCCCTAACACACTATTTCCGTGCTTGTTATTTTAGCAAAAATAGAATAGCCCATTGATTTATTTACAATTTATTACAATATGGTTATAAATAACCACCGCTAACCTGGGGTTTTTGTTGATACCAACCAAAATAAGCCATGCAGATAAAAAATCGTTTAAGCATATGCATCTGCTGGGATGGTAGTGGCTTTATTACTGGCTTTTATTCATAGGTGCTGCCGGTGAATTTTTTAATATCGCGCAACTGCCGTTTGGTCGGCCTGCCTGCTCCCCGCTCACGCTGGCCATGCCCATCCAAGCCAGCGATTTTAGCCTGCTCCCTACGGGTTTTACTGGCCGGCGTTTCTTGGAAAAGCAATGCCGCCTCAGGCGCACCCTTACGCACATTAGATAAAGCCTGCACTGCCACTTCAATCTCAATGTCGCGGGTTCGTATCTGCACCAATTGCCCAGGGCGCAATTCTTTAGACGGCTTTACCCTATCGCCATCCAAATGGACTTTACCGGTGTCTATGGCGGTTGTAGCCAAACTACGGGTTTTAAAGAAACGGGCTGCCCACAACCATTTGTCTAGCCTGCATTTAGTTTCGACTTCACTGCTCATGCTATTTTTAGGCTTGGTGAATGGCTTAACGCGACAACTCGAGCAAAGTCGTTTTTGGCAAATTCTGCTCCAACACCAATTTGAAGGATGCCAAAGTATCGGCTGCTAATAAACTCACCGCTTCCAAACTGTGGCCTGTTAAATGCAAAATACCCTCAGCCACGTTGTTCATGGTGTTAATGTGGAATTTACCTTGCGCCACGGCTTCCACCACTTCATCAGCCAACATGAGATGGCGTACATTACGACTGGGGATTAACACCCCTTGCGTTCCATCCAGTCCTATGTCTTTACACACCCTAAAGTAGCCTTCTATCTTTTCATTCAGGCCGCCTACCGGCAAGACTTCACCGTGCTGGTTTAAGGCACCGGTAACGGCTATGCCTTGCTTAATGGCTAATTTAGATAAGGAGGACAGCAACACAAATAACTCAGCACAGGATGCGGAGTCACCATCCACGCCGTTATACTCTTGCTCGAACACCAAGGAAGCCGTCATATTGAGTGGATTTAGCTTGGCAAAATTGGTGTGCAACCAACTTTGCAATATCATCACGCCCTTGTCATGCGTAGGACCGCTCATCAACACTTCCCGGTCTATAGTTAACACGTCGCGGCGACCGGCGTAGCAATTGGCCGAAATACGAATGGGCGAACCAAAGCTGGCATCCGCCAGATCGATATGGGTTAGGCCATTAATTTGCCCTACCGCCTCGCCTTGCACGGTAATCATCAGTTCATTGTCTATGATGGAGTCACGCATGTGGCCTTCTATGTAGCCGTGCCTTGCATAACGGCGGCTGATCGCAGCCTTCACGTCTTCCACGTCGACCAACTTAGCCTCACGCAAACTGGCCGCTGCCGCACTTTCTAGCATGAGCTTTTCTAAAACGGCAAATTCTGTGCTTAAGCGCGTTTGATCTTCTTCCAATCTGTGCATGGCCTGCAACAAAGCCACAACAGCGGCTGCGGTGAAATGACTGCAATTAAATTGCTGGCATTTTTGCGCGATGAAGGCGGCGTAAGCAGCGTAATTTTCTGGGCTGGCTTTTACCTTTTCCGCAAACTCGATTTTGATGGGGAAATAATCAAAGAAATCGTAGTTCTCATCAATTAATAAGTAATAGTCCTCGCGCGTTGCCACTAGCACCAACTTAACTGATACCGCTATGGCCGCTTGCGCGCTAACAAAGCTGCCACCTTGACTGCTGCCGCTGGATAAATCTTCAATTTGTAGCGTGCCATTGCGAAGAAAACGGTGCAGTTTTTCTAATATCTGCGAACCGTTCGCTTCGTCCGCCAATAGGTCGCGTAAGTTAATAAGCAAGGTACCGCCATCCGCGCGCAATAAATTACCAGCACGCAAACGTAAGAAGTCTGGCGCGGCACTCGATTCAGCAGCGCTTTCTATGCCACCAAACAGGGATTGCAAACTGGGGTCGTTATCGTAAATGACGGGCGTATGCGGCCCAGATTGCCCCCCAGCCAGCAGCCCCACATGGTGATCAACCAAAAGATTGACGCGATAACGACCAAAAAAACTTTCACTGAGCAAAGCATCCAAATTGCTGTCATTATCGCCTGCAGCGCTAGGTTGCCATGCTTCTAAGTAATCCAGTATGTCTTTCTGCATCCATTCGAAATAAGCCGTTAAGGCTTTGTTGTCAGCAATATAAGCAATACCGGAGTTGATGCTGGCCAGTTGAGTACTTAAAAAAGCCAGGATAGCGCTAGACGCTCGATCCTTGATGCGCGCCTCCAGCAGATTAGGGAGTTCCTTAGCTAAATGCCGAACAAACTGATCCAAGCTTTGTTTTAGCTGACCTCCCACGCCAGCAGGCAATTTTAGAAAGAGCGGCTTGCCATTGCTGTCAAAAGGATATAAAGCAACCAAATCGTTTGGCTGGGCTTGCTTAGCTGCGGCCTCGTGCATGGCACTTAACATCAAGGTGGTGCGCCCTGTCCCTGACTCGCCTAAGGCCAGTAAATTAAAGCCTGGCTGACGGATGGCCAAACCGAATTCAGCGGCTTTCTTAGCCTCGGATTGCGCCACCCAAGCTTGATGCTGCGCACTGCGCTGCTTCGCACCCAGCAATGCCGAAGTGTCGGCAAAGGTGAATTGCTTGGGGTCTATATTGAGGGTTAATTGTTGTGGCTTTAAAGACTGTGACATATCACCTAATTCAATAATTAAAACGGTTTAAGGATTTGCCTCACCGGCGGGTAGTTAATGCTGTGCTAAAGATCGTTAGTTTTCCATCGACCAAGCGCATCATGGTCGCTCGCTTTATCATCCAACCAATGCTCTCCATTTTCGGTCAGCTCTTTCTTCCAAAAAGGCGCTTGCGTCTTTAAATAATCCATCATAAATTCACAGGCTAGAAACGCATGCTCCCGGTGCGCACTGCAGACCGCCACTAACACGATTTGCTCCGCTGCCTGCAAAGTGCCTACGCGGTGAATCAAGGTGGCGTCCAACACATCCCAACGGCTACTCGCTTCCTTTACGATGGCGAGCAAGGCTTTTTCTGTCATGCCTGGGTAGTGCTCCAGCGTTAGCTGAGTAACAGCCGCACCGTCATTTAAATCGCGCACCAACCCAATAAAACTCACTATGGCGCCTATGTCATTTCGTGCGGCACGCATGCGGCTTAACTCTAAGTTTAGATCAAAATCCTCGCTTTGAACGGCCACCTTCATCTGCAGTATCTTACTGGCTTAGCCGCCGGTCACCGGTGGGAAAAAAGCCACTTCATCGCCGTCCACGATCAAGGCATGGTCATCCACCAATTCATGGTTAATGGCACCCCTAACCTTCAAGTTACCAAGCAGCATTTTCTGCCAAACCTCACTGCGTTTCGCCAGCACGCCTTTAAGTTTAATTAAGCTCAGTTCAGCCTCAGGCAACTCCAAGTCTTCGCTGGAAAACTTCAAGGTTTCCTTCAATCTTGCAAAATAAAATATCTTAATTTTCATATATTTATAAATTACTAATAATCTTCTTTGTCATCAATAACATCCAACACCTCCAGCGATTTGTCGGCGAGTTCAACGCGCTCTATTTTGGCAAAACGTTGGGTAATTTTTTGGCTAGAGATGTGCACATCTTGGGCATTTTCATGGGCTTGACGTATGTTGTCTGCCAACTTCTTCATGCGCTGATCAAAGCGTCCGAAATCTTTGCTTAACTTAGCCAACTCCTCCTTGATCACATGCACTTGCTTGCGCGTTTCTACGTCTTTTAACACCGCGCGCGCGGTGTTCAATACCGCCATTAAGGTGGTCGGTGAAACCACCCACACACGCTTATTCATAGCGTACTCAATCACGTCCTGGTGGTAAGCATGCAATTCCGCAAACACCGCTTCTGCTGGGATGAACATGACTGCACCGTCAGAGGTGACGTTGGAGATGATGTACTTTTTCGCTATGTCATCAACGTGCTTTTTTACATCCAGCTTAAATTGCTTTTCCGCTAGCAACTGCTCGGCTTCGCTTAATTTAGCATCAAACATGCGGTGGTAATTTTCCAAGGGAAACTTACTGTCCACCGCGACGGTACCGGTAGGCTCAGGGAGGAATAAAGCGCAATCCGCACGCGTGCCGTTTTCAAAGGTGTGCTGCATGGCATAACTGTTCACCGGCAAGACATTGCGCACCAAAGCTTCCAATTGCACCTCGCCGAACGCTCCTCGCGAACGCTTGTCGCCCAGTAACTCTTGCAAACTGACCACATTGGTGGTTAAGCCGTCGATTTTCTTTTGCGCCTCATCTATGGTGGCTAAGCGCACCATCACATCGACAAAGGTTTGATTGGTTTTTTTAAAGCCTTCGTCTAAACGCTCAGACACTTTGCCACCTATTTGCTCCAAACGTCCATCCACAATCTTACTTAAACTTTCTATGCTGAGGCTAAGCGTGGTGGTGGCTTTTAACATGGTGTCGTTAATCAAGGCTTGTTGGGCCTGGCCTTGTTCTGCCAAGGTGGTGTGCAATTTCTCCATGATGCTCTCACGGGTCAGCGCTAAATTGCTGTTTTGTGCCAATTGTAAGGCTTGCATGGCTTCGCGTGTGCTTTGCAACTCATTGGCCACACTGCTGCGCAGGCGTTCGCTGCTTTCTTGCGATGATGCGCCCAATCGGTCACCCAACTTATTTAAACCATCATTAAAATCCAGCAGCATGGCTCTGTGCTTGTCTTCCAATTGTTGCAAAATTAATGCCTGCGAATTATCGGCCGTACCACGGGCGATGAGCTTGAGTAAGAGCAGGCAAATAAGCAGCAGCAGGACTAATATAGTGATTTGTATCATGGCAATGATTATACCTGATGCGGCCGGGCTGGCATTTTAGAAAGGCGCTTGAACTGAACTTGTAAAATGAACTTGAGCTAGACCAAATCGCGCGCGCGCAACTCGGATTTAATGTAAGCGTAGTAAATAGGCGCGGCCACTATGCCTGTCAAGCCAAAGGCCGCTTCCATGCAGAGCATGGCAATCAGCAGTTCCCAAGCGTTGGCGCGTATCTGACTGCCTACAATCCTGGCATTTAAAAAATACTCCAACTTGTGGATGACGACCAAATACACCAAGGACCCAACGGCCACCAATAAGGACTGGCTTAAGCTGACGATCACTATCATGGTGTTGGAAATCAAATTACCTATCACTGGTATGAGGCCCACGACAAAAGTAATGGCTATCATGGTTTTAATGAGCGGCAAGTGCACGCCCATCGCAGGCAACACCAAGGCCAAGTACGTGGCCGTAAACACCGTGTTGATGGCGGAAATGCGCACTTGTGCAAACACAACGCGCCTGAACGCGTCACTAAAAAATTCGCCCCTACAGGCCAAGGCGCGCGCAAAAGGCTTGAAGTTATCCATGGCCACGGCATCGCGTACGGCCAAGATGCCGCCTACGATCATGCCTATCAATATGTGCGCGGTCGCCCTACCGGCTTCTTTCCCAACCACTTGCAATTCATCGGCATGCGTACGCAACCATAGCGATGCCTGCTCTTTAAAAGCGATGGCGTCGGCTGGCAAATGCTCAAACAACCAAGCCGGCAATATCTTGCGACTGTCTTCTATGATTTGCGCCATTTTTGCCAGCAAAACCGTTAAGCTGCCTGAATCCGACCTAAAAAAAGCCACCAAACCTGCACCAGCAAACGCCAACAGACTGACAATAATCACCACCAATATGGCCACTGCCCATAACTTAGAGACATTGTTGGGGTTTTTGCTGGGCATACTTCTAGCCAACATGGGCGTAATAATGTGCACCAACTCAAACACCAGCAAGCCCGCCAACACGGCCGGTAGCAAATGAAATTGCAGTACGAACACGAGCGCCAAGGCGGCCATGGTCCAAGCGGCTACTTCGTGCACGCTAGCGGGAGTGTGATTGACTGTTTTAATCATAAATTAAACCTTGAAAATTTTTGCCACAATAGCACAAGCCGATTTGTTTGTTGATGAAAAATAGGCCTACTGGGCATACGGCTTAAAGCGATTTAAAAAATTAGCCGCTTCATGCACGGGCAAATTCAGCACCAAATCGACTTGTTCACCAAAGCTTTTACTAACGATGCTGCCATGGCATTTCAGTAAAGCACTACTCATGCTATCCATTTGTTTGTAACTAAGGCTCAATACGTACTGCTTCATTTCCATAAAATCATGGGTGTTTGCTTGGTCGAGCGCTAACTTGGCGGTGCCGCCGTAAGCTCTGGCCAAGCCGCCCGTGCCCAAATTAATGCCGCCGTAATAGCGTATCACTGCCACGCAAACATTAATTAAATCGCGCCCTTCTATGAGCTTCAATACCGGCATGCCGGCCGTACCGGACGGTTCACCGGCGTCTGAAAATCTAGGCACGATGGCAGACGCTAGCTTTAATCGGTAAGCATAGGTCAAATGGTGTGCGCTAGCATGCTTGGCGGCGAATGCACGCAGCGCTGCCGAGACCTCACGCTCATCAGCCACCGGCAACGCCATGGCAAGAAAACGGGATTTGTTAATCGTTTGCTCGGCAAAGCCGGCTTCTGCTAGCACTATCAATTAACTTAAACCGCTTATGCTGCCCGCTTGATTAACGCCAATGCACATACTGGCCGGCTGTTTTGGTAAGCCTGGCATGGTCATGATGTCACCACAAATCGCCACCACAAATTCCGCCCCGCGCGATAAGCGCAATTCGCGCACACGCAACACATGACCCGTGGGCGCGCCTCGTAAACTGGGGTTAGCCGAGAATGAATACTGTGTTTTAGCTATGCATACCGGGAAATGCCCGTATTGCTTTTCCAAGATGGCTAGGCTGGCTTGCGCCTTGGGACTAAATTCAACGTGGCTTGCGCCGTAAATGCGTTGCGCGATCGTAGTGATTTTATCGGCCAAAGGCATGGTATCTGGGTACAGCAGCTTGAACGCACATTCCGCGTTTGTGTCGGTCAGCGCCAACACTGCCGCCGCTAGGTCGCTAGCACCGGCCGCGCCATTGGCCCAATGCGTGCAAACTACTGCCAGGCTACCCAAGCTAGCCACCTCGGCCTGCAGCATAGCTACTTCCGCATCGCTGTCGCTGTCAAAATGATTAATCGCCACCAGCACCGGTAGATTAAAGTGCTGCTGTAAATTGCTCAGGTGTTTTTCTAAATTAGCCATGCCGACCTTCAATGCGCTTAAATTTTCTTGATTTAAGTCCGGCAATGCCACCCCACCGTGGAATTTTAGCGCACGCACGGTGGCCACCAATACCGCTAGCGATGGTTTTAAACCGGCTTTTCTGCACTTAATATCGATGAATTTTTCAGCCCCTAAATCGGCGCCAAAACCCGCTTCCGTCACCACATAATCAGCCAGTTTCAGCGCCGCTTGCGTGGCCACCACGGAATTGCAGCCATGGGCGATATTGGCAAACGGGCCGCCATGCACCAAAGCCGGGGTTTGCGCCAGCGTTTGTACCAAGGTGGGTTGAAAGGCATTTTTTAGCAATGCCGTCATCGCGCCTTCGGCTTGCAAGTCACTAGCCAATATCGGTTCTTGCTGCTTATTTAAACCTATCTGTATGTTCGCCAAGCGCTGCTGCAAATCGCCCAATGATTTGGCTAGGCAAAACACCGCCATCACTTCGCTGGCCACGGTAATGTCAAAGCCGCTTTGCCTGCTGCAAGGCTTAAATTCATTGGACAAGCGGTCTTTATACTGGGTTTTAATGACGAGGTCACGCAGCGCTCTGTCATTCATGTCCATGCATCGACGCCATGTGATGCTGTCCGGATCAATGTTTAAAGCATTGCCTTGGTAAATATGGTTATCTATCAATGCGGCCAGTAAATTGTTGGCACTGCTGATGGCATGAAAGTCGCCGGTGAAATGCAAATTAATGTCTTCCATGGGCAGCACCTGGGAATAGCCGCCGCCGGTTGCGCCACCTTTAAGGCCAAAGACTGGCCCCAATGAGGGTTCGCGCATGCATACCATGGCGCGCCTGCCCGCAACTGCTAGCGATTGATTTAAAGCGTCAGCCAAGCCTATGGTCGTGGTGGTTTTACCCTCGCCGGCTGGGGTCGGGCTGATGGCCGTAACGAGT
Organism: Methylotenera sp.; assembly: GCA_020035195.1. Taxonomy (GTDB): domain Bacteria; phylum Pseudomonadota; class Gammaproteobacteria; order Burkholderiales; family Methylophilaceae; genus Methylotenera. Next base: position 12,120 of record JAIQBT010000083.1, read on the forward strand.
ATTAACTTACCGTCCGGCTTAGCCTGCGATTTGCGCACGGCTTGTTCCGACAGTTTGGCTATGTGCGGGCCATAATGCAGCAAGTCCTCTGCCCGCAAATCAAGCTTGGCTGCAATTTGCACGATGGGCTGCAGCGTGGCGGCTTGCGCGATGTCTATGTCCGTGAGCCTAGCCATCAAAAATCCCCTTTACTGGCTTTGTGTATCAAGCTTAACAAGCTTGTTTCTAGCGCCACCGCGGCTTGCTGCGCGCGCAAACTTGGCTGCTTAATATGGCTTAAATCGTAAGTGGGTCTGGCCAGCGCAATGAATAAACGCATGCGCTTATTGGCGTCCGGTTTTTCATAGATAGCTATACGGCATGGGGCAAACACCAGGAATTCCGGGTGATCTAAAAAGATTTCCGTGCCTAGGCTTAAATTGCAAAAACTTTGCACTTCCTTGATGCCTTGCGGATCAATGCCACGGTTTTTGATGTGTTCGGTGATGGAAAAATTCGCGGGGTTAACAAAATTCATGCTCAGCGCCAAACTTTTCAAGCTGTCCGCCACGTCTTGGTAACTTAATCCCTCACGCACGGGCAATTCATAGATGGCATTGCTTTTGTTCATGGCCGGCATGCCGGCTTCCACTTGGCCCATTAGCGTGGCTTGAGGCATAGGCTGATTTACACTGCAGCCAATGAGCATGCATACCAACGTTAACACCCCAGCCGACAGACGCATAAATTCCCTTTTTTCTTGAAGCTAAGTGCTAATTATGCACTGATTTTAAGCGCCGCATTTACCGCTGCGGCATTAAATTGTGGCGCAATTAATTCAATGAAGCCGTACATATAACTGCGTAAAAAAGCATCTTTACGCACCCCCAAATAGGTTGTGCTGTCGGCGAATAAATGGCTAACATCGACTTTCACCAAATTGGCATCGCGCTCCTCGTCATAAGCCATGTTGGCCAACAAGCCCACACCCAAACCTAGCGTCACGTAAGTCTTAATCACGTCGGCATCGATGGCGGTTAACACCACATTAGGCGATAACCCGGCATCGCTGAAGGTGGTTGACACCAAGGTGCCTCCAGTAAAACCGAAGTCGTAGGTAATTAAGGGGTAAGTTGCTAACTTTTTAAGCGTAAGCGCACCGTCCGACAATAATGGATGGCCATGCGGCACCACCACACAACGGTTCCATTTGTAGCAAGGCAAACACAGCAAATTTTCAAAATCACTGATGTATTCGGTGGCGATGCCTATGTCTGCATCGCCATTGGCCACTTGCTCCGCCACTTGCTTGGGATTGCCTTGATGGATATTCAACTTTACTTGCGGAAACTTAGTCATAAAGGTTTTTACAGCGGCAGGCAATTTATAGCGTGCTTGCGTGTGCGTGGTGGCGATAGTCAAGGTGCCGGTTTCTATGTTGGCAAATTCATCGCCCACGCGTTTGATGTTATCCACTTGCTGCATGACTTTAGCCGCCAATGCCAGTATTTGTTGACCAGGCTCAGTAATGCCAGTTAGACGCTTACCGTTGCGCTGAAAAATCTGCAAGCCTATCTCTTCTTCAAACAATTGAATCTGCTTACTCACACCAGGTTGCGAGGTGTATAAAACCTCGGCTGCATTGGTGATATTGAGGTCTTGCCGCGCGACTTCATTGAGGTAACGCAATTGCTGTAACTTCATAATCATTCCATTCTGTTTGAACAGTGAATTTAATATAACTAAAAATTATACGCATAGAATAACATATTCTAAAACATGCGATTTATAACTGCTATAGTGCGCATCTAAATTTTAGCTCAACCCATTTAATAACGGATACTCCACATGGAATTTGGTTATATCATCGCCGGCTTTTTAGTCGGCTTGTTAGTTGGCCTCACCGGCGTAGGCGGCGGATCATTAATGACGCCCATACTGGTGCTGTTTTTTCATATTAAACCGGCATTTGCAGTGGGTACGGACTTGCTGTATGCCGCCGTAACTAAAAGTGTGGGGATTTTTGCCCACGGCAAACTGGGCAACATTGATTGGAAGATAGTGCGACTGCTGGCTTACGGCAGCGTTCCGGCATCCATTATCACGACGCTCAATTTAAAGCACATGGACATCGCCTCCGACGCGGCCGTTAACAGCATTAAATTTTGGCTGGGTATCGCTTTGTTAATTACCTCTTTGTCGGTGCTTTTTCGCAACCAACTAACCAAACTGTCTAAAAAAGAACACTTGGTCAGCGCCACATGGGCACCGTACTTAACCCTGCTATTGGGCTTAATTTTAGGCTTTTTAGTCACCCTAACTTCGGTAGGTGCAGGCGCACTGGGCGTAACGGCTTTGTTGATTATTTACCCTAACCGAGCCATCACCACCATCATTGGCTCGGACATCGCCCATGCCGTCCCACTCACCTTGGTGGCAGGCTTAGGCCATGCCAGCCTTGGTACAGTGGACTACAGTTTACTAGGCACCTTGTTAATAGGCTCCATTCCTGGCATATGGATAGGCAGCCATTTGAGTTTAAAACTGGCCGAACATTGGGTGCGTATCGCCCTAGCATTAATACTAATTTTTGTGGGCTTGAAGCTGGTTTTCCATTAAAATGTTGGCTGCTAGCGCAGGGCATTTTTTCAGCTTTGAACTCAGTCCAACTCACCGCAACAACAGAAAAGATTAAGAAAAATACACCATGTATAAGTACGACGAAATAGACCAAAGTTTAGTGGATGAGCGCGTCGCTCAATACCGCGATCAAACCAAACGCTACCTCGCTGGGGAATTAAGCGAAGAGGAATTTCGTCCTTTGCGTTTGCAAAACGGCTTATACATTCAGCGCCACGCCCCCATGCTCAGGATAGCCGTGCCCTATGGCATGCTTTCTAGCAGACAATTGCACAAGCTAGCCGACATTGCCAGCCAATACGATAAAGCCTACGGTCACTTCAGCACCCGACAAAACATGCAACTTAACTGGCCATTGCTGGCCGATGTGCCGGATATCTTGGCGGAATTGGCCAAGGTGGAAATGCATGCCATACAAACCTCAGGCAACTGCATACGCAACATCACTACCGACCAATTTGCTGGCGTGGCCCCGGACGAAGTGGTCGATCCGCGCGCCATGGCCGAAGTGATGCGCCAATGGAGCACATTTCACCCGGAATTTGCTTTATTACCGCGCAAATTCAAAATTGCCGTGTCCGGCACTAAAAACGACAGAGCCATCGTGCAAGCACACGACATAGGCATGGAGTTCTATCTAGACAGCCATCAAAAATTGGCCATCAAAGTGTGGGTGGGTGGCGGTTTGGGTCGTACGCCTATATTAGGCACTGTCATACGTGAACACTTGGAGTGGCAACACGCGCTCACTTACTGCGAAGCCATAGTCCGCGTTTATAATTTACACGGTCGCCGTGACAACGCCTACAAAGCGCGCATCAAGATTTTAGTGAAAGCCTTAGGCATAGACGAATTCAAGCACCAGGTGGAAGAGGAATGGGCGCACTTAAAAGACGCGCCCAACACCATCACCGAAGCAGAATTGGCCAGAGTAGCTCAGCATTTTGAACCCATGCCTTATGAGGCGCTGGCTCACCACGACGCGACTTACGATGCCGCCATCGCCAGCAATCCGGCGTTTGCCGCCTGGGCCAAACGCAGCTTACACGCACACAAAATACCAGGCTACCGATCCGTCACTCTGTCGCTTAAAACCCACGGCCAAGCCCCAGGCGATGCCAGCAGCGAACAAATGCATGCCGTGGCGGACTTGGCAGCGCAATACAGCTTTGCTGAATTGCGTGTGTCGCATGAACAAAACCTAATCCTAGCGGACGTTAAACTAAGCGACACTTACGCACTTTGGGAAAAAGCCCGTGCGCAAGGCTTAGCCTCGCCGAACATAGGTTTATTAACCGACATCATTTGTTGCCCAGGCGGTGATTTCTGCAGCTTGGCCAACGCCAAGAGCATACCAATCGCGCAAGCCATACAAATGCAATTCGACAATTTGGATTACTTGCACGACATAGGCGAACTGGAACTTAATATTTCTGGTTGCATGAACGCATGCGGCCACCACCACATAGGTCACATAGGCATATTGGGCATAGATAAAGACGGCTCGGAGTGGTACCAAGTAACACTGGGCGGCAGCCAAGGTAACAACGCCAGCCTGGGCACCGTCATAGGCCCGTCCTTCTCGGCCGAAGAAATGCCGCAAGTAATAGAAAAGCTGATTTCCGTCTACCTCGCGCAACGTAATGGCGAAGAACGCTTTATCGATACGGTCAGACGTTTAGGCGTTGCCCCTTTTAAAGCACAGGTCTATGCCGACAAAAACACAGCCAAAGCCGGGGTGATCGCATGAGCCACCTAATCACCTTGCAGGCCAATGGCGCGCAAATTGGCGAAGACCTTTGGCAATTGGTTACCTTACCGGCCTCGCAACAGGAAGTGCGCAAGCAAGCCGGGAAAATTGTTTTATTTAAACTCACGGGCGAACAAACAGTCACGCCAGAACAAATGGCCAACACCGTCATCCCTAGCAGCGGCAAAATCATTTTGCCATTGACGGTGTTTATTGCTCGCCATGCACAATTGCAGGCGCGCATAGCCAATCAGGAAATAGGCGTGTGCTTGGACACCCACGAGTCCTTGGCTGACTTAAGCCAAGCGCAAGCTGATTTGAACGCATTGCCCATTATTGCGGTGTACGTGGAACGCTTTGCCGATGGCCGTATCTTTACGCTGGGCAACTTGTTACGCACGCGTTATGGCTATAAAAACGAATTGCGCGCCGTCGGCGATGTGCTTAGAGACCAACTGTTTTTCCTAAAACGCAGTGGCTTTACTAGTTTTGCCATGCGTACCGATCGCAGTGCCACAGAAGCCATCGCTAGCCTAAGTGACTTTAGCCAACCTTACCAGGGGGCGGTCGATGAAGCACGTCCGGCCTTTAGACGCTACAACAGGTAAGTTAAATGTCCACCACTTCAAGCTTAAAACCCAGCGCAACTAACCCAGCCACTCGTCCTGAAATGACGGCTAGCCTAATAGCCAACGTGGACAGCAAAGCTGAACAGATATGGCATTTGTTAAAAGACGCTTGCGAGGCACTGCCTCGCATTAGTTTTGCCAACAGCTTTAGTGCGGAAGACATGGTGCTTACCGATATTATTTTGCGCAAAGCACTGCCTATCAGCCTATTCTCCCTAGACACTGGCCGTTTGCCAGTCGAAACCTACGATTTGATGGCGCGCGTAGAAGCCCATTACCAAACCAAGCTGACGCTGTATTTTCCACAGCACATCAGCGTTGAAGACTATGTAAAAACCCATGGCATCAACGCCTTTTACGACAGCATAGATTTGCGTAAAGCCTGCTGTTTTATGCGCAAAGTAGAGCCCTTGCAGCGCGCATTGGCTGGCCAAGACGCCTGGGTCACCGGCATGCGTGCTGCGCAAGCCAGCACGCGAGCCAGCTTGCCTGTGCGTGAGTACGACGAGGGTAATAAACTGGAAAAATTTAACCCATTGAGCGATTGGACTGAGCAAGAAGTTTGGGCCTACGTGCATAAGCACACTGTCCCCTACAATCAATTGCACGAGCAATTTTACCCCAGCATAGGCTGCGCACCTTGCACACGCCCTATTGCCATGGGCGAAGACGTGCGTGCCGGTCGCTGGTGGTGGGAAGACCCTTTAAACAAAGAATGTGGATTACACGTAAATAAATAAGCTTATGACTACACAGACATCAAACAATCAAGCCCTGTCCCATTTGGACTGGTTAGAATCTGAAGCCATCTACATCTTGCGCGAGGTTGCAGGGCAATGCAGCAACCCGGTATTGCTGTTTTCTGGCGGCAAAGACTCCTTGTGCATATTGCGCCTAGCGGAAAAAGCCTTTAGACCAGGGCGCTTTCCCTTCCCCTTAATGCACATCGATACCGGCCACAACTATCAGGAAGTCATAGACTTCCGTGACCAACGCGCCGCCGAATTAGGCGAACGCTTAATCGTGCGCTCGGTGGAAGATTCCATGAAACGCGGTACCGTAGTGCTTAAATCGGCCGATGAGTCGCGCAACAAACACCAATCCGTCACCTTGTTGGAAGCCATAGAGGAATTTGGTTTTGATTGCTGCATAGGCGGCGCTAGACGCGATGAAGAAAAAGCCCGCGCCAAAGAACGCATCATGAGTTTCCGCGATGAGTTTGGTCAATGGGACCCAAAAAATCAACGCCCAGAATTATGGAATTTGTATAATGCCCGCTCGCATAAAGGCGAAAATATACGCGCCTTCCCTATTTCCAACTGGACAGAAATGGACGTTTGGCAATACATAGAGCGCGAAAAATTGACTTTACCTAGCATCTATTTTGCCCACCAACGCGACGTGGTCATGCGTGGCGGCTCCATCGTCCCAGTCAACGTGCCTTTGGTCAGCGGGGAACTGGCCAACCCAGTCAAAGCCGGTGAAGAGATCATCAATATGCAAGTGCGCTTTAGAACCGTGGGCGACATCAGTTGCACAGCACCGGTACCCTCTGACGCCGACAGCATAGAAAAAATTGTGCTGGAAACAGCCACTTCTACCATTACCGAGCGTGGTGCCACCCGTTTAGACGACCAAACCTCAGACGCTTCTATGGAACAACGTAAAAAGGAAGGCTACTTCTAATTTCGTCCCAGTGGAAAATAGAGAATGCTGTCCATCAAAGATAAATGCCAATAAAAAATTAAACCATGACAACTCAAAACGACACCCTACATAACGATAGCCTACTACGCTTCATGACCTGCGGCTCGGTTGACGACGGCAAAAGCACGCTGATAGGCCGCTTGCTGTTTGACAGCAAAACTATCTTAGCCGACACCTTGACGCAAATGTCACGCACCTCAGAAAAGCGCGGCTTAAGCGCGGTGGACTTATCACTGCTGACCGACGGCTTGCAAGCTGAGCGTGAACAAGGCATCACCATAGACGTGGCTTACCGCTACTTCTCCACGGGCACACGCAAATACATCATTGCCGACGCCCCTGGTCACGAGCAATACACGCGCAACATGGTGACAGCCGCCTCCACGGCCAACCTGGCGATCATTTTGATAGATGCACGCCGCGGCGTGTTAACGCAAACCCGTAGGCACAGCTATTTAGCCCATTTGGTGGGCATACAACACATCGTGGTGGCGGTGAATAAAATGGACTTGGTCAATTACGACCAAGCCAGTTACGATAAAATTTGTGCCGATTATTTAGCCTTTGCCAAAGAAATAGGCTTGGCTCAAGCACGCGACATACGCTTTATTCCCATGTCTGCCTTAGCCGGCGACATGCTGGTCGACAGACTGGGTAACATGAATTGGTACCAAGGTGAAACCTTGCTAGAAATTCTGGAAAAAGCCCCGGCCGCCCACACCGAAACCAAGGAGGCGTTCCGCTTCCCCGTGCAATTTGTCTGCCGACCTCACGCCAGCGCCGACGCTGATCTGCATGACTACCGCGGCTTTATGGGCCGCATAGAATCGGGTGAGATCGCCATAGGCGATGCCGTAACGGTGTTACCCAATGGCTACCAATCCAAAGTTAAAGCCATACATTTGGGTGAAACCGAATTAAAAACAGCGAAAACCGAGCAAAGCATCACCCTGCTCTTGGAAGATGAAATCGACACTTCACGTGGTGACATGATCGTTAAATCCAGCGAAGTGCAAGAGCCGGTAAAGCAAATAGACGCTTATGTCTGCTGGCTATCTGAAACGCCTTTATCGCTGGCACGCACTTATGTGATTCGTCATACCACCCGCGAATCCAAGGCCAAAGTTGCCGCCATACACTACAAAGTGGATGTCAACACCTTGGAACAGCAAGCCAGCAGCGATTTAAAAATGAACGACATTGCGCGTATCAGCTTTAAATTGGCTCAACCCTTGATGGTCGACAGCTACAGTGTCAATCGTGCCACCGGGGCGTTTATTGTAATTGATGAAAGCACCAACAACACCGTGGGCGCCGGCATGATCACGTAATTCCAGCGCACTGCCCTGACGCGCATGCATTAAGTGATTTAATTAAAACGCGATTTCCATTAAAATACGCCTTAGAAAAAATTTAGCTATTAAGGAATAAACCATGACTTATGTCGTTACCGAAAATTGTATTCAATGCAAATTTACCGATTGCGTTGATGTCTGCCCCGTAGATTGCTTTGTTGAAGGCCCTAACTTCCTTGCCATCAACCCAGACGAATGCATAGACTGCACATTATGCGTGGCAGAATGCCCGGCCGAAGCCATCTTTGCCGAGGACGATGTGCCGGCCGATCAGCAAGAATTCATTGCACTTAATGCCCGCCTAGCGACCCTGTGGCCTGTCATCACCTCACGCAAAACGGCGCTAGACGATGCCGAAGCGATGAACGGCGTGCCAGGCAAACGTGAGCTGCTGATAGAATAGTTCGCAAACAGTGACAGCAAAAGGAGGCATATGCCTCTTTTTGCATTTTCAGCCCCAACATAAGCCATGACCGCACCGCTTAACTACCTACAACATTACCCCGTCAGTTTGCAGGAAAAAATCTGGCAACTGCAGGCACAAAACCGCTTGGGCGATTACCTGAACGAACGCTACCCATCCGGCCATAGCGTGCAAACCGACAAAGCCCTCTACCAATACAGCAATGACATTCGATTGGCTTTTCTGCGCAATGCGCCAGTATTAGACAAAGTCCATTACGACAACAAGCTCACCGTGGCACAGCATGCCTTAGGTCTAAATACCAGCATTTCTAGGGTGCAAGGCAGTAAACTAAAAACCAAGAAAGAGATACGTATAGCCAGCTTTTTTAAAAGCAGCCCGACTGAATTTTTGCGCATGATAGTCGTGCACGAACTGGCCCACCTAAAAGAGCGCAACCACGACAAAGCCTTCTACCAACTTTGCCTGCACATGGAACCCAGCTACCACCAACTGGAGTTTGATTGCCGCGTGTATTTGTTATGGAAAAGCGACAGCGCTGCAGCGCCTCTTAATCCAACCTAAAATATTCTAATTTGCACTGCAGCCTAAGCCTTAAAGTATTGTAAAATTGCATCTTGGCGGGCCTCCCCGCATTGTAAGATAGCCAATCTGGTCAGGTGCGGAAGCAAGCAGCCACAACTATTGAGCAAGTGCCGGGGGCAAGGCTCGCCTCCTTATTGACCTGAGTGTTGCATGGCAAACTGCCGGCTCATGGACTTAGGCGAACGCGCTAGTGTGGGTGAAACAATTCGATTAAATTAGCCAATGAAAGCAGATGCATTAATCTCATGAGCTACCAAGTACTGGCCCGTAAATGGCGCCCAAAATCATTTGAAACCTTGGTTGGACAAGACCATGTGGTGCGCGCTTTAAGCAACGCATTGGATCAACAACGCCTGCACCATGCTTACCTATTTACTGGCACCCGCGGGGTGGGTAAAACCACTTTAGCCCGTATCCTAGCCAAATCATTAAACTGCGAGAACGGCATCAGCGCCAAACCCTGTGGCGTATGCAGCGCTTGCACGGAAATTGATAGGGGGCGCTTTGTAGATTTAATAGAAGTCGATGCCGCCAGCAACACACAAGTCGATGCCATGCGTGATTTGTTAGACAATGCCCAATACGCCCCCACGGCTGGCCGCTTTAAAGTCTACATCATCGATGAAGTGCATATGCTGTCTAAAAGTGCCTTCAACGCCATGCTTAAAACGCTGGAAGAACCGCCAGCCCACGTTAAATTCATACTGGCCACGACAGACCCACAAAAAGTGCCGGTCACGGTACTGTCGCGCTGTTTGCAATTTAACTTACGGCAAATGGCCGGCAGCTCCATCATAGACCACTTGCAAAACATACTTGGGCAAGAAAACATCCCCTACCAAGCCAGCGCGCTTCACCTGATAGCGCGCGCAGCCGACGGCAGCATGCGTGATGCACTGTCCTTAACCGACCAAGCCATCGCTTACGGCGGCCAATCGGTCAATGAAGCCGAAGTGCGCGACATGCTAGGCGCGATTGACCAAAGCTATTTGCACCAATTAATAAATGCCTTGCTGGCGGGTGATGGCTCTAGCTTAATCGCCCAAACCAAAGCCATGGAACAACGCAGCCTGTCGTTTGAAAGCGCTCTGAATGATTTAGCGCAATTGCTGCATCAAATTGCCGTGGCACAAACGGTACCTGACAGCGTTGCCCATGATTTACCTGAACGTGGTGTATTGTTGGATTTTGCACAAAGAATACCGGCCGAAAGCTTGCAGTTGTATTATCAAATTGCCTTGTTAGGTCGACGCGACATCAGCTTGGCCCCTGACGAATTTGCTGGCTTTAGCATGACCTTGCTGCGCATGCTGGCTTTTAGCCCCAAGGAACAAGACCTGAGTAAGCCATCGCAAGCCAGCCCTAGCAAACCGACCATCTCATCAGTGACCAAGCCTATTCCAGTTGAAGCAGCAGTGCCTAGCTCTGCTGCAGCTACGGCAGAAAAGATAGCCGACACGCCAGTGCCGACATCTTCTGTCATAGAAGAAGCGCCGGCCGTGGTCGAGCAAGCGTATCCGGCTGACAACGTAGGACTAGCCCCTGGCATGACCAAGCCATTCAATGGCGACTGGCGTGCACTGGTGGACGATTTAAAGCTAGGCTTGGCGCGCGCTTTATCGCAACATTGCGAACTCATCAGCTTTGATGAAAACAGCATCAGCTTAAGCGTCCCTGAAGCGCAAAAACACTTATTACTGCCCAATTACCAAGAAAAATTGAGCAGCGCCATTAACCAGCATTTTGATAAAAAAATTAAATTGCAATTCAGCGTGGGTGGCACAGGCAATACGCCCGCCCAACAAATAAGCCAAGAAAAAGCCCAGGCGCAAAGCGCGGCCGAAACAGGCATAGGCAACGACAGTTTTGTGCAAGCCTTGATTAACGATTTTGGCGCACAAATCATACCCAACAGCATTAAACCCATTTAATACAATCTAAGGAGCAGCACGATGATGAAAGGCGGCATGGCCAACATGATGAAACAGGCCCAGCAAATGCAAGCTAATATGCAAAAAGCCCAGGCTGAATTGGCTAATATAGAGGTTGAAGGCGTCGCCAGCAACGGCTTGGTCAAAGTTACCATGGCTTGCAATAACGTGGTAAAACGCGTCGCCATAGACGACAGCGTGATGGACGACAAAGAAACCTTAGAAGATTTACTGGTCATTGCATTAAAAGATGCCACGGCAAAAGCCGAAGCCACCTCCTCCGCTCGCATGACCAATTACATGCCAGCCGGCATGAAACTGCCTTTTTAAGATTAAGCTTTTAACGCTTAATGAAAAATCCACCCACTTTAGAACAACTGATAGACAGCCTGCGCTGCCTGCCTGGCGTGGGTCCAAAATCAGCACAGCGCATGGCTTACTATCTATTGCAGCGTGACAGAAAAGGTGCGAGCGACTTAGCCACAGCGCTGAATCAAGCCTTGCAAGTGGTGGACCATTGCCATTTATGCAATACCTTCAGCGAGCAAACGGTGTGCCCATTATGCGCCTCTGAAAATCGCGAAAAAGCTTTGTTGTGCGTGGTGGAAATGCCCACCGATTTACTCATGCTGGAAAACACCCGCGCCTACGCTGGCATGTATTTTGTATTAATGGGCCGATTGTCGCCGCTAGACGGCGTGGGGCCCAAAGAAATCCATTTGGATAAATTGCTAAAACGAGCGCAAGATGGCATGGTGCAAGAAGTGATATTGGCCACCAACTACACGGTAGAAGGCGATGCCACAGCGCATTACATCAGCGAATTGCTAAAAGCACGTGGCATCAAAACCAGCCGCATTGCGCGCGGCATGCCCATGGGTGGGGAAATAGAATACGTGGACAGTGGCACACTCGCACAAGCCATGATGGAAAGACGCAGTATCGCTTAAACGGCGCGCGCCATTAATCACAGCAACTTAGATTTTCCAGCAAAGCGTCCGGGGTTTTAATGGAGGCATCCGCACCCCACTCATGCGGCCTGTCTGTCTCAGCCAAATAGCCAAACAAAGCCACCACGGTTTTCATGCCGGCCGCTTTGCCCGCCACCACATCGCGCTCTGCATCACCCACATAAATGCATTGTTCAGGGCGGCATTGCATTTCTGCACACGCCATCAACAAGGTGTCCGGCGCCGGCTTAGGCTGCACCGCATCGTCACCACAAACCAAACAGCGGGCACGCTCAAACAAATTGCTGTCGCCCAAAGCTACCGCTTTAGTCAGGTTCACTGAAAATCGCCTGGGCTTATTGGTGACTATGCCCCATTGAATGCCCTTGGCATCTAAGGCGGCCAGCAAATCAGCAATGCCAGGCAAAAATGCTGGCTGTTGGGTATAGACCGATTCGTACAAATCCAAATACTCCGAACGCATCGCCTCGTAATGGCTGTCGCTAGGGCCAATAGCAAAGCCCAAATCCAACAAACCACGCGTGCCATGCGAGGCCACTGGCCAAATTTTGTCGTGCGGCAGGCTGGGCTGACCGTGACGGGCCAACTGCAAATTGAGCGCCAGGCCTAAATCGTGGGCGGTATCGACCAAGGTGCCGTCCAAATCGAATAAGACCACACTCATGCCGGCAAGACGGTGTGCATTAAGTAATTAACCGCCACATCATCACCTAAACGGTAGCTTTGTTTAAACGGGTGGTAGGTCATGCCACGCAATGCCGTAACGTTTAAGCCTGCATCACGCGCCCAGGAAGAAAGCTCGGAAGGTTTGATGAATTTAGCGTAATCATGCGTACCCTTAGCCAACATTTTAAGCAGGTATTCAGCGCCTATGACCGCTAGTAAATAGGCTTTGGGATTGCGGTTGATGGTGGAGAAAAACACAGCTCCATTGGGCTTGGCCAGCTTAGCGCAAGCCGCCACAATGGCCGCTGGATCTGGCACGTGCTCCAGCATTTCCATGCAGGTTACCACATCAAAACTGCCAGGCTCAAGCTCGGCCAATTGTTCCACAGAGATGTATCGGTAATCAACTTTTGCGCCGCTTTCTAGCTGATGCAGCTTAGCCACATTCAAGGCTTTTTCACCCAAATCGATGCCGGTGACCATGGCGCCCTTAAAGTGCATGGATTCCGCCAAAATACCGCCACCACAACCAACATCCAGCACGCGCTTACCTTGTAAATCAACCGTGTCATCTATCCAGTTCAAGCGCAAGGGATTGATTTCATGCAGCGGTTTAAACTCGCTGTTTTTATCCCACCATTTGTGCGCGAGCTCAGCAAACTTTTGCAGTTCAGCTTGATCGGCATTTAAGCTTGCGGACTTCATTGCTTCACCTGCTTTATTTTTACTTGCCATGTGTTCACTATGTCCTTTAATTCATTCGGCTCTATATTGGCATAGACGCCATTGCAATAGCGCAGTTCACCGGCCACCCATGTGTGGCTCACCTGTTCCCTACCGCAGCAATACACTAAATGTGAAACTGGGTCGTAATACGGTGCGAGCAAGATTTCATCCATGCGCACCGCCGTTAAATCGGCGTACTTACCCACTTCTATTGAACCAATTTTATCGTCCAGCCCCAAGGCTTTAGCCCCATTAATGGTGGCCATGGCTAGGGCTTGCTGGGCCGGCAAAGCCGTGGCATCGCCGGTGACACCTTTGGCCAGCAGCGCGGCCAAGCGAATTTCTGTAAACATATCCAAGCGATTATTACTGGCAGCACCGTCAGTGCCTAAGGCCACATTCACGCCTTTAGCCAGCAAATCGGCTACCGGCGCAATACCGCTGGCTAACTTTAAATTGGAGCTGGGGCAATGCGCGATGTGGCAACCGTAAGCGGCCAACATATCGATCTCATAATCCAGTAAATGCACGCCATGCGCGGCCAAAAAATCCGGCCCCAGTATGCCTAATTTCGCTAGCCTGGCGATTGGGCGCATGCCATATTGGCTCTCACTACGGGCTATCTCATCCTTGGTTTCATGCAGATGGGTATGCAAGCCTAAGCCCAATTGCTCGGCATAAGTCATGACTTTTTCTAAACTTGAATCCGACACCGTATAAGGCGCATGCGGCGCAATCGAGGAGCTAATCAATGGATTGTTGCGCCAGGTGTCGTGCGCATCAAAGCCTTTTTGCAAATAATCGTCGGCATCACTGGCGTAGGCGGATGGAAAATCCAGCACCAGCAACCCTAAGTTAGCACGCATACCCGCTTGGCTGGCTGCCGCTGCTGTGGCTTGCGGGAAGAAATACATGTCATTAAAACAGGTGATGCCACCACTGAGCATTTCAGCGCAGGCCAGCAAACTGCCGTCTTGCACAAACTGTGGGGACAACAAAGCTTGTTCAGCTGGCCATATATGCGCTTCCAACCAGGGCATCAAGGCTACATCATCAGCCATACCGCGCATTAAACTCATAGCCGCGTGCGTGTGCGCATTAACCAAGCCGGGCATCAGCACCTGCTCGCCCAAATTCAGATGCTCGCTTGCTTTGAAGTGTCGCTTAGCTTCTGCGCTAGGCAAAAGGGCTACGATCAGGCCAGCATTGACCACCACAGCGTGGTGCTCTAACACTGCAAAATCAGCGGCCATGGGGGCGATCCATCGCGCTTCGATAATAAGATCAACGTCTATTGCTGTAGGGGTTGGTTGTTTGCTATTTGCCATAGGACTTATTCTACCAATAAAAAAGCCCCGTCATGACGGGGCTTTATCTTAACAGCGTAAATTTAGCTTAAGGGCAACGGGTTTCGCGTTGCTTTTCCGCAGAGATCACCACACGGCGGTTTGGCTGCAAGCACTCTATCAACTTCTTGCTGAGCTTATCGCCTTTACATGCCACCACCGGCTCAGACTCACCCTTACCGCTGGCTTGCAAACGCTTAGCCGACACGCCTTGGGTCGTTAGATAAGCTTTCACTTGATTAGCACGACGCTCAGACAATTTTTGATTGTAGGCTTCCGACCCTAGGCGATCGGTGTGGCCAGTCACCAATACTAACTCCACATCCGGATTGGCTTTAATTTTAGCCGCCACTTCATCCAATGTAGGCTTAGAGCTGTCCTGCAATTTATCTTGGTCGAAGGCGAACAGCTTTTCGGCTGAAATGGTCACTGTTTCAAAGCTAGACTTACACGCAGGCACCGATTCCGGCGCTTCGCCAGCCGCTGCTGGCACCACCGGCGCTGCGGCTGGCGCACGCTCAGTCACAGGTAAGGCCGTTGGTGCACCGAAACGAAATATACCGCCTAGGTTGAACAAGGTATTACCCACCGTACCACCGGCATCTAGAACAGAACCTGATCGTGTCCATTGCTGACGCACATCCGCTTGCACCCCAAAGCTATCATTGAATAAGTACTGCGCTCCTAGGCCTATGTTGGCCAACCAGGAAGTTTTACTTTTATCCTGAACAACGGTAGGGGAATAATCCAGCTTGTTGTTGGCCACACCCAAGCCAGTTAGCAAGAATGGACGGAAGCTGTCGCGACCTAACATATACAAGGCATCCAAGCCCAAACTGGTTT
>JAIQBT010000035.1 GCA_020035195.1 Methylotenera sp.
ATTATTATTGTTATTATTTATATATATATTATTTAGGTTATAAAGATGAATATACAAATCAACCGTGAAACTCTGCTAAAGCCTTTAACATCAGTTACCAGTATTGTTGAAAAAAGGCATACATTGCCTATCCTTTCCAATCTATTATTGGAAGCAAAACAAAATAAAATTCATTTAACGGCTACTGATTTGGAGATGCAAATATCTTTAACAGTAAACAGTGCCACCACAGGTGATTTTTCAACAACGATTTCCGCAAAAAAACTATTGGATATCTGCCGATCTTTACCAGATAACGCGGATATTAATATGACGACCAACGAAAGTCGTATCACCTTAAAGGCGGTAAAAAGCAGATTTAATCTACAAACATTGCCGGCAGCAGATTACCCGGTCATGACTAAAACTCAAGGCAGCACCACACTGGTTGAGTTAGCACAACGTGAATTGAAAGACTTGTTGAAACAAGTTGAATTCGCGATGGCGCAACAAGATATTCGTTATTATCTAAATGGTTTGTTATTTGAGATAAGTGCAAATAAATTAAATATAGTCGGTACCGATGGCCATAGATTAAGTTTTACATCCACAGAATTAAAACAAAGCTATGAAAAACAAGATGTGATACTGCCAAGAAAGACCGTGGTTGAATTAATTAAGTTGCTAGATGACACTGATGAAGTTGTGCAAATAGAGTTGGCCAGCAATCAAGTAAATTTTAGTTTTGGTAATTTAAAACTCATTTCAAAAGTGATAGACGGCAAGTTCCCTGATTACAATCGCGTAATACCAGTTGGACATCAAAACACTTTTAGCATAGAACGCTTAACGGTTTTATTGGCTATGCAGCGTGCATCCATTTTATCCAACGAAAAATACCGTGGTATTCGTATGGTATTAAGCAATAACAATTTAAAATTAATCAGTACCAACAGCGACCAAGAAAAGGCGGAAGAAGAGTTGGAAATAAACTACAGTGGCGACACATTAGACATAGGGTTTAATGTTACCTATTTAATCGATGTGTTAAATAACACTAACTGCGATCAGGCAAGCTTTTCATTTGCTGATGCCAACAGCAGTTGTTTAGTTACCATACCGAACAATCCGAATTATAAATACGTCGTTATGCCTATGCGTATTTAATGTTTCACGTGAAACATTAATAACGGTAAATAAATCAACAAACACTTTAATAAAGAAAATGAGCATGGCTGAAACTAAAAAAGTTACCCCCGATTACGATTCCTCCAGCATTAAAATTCTAGAAGGGTTGGACGCGGTGCGTAAGCGCCCGGGCATGTATATCGGCGATACGTCGGATGGCTCAGGTTTGCATCACATGGTGTTTGAGGTTTTGGATAACGCCATTGATGAAGCGTTGGCCGGCCATTGTAATGAAATTAAAGTCACCATACATTTGGATAACTCCATCAGTGTGACTGATAACGGCAGGGGCATTCCTACCGACATCAAGTACGATGATATAAAAGCGGTTAAACGCTCAGCTGCTGAAATCGTTATGACCGAGTTGCATGCCGGCGGTAAGTTTGACCAGAACTCCTACAAGGTATCAGGTGGTTTACACGGTGTGGGCGTGTCTGTAGTAAATGCCTTATCGGATTGGCTGCGTCTAAAAATTTATCGCAATGGTGAAATACATCAAATGGAGTTTCAGCGCGGTGTCGCTATGGCGCCTCTTGCGTTGACGGGTAAAACCGAGAAGCGCGGAACAGAAGTGCATTTTCTCGCCTCGGTAGAAACCTTTATCTTGGTTGAATACCACTTTGAAATTTTAGCTAAGCGCATACGCGAACTGTCCTTCTTGAACAACGGTGTGAAAATTGAACTGATTGATCAGCGCAGCGGTAAAAGTGAAAATTTTGCATACTCAGGCGGTATCAAAGGTTTTGTTGAATACATGAACCGTAGCAAATCCGTACTGCATCCTAAAACATTTTATGCTGTGGGTGAAAAAGACGGCATGATCATAGAAGTGGCCATGCAATGGAACGATTCCTACAGTGAAACCGTGCAATGCTTTACCAACAACATACCGCAACGAGACGGCGGTACGCATTTAACCGGGTTGCGTACAGCCATGACCCGTACGCTAAATCAATACATAGAGCAAACGGACATGGCCAAAAAAGCCAAAGTGGAAACCACTGGCGACGACATGCGTGAAGGCATTTGTTGCGTCTTGTCGGTTAAGGTGCCGGATCCGAAGTTCTCATCACAAACCAAAGATAAATTGGTGTCATCCGAAGTGCAACCGGTGGTATCCGAAGTGGTGGCAGCTAAACTGGCCGAGTTTTTACAAGAAAATCCAGCCGATGCAAAAATCATCGTGGGTAAAATTGTTGATGCAGCAAGGGCTAGGGAAGCGGCCCGTAAGGCGCGTGAAATCACCCGTCGTAAAGGCGTCATGGACACCATGGGCTTGCCGGGTAAATTGGCCGATTGTCAGGAACGCGACCCAGCAAAATGTGAAATTTACTTGGTTGAGGGTGACTCCGCGGGCGGCTCTGCCAAACAAGGTCGTGACCGTAAATTCCAAGCCATATTGCCGTTGAAGGGTAAAATTTTAAACGTAGAAAAAGCCAGGTTTGATAAATTAATAGGCTCGCAAGAAATTGCCACATTAATTACCGCGCTCGGAACCAGCATAGGTAAAGCAGATTTCAATGTAGAAAAATTACGCTACCACCGCATTATTATCATGACCGATGCGGACGTCGACGGTGCGCATATTCGTACTTTGCTGCTGACTTTCTTCTACCGTCAAATGACGGAATTGGTTGAGCGTGGTCACATCTATATTGCGCAACCACCCTTGTATAAAGTGAAACAAGGTAAGGACGAGCGTTATCTAAAAGACCAACAAGAGCTGGATCAGTATTTACTGCAATCGGCGCTTAAGGGTGCTGAGCTCCTGACAAAAACAAACGGTGAAACACTCAGCGATGCCCCACTCACGGAAATCGCTAAACAAATGGTATTAACCGAAGCGGTCATACGCCGCATTGCCTCCCATTACGATGAAAGCGTATTGCGCGCCATTCAAGATTTAGGTGAATTAAGTTTAGCCACAAAAGAAAGCACCGAAAAAGCCGCTGAAAAATTACGCCCAATTTTAGGTGCCATCGGCAGTGAAGTCATAGTCGGTTTTGATACAGAAGCCAACGAATACCGTTTAGAAGTGAATAAGTATGTGCACGGCAATTTACAATGCTGCGTCATCAATGCTGAATTCCTAGGCTCTGGCGATTACCGCCAAATTAGTAAAATGTCTGCTATGTTGCAAGGTTTATTGGGAGAAGGCGCACTAATTAAACGTGGCGAAAAAGAGTCTGCGGTAAGCACGTTCAAACAAGCCTTGGATTGGTTATTGGATGAAGCCAAACACAACCTTAACATTCAACGCTATAAAGGCTTGGGTGAAATGAACCCGTCGCAACTTTGGGAAACCACCATGGACCCAACCGTGCGTCGTTTATTAAAAGTGCAAATTGACGACGCCATTGCGGCGGATGAAATTTTCACCACCTTAATGGGCGATAACGTCGAACCAAGACGCGCTTTTATCGAAAGCAATGCCTTAGGTGCAAGCAACCTAGACGTGTAATCGCCAATCTAATAGGCAGTGAATTAAAAAAGCCCTTCGGGGCTTTTTTAATTCCCACTTTTACTGTCATCCATAAGCGTTAAGTGCCCTGGCAGCCCTTAAAAAGAAATTCATAGGCAATTCTCTCGACTAAGCCAATCTTATGCCTTGGCGATGCTGGCATTGAGTCCAATTAAAATAAAATATCCTGTGCTAAACTTATCGAAAGAATAGGTTGATAAATAATACTAATGGTTTCCAGGACTACATAACATGACCCTAAATGAATTGCGATTTGTGGTGGCATTGGCAAAAGAGCGAAATTTTAGAAAAGCCTCAGAAAAATGCTTTGTCAGTCAGCCGGCATTGAGTTTGGCCATAAAAAAATTAGAGGACGATCTGGGCGTGCTGATTTTTGAGCGCAGCCATACCGACATCAGTCCCACCCTGGTGGGACAAAAAATTATTGAACAAGCCACCCGCACCTTAGAGGAAGTGGCGCACATACGAGAATTAGCCAAACAAGGCAATAACCAATTAGCGGGGCCATTTCGATTAGGCCTCATTTATTCGGTTGGCCCCTATTTGTTGCCAGAAATTATCCCTATTTTGCGTAAAATTTGCCCAGACATGCCTTTAGACATAGAAGAAAATCTAACGGTGCAATTGGAAGTACAGCTTAAAAGTGGCACCATAGACGCCGCCATTGTTGCCTTACCGTTTGATGTGCCTGGCATTAAAACTCAAGCGCTGTACGATGAGGAATACGTGGTCATGGTGCCAATCAGCCATGCTTGGGCCAATAAGGCCAGCGTAAGGGCAGAAGACTTGGTAGACGAGAACGTATTATTACTTAATAGCGGCCATTGCTACAGCCACCAGGTATTAGCGGCCTGCCCAGACTTATCGAAAAAAGGGCAGGTGTTGCAGGGCAACTCATTGGAAACCATACGCAATATGGTCGCGTCCAATTTAGGCATCACTGTCTTGCCTTGCAGTGCCGCCACGGAACGCTATGTTAATCCTTTGGTGAAAGTGATCCCTTTCTCTGCGCCAGTACCCGTTAGGCGAATCGCTTTGGCTTGGCGTAAAAGTTATGCCAGAGAATTGGCGGTAAACAGCATAGCCGAGGCAATAAAGGAAATTAAATCACCCTGTCTGGCGCACATAAATTAAGTTGGATTTATTAAGCTAAAAATAAAAAAGGACGCCTAAGCGTCCTTTTTTCGTTGAACTTAAGGGTTCAAAGATTATTTGTTCATTACGTACATTGTTACTTCAAAGCCAAAACGCATTTCAGTAGCTGCTGGTGTTGTCCACATGATGTATCTCCAGTAAGTTTGTTGATTGTGTCCTACACAACCTATGAATGCATCTTACAGGCTGAATTTAAAAGTTATCTATGTAAACTGACTAAATACATCTAATGATTTTCATTAGATGTAATCAAGATCGCGCTTAATAAGACAGGCGTACTCGGTAACCGGCAATGCTGTCGTCTGGGTTAGCCAAGGGCAGTGTCAACTTAAGTGATTGCCTAGCGGCCAGCCCAGTTGAGGCTTCATTTGCATTTGCCAGGTAATCATTAGGGCGGAACGTACGCTGGAATTTAGCCCTATCATCCAAGTCGGTCAGGGTTAATTCTATGTTTGGGAAAGCCTGTCTAAACGCGGCTTGATTAACGATGGTGCTGGATAAGTGGATTAGCCCCAAGCGAAATTCATCTTCCGATAAATCCGTGTCATCCAATACCAACAAATCAATTTGTTTAGCCAAAGCAATCTGGCAGCCCATTTTTTCGCAAGCCTGCGTCAGGTAAGGGAGGCTGCTGGGGTAACGCCAACTGATCTCAGCACGCAAGAAATAAGCCGTTTGAGCCATGGCACTGAGCAATAAAAGCAGCACACAAAAAGACTGTAAAGCAAAAATAAGCGCCGTGCTTTTAGGGCTGGGATTTAATGCATCAAAGGAAGGTTGGGCTTTATCCACACTTGCTCTTGCTAAACCTTGCGCATTAAACACAGTAAAACAATGGCCGCAGCGCACCATACCTTGGTGCAGATTGATTTGTTCGGTTGCCACCTTAAATTGGCTTTGGCAGGATGGGCAACCTAGTTTCAACATTGTTTTTTGGTCCCTGTAAGCAAAACCCAGGCATCCATGGTGAGCGGGGCTTGCATGGTAAACCACGGCGCGTAAATAGCCGATACCGCCTCAGCTTGTTCTTTTAAGATACCGGACAAGGCAATTTTCCCGCCCGACTTGCACGATTTAGCCAGCGCGGGTGCCAGGACACTTAATGCGCTGGACAGGATGTTGGCCACAACAATATCGTATTCTTCAGATTGGTAGTCATTGGCATGGTAAAAAGCCGCTTGCACGGCATTTTGCTCGGTGTTGTACAGGCTAGCTATAATGGCTTGCGCGTCGATGTCGGTGCCCACCACCTTGGCTGCACCTAATTTCTTAGCGGCTATCGCCAAAATGCCAGAACCGCAACCGTAGTCCAATACGGTCAGGTCTTTTTTTACGGTTTGGCTCAGCCAAGCCAAACACAAATGCGTAGTCGGGTGGCTGCCGGTGCCAAACGCCAAGCCAGGATCGAGCACGATATTTATCGCATCGGCATTCGGGGCGCTGTGCCAAGTAGGCACTATCCATAAATCGTCGGTAATTCTTATCGGCTCGAACTGAGATTGCGTGGCACGCACCCAATCTTGTTCTTGTATGACTTCGGTGCTGTATTGCAGAGAATGAAGCTTGGTTAGGCGCTCTAAATCAGCCATGACTTTAATCACGTCCACGCCCTCATCAAACAGCGCGCTGACTAGATTTTGTTGCCAAATGCCAGGCGGTGGGTCGCCGGGTTCACCGAAAATGGGTTGTTCATCCAAAGTGTCGGCGTTGGCGTCTTCAATAATGGCAGACAACGCGCCTTGTTCCATCAATGTGTCGCTAATTAAATCAGCCGTGTTGTCTTTTGCAGCAATTTTTAACGATAGCCAAGCCATGCTACACCAACCTATTGAACATGCTTATTGCTAAACATTATTTGTTATAAATACCCAATTTTTGCTCTAGGTAATGAATGCTGGTGCCGCCGGTATGAAACGCCGCATCTGCCATCAAATCAATGTGCAATGGAATGTTGGTATTGATGCCAGCTACCATCATTTCAGACAAAGCAATGCGCATACGAGCAATCGCTTGCGTGCGGGTATCACCATAAGTGATCAGTTTGCCTATCATGGAATCGTAGTGCGCAGGCACGGTGTAGCCAGCGTAAGCATGGGTATCTATGCGCACGCCAGGACCACCAGGCATGTGGAAGGCACTGATTTTACCGGGCGATGGCACAAAGCTGTATGGGTCTTCGGCATTGATACGACACTCGATAGCGTGGCCTTTTAAAACCACGTCTTTTTGGCGGAATTTTAATTTCTCACCGGCCGCGACAAAAATTTGTTGTTGGACCAAGTCTATACCCGTAATCATTTCCGTCACGGTATGCTCCACCTGCAAACGCGTGTTCATTTCAATGAAATAAAATTCATTGTTTTCGTACAAAAATTCAAAGGTGCCAGCGCCACGGTAATTGATTTTGCGGCATGCTTCGGCACAACGCTCACCGATCTTGTCGCGTAGTCTGGTGTTTAATAGAGGCGCTGGCGCTTCTTCTATGATTTTTTGGTGACGGCGTTGCATGGAGCAATCGCGCTCACCTAAAAACACCGCATTGCCATGCTGGTCTGCCAACACTTGAATTTCAATATGGCGTGGTTTTTCTAAGTACTTTTCCATGTACACCACGGGATTGCCAAACGCCGCTTGGGCTTCGGCTTTGGTCATATTAACCGAGGCGATCAGCGCCGCTTCAGTATGCACCACGCGCATGCCACGCCCGCCGCCGCCGCCCGCTGCTTTAATGATGACAGGGTAGCCCACTTGCTTAGCGGTTTTAATGATTTCAACAGGGTCGTCAGACAGGGCGCCGTCAGAGCCAGGCACGCAAGGCACGCCGGCTTTTTTCATGGTATTTTTGGCCGATACCTTATCGCCCATTAAGCGTATGGTTTCAGCCCGTGGGCCAATAAAAACAAAGCCGCTTTGTTCAACCCGCTCGGCGAAATCGGCATTTTCAGACAAGAAACCGTAGCCGGGATGGATGGCTTGGGCATCGGTAACCTCAGCCGCGCTGATGACAGCGGGTATGTTTAAATAACTTTGACCAGACGATGCAGGGCCTATGCACACGGATTCGTCAGCCAATTTTACGTATTTAGCTTCTCGGTCAGCTTCGGAGTGCACTGCCACGGTTTTAATGCCTAGCTCGCGGCAGGCGCGCTGAACGCGAAGGGCAATTTCGCCTCGGTTAGCGATTAAGATTTTGTCAAACATAGCCATGTGATTAAAACCCCGTGATTAAGCAATAATGAAAAGAGGTTCGCCGTATTCAACTGCTAAGCCATTATCAACCAAGATTTTTTTAACCACACCGGCTTTATCCGATTCAATCTCATTTAATAATTTCATCGCTTCGATGATGCACAGGGTGTCGCCAACGGCAACGGTGTCGCCCACTTCCACAAAGGCTTTCGAATCGGGAGAAGCCGAACGGTAGAAGGTACCGACCATGGGTGAATTAACCGAATGGCCTTCTTCAACCACCGGTGCGTCAGCCACAACAGGACTGCCTGCTACTGCGGGCGCAGCGGCGTTCGCAGCGTAATGCTGAGGTGGCGCGTAGTTGCTGTATTGTTGGGTGGGGGCATTGGCCGTGAAGTTACGGCTAATGCGCACTTTTTCACCGTCTTCGGTCAGTTCGAGTTCAGCTATGCCTGATTCTTCAACAAGATCGATTAATTTTTTAAGTTTGCGTAAGTCCATAATAACCTCTAGAAATCTAGGAATAAATTCAATTAATTAAGAATAGTTTTTTAAGCTTGATCGTTATGCTTGATCGCGTAATCAAGCGCCAAGGCATAGCCTTGTGCACCTAAGCCGCTAATCACACCAACGGCAATGTCGGTGAAATACGAATGATGACGGAAGGCTTCGCGTGCATACACATTGGATAAGTGCACTTCTATAAACGGCACTTTCACCGCAGAAAGCGCGTCGCGCATGGCCACCGATGTGTGGGTAAACGCCGCCGGATTGATAATGACAAAATCCACTTTGCTGCTTGCGAGCGATTGAATTTTAGTGACTAAATCGGCTTCTGCATTACTTTGGTAGGTTTCCAAGTTCACGCCTGCCTGAGCTGCCATGTCCAATAAGGTTTGATTGATCGATGCCAAGGTGGCTTTGCCATAATGTTCAGGCTCACGCAAACCCAACATATTTAGGTTGGGGCCATGGATGACTAAAATAGATTTAGCGGACATACGATGGGTCTTTTTTAACACTAACGAACGATAAATTTGGCAACTTCATAATTGCAAGTTTGCCGAAGTTAGCCGGTTTTGTCCAGCAAATTTACAGCAGTTAAGCGAAATTACACTAGGTCATTGATTTAAGTGCTTGATATCGTTAGCTTAAAAACTTAGCCCTCAGAAAGCGGAAATTAGTCCTGCAATATGGGCTTTAACGCATCGCTTAATAGCGCTTTAGAGATGCGACCAAAGTAGGTTTTTAGTACTTTTCCGTCTTGACCGATGATAACGGTGTAGGGAAGCACCCCTTGGTTGTTGCCAAAATCACTGGCCAGTTGCATACCCTCGTCTTCTCCCACCAATAAGGGGTAGCTAACCGGAGAGGCCTCAGCAAACTCTTTAACCAAGCTTAATTCGTCAACCGCCAGCCCAATGACCACGACATTGTTAGTTTGGTATTGGGTATGCAATTCAGACAATTCTGGCATTTCTTCACGGCAAGGTGGGCACCAGGTTGCCCAAAAATTAAGCACAATAACTTTACCTTGATACTGCATTAAATCTTGGCTAAGCCCGTCTTCATTGACTAATTTACTGTTGAAAAAAGCCGCCGCAGAAACGTTGGGCGCGGCTGGTTTTTTTAATGGGGAGTTGGGGTTAAGCGCAAAATAATAAATAGCAAAGCCCATGACTAACATCGTGGCAAGGTAGATTAAATTGGCGCGTAATTTACTTAGCATGCTACGGTCTCCTGGGCGTTGGCGTCACTTAAGCAGCCGTCCCGCTTTAGCAAAACCTTGCTGAAGCGCTCGGCATTTTGAAAGCCCACGGTTTGTAAGCTGCGCATTTCTTGGCCGCCTGCATTAAAGAATACGATGCCGGGAGGGCCGTATAAGCCAAAGCGTTTTAATAAGGCTTTATCGTCATCCGAATTAGCCGTGACATCGGCTTGCAGCAAGGCTGTGTCTTTTAACTGTCGTTGGACTTTTTTATCGCTAAAGGTAAGTTGTTCCAGCTCTTTGCAAGCGACACACCAGTCGGCATAAAAATCTAACATGACAGGCCGCCCTTGGGTATGGGCTAATCGATAGTCCAATTCCGTCACGCTTTTAATGCGCTCAAAAACCAGCGTTTTTCCCGAAGGCAGGCCAGCAGATTTGGATGTGCTGAATAAGTTTGCTAAGGGCTGGCTTGCCGATTTAGCGCCAGACAGGGCGCCTATTAACAGCGCCACACCGAGTAACAATAGAATAATCGCCACGCCTTTGCCTAATTTAGCGGCATTGGTCGCATGGGCGGGTAAACGGTCTAAGGCTTGATGATAAACCGCAGTGACGATGAACAGCACAGCCCAAAGGCTAAGTTGCCAGGCCATGGGCAATAACGGGCTGATTAGCCAAATGGCCATGGCCAGCATCACCACGCCAAACAGATTGCGTACGCCGTTCATCCAATCGCCGGTTTTTGGCAACAAACTGCCGGCAGAGGCGCCCAGCAATAATAGCGGCATGCCCATGCCTAAGCCCAAGGCAAACAAGCCTATGCCACCTAGCAGCACATCGTGAGTTTGGCCTATGTAAATCAGTGCGCCGGCCAGTGGTGCCGCCACGCAGGGGCTAACAATCAGTGCCGACAAGGCGCCCATAGCAAATACCCCGATAAAGCGCCCGCCTTTCATGCGGTTGCTGGTTTGTAGCATTTGATCTTCAAAAGCTTGCGGCAATTTTAATTCGTACAAACCAAACATGGCGCAAGCCAGCAGCACAAAAAGCACGGCGGTGCTGCCCAAGACCCAAGGATTTTGCAGTGCCACACTCAGTAAATTGCCGGTTAGGCCAGCCGCTACACCGGCCAAAGCATAGCTTAAGGCCATGCCTAAAACATAAGCCAGCGACAAAGCAAACCCGTGCCATTTTGACGGGCTACTTTTTGAGCTAAGTTGGCCGACAATAATGCTCGATAAAATAGGGATCATGGGCAACACGCAAGGCGTCATGGATAGCAACAGGCCGGCAAGAAAAAACCCGCCTATGGTCAACCAAACGTTGCCGGATTGTAATAAACGGGTGCTGCTGTCGGTCTCGTTATCCACGATTAGCGGCGCTGCTGGGCTGGCCTTGTCTAGATTCACGCTGAGCGTGTTTTTAATCGGCGCGTAGCATAAACCTTTCTCGCTGCAGCCTTGGTAAGTGGCCAGCAGGGTGGTATTTTGACTGGCTGCGCTGAGTTTGATCGTCAGCGTAAAATCCCGGTGATAGACTTCTTGAGTGCCAAAGTTAGCGTCTTCTTTTATTTCTCCAGCAGGCAATTTGATGTCGGTAATTTTTAATTGGCTAGAAGATAGCACGCTGAATTTGATGCGATCTCGGTACAAATAATGGCCGGGGGCAATGCTAAAATGGCCCTCTATGGTCTGTGCGTCTATGGCCCTGAGCTGCAGCTTAAACGCTTCTTCAGGCTTCAACACCGCGGCGCTGTCGGTGCTAAATAAATTGGCCAACCCGCGGCTGTTGGCTGCGTGAAGCGGGTTAAAAAAACCGCCAATAAAAAACAGCGCTGCCAGCAAAGCGATGCTGGTATTAAATAAGCGTGGCAACAATAAATTTTTCACGTGGCTGCGTTCCATGGATAATAGTTTAAACAAAAGGCATGCGGGTATCTTGTAATTATAGAATACCGGCACCACAAAAGACCAAATCGGTAATATTTAGCCTAGCTTTTGATAGGCTTTGTTTGTTATACGTTCAATTGTTTAGGATACTTAAAGCACATGCGCCCACTTCTTTTCTTGACCATACTGGCTTTTCCAGTGGCTGAAATTTGGCTGTTAATAGACTTGGCTCAGCAATACGGCGGCTGGCTTATCGTCTATTTATTGGTCATCACCGTGCTTGGATTGCGCCTGATACGCGATGAAAAACAGTTGTTTTCTGGGCGCATGATGCAAAATTTAGCCGTTGGTGGTAACCCAATAAAAGCAGTGTTTGGCAGTGCACGCAATATTATTGCCGGCGTATTGCTCATCATCCCCGGCATCATGACAGACATCATGGCGGCATTGATATTATTAATACCCATTAAAGCCAACGCGCAAACCACACCCAAGCATCACGCCAACGCAGCCAATGACGACATCATAGAAGGCGAATTCCATAGAGAAGATTAAGCATGACTTACCAAATCACCATCCCAAGCAGCGGCCACCAATACAGTGCAAAAGCCTCAGACAGCCTACTCGAATCGGCCATCGCCGCAGGCGTTAACTTGCCCTACGGTTGCCGCAATGGCAGTTGCGGTAGTTGCAAAGGCGACATACTCAACGGCTCTGTCGATCACGGCGATTACGCAGCTGGCGCCTTAACGGAGGCAGAAAAAGCCGCCGGCAAAGCCTTGTTTTGCTGTGCCCGACCCTTGTCTGACTTGAGCATCGCTTGCCGTGAGATTAGCGTGGACCTGATTCCGCCTCGTATATTGCCTGCCCGTGTGGAGCGTAAAGAACAGCTAGCGCCGGACGTGATGGCGCTGTTTTTGAAATTGCCCAGTGGGGAACAATTAAAATTCATGGCCGGCCAATACATAGAAATTTTGTTAAAAGACGGCAAGCGACGCGCTTTTTCGCTGGCCAATGCCCCCCATGCGAACACCCTGCTGGAATTGCATTTGCGCTTGATACCGGGTGGACAATTCACCGAATACGTCTTCAATGAAATGCCAGACAAAGCGATTTTGCGGCTAGAAGCGCCGTTCGGCAGTTTCTTTTTGCGCGAAGATTCACCCAAACCCATCATCATGGTGGCCGGTGGCACAGGCTTTGCCCCCATCAAGGGCATCCTAGAGCACATGCTGCATAACAACATTAAGCGGCCTATTCACTTGTATTGGGGCGCCCATGCCCGGCAAGATTTGTACATGACCGCATTGGCCGAAGCCTGGGCGGCTGAGCACGCGCACATCCAATACATCCCGGTGTTATCCGACCCATCAGCGACCGATCAATGGCAAGGGCGTACGGGCTTTGTTCACCAAGCCGTGCTCGATGACTTTGCCCAAACTGGCTTGGCCGATTACGAAGTGTATTGTTGCGGCGCCCCCGCGATGGTGGCGGTAGCGCATGCCGATTTTGTCGCCGCCGGTTTAAGCGACGATGCCTTTTTCTCCGATGCCTTTAATTATGCCAAGCCGCAGCCAGCCGCTTGATCGCGCGGCTGAGGGCAAGTAAATCAGGCGTTAAGCCTACCTTAAGAAAGCCCTACTATTATTTGCTCACACCCTAAATGTAGAGGAGCAAATAATGGAAAAAATTACCTACCAAAGACAGAAAGTTTACGATCCGGCCTTGCGCCTGATTCACCTTTGGAATGGCTTGGCCATTCTATTTCTCATAACGACGATTTGGCTATCCGATCTGTTTGACAAGGGGTCGAGCGAAACCACGTTGTGGCAACTGCACATCTACCTTGGCTATGCCTTGGTGTTGGGCCTCGTGGTCCGCATCGCCTGGGGATTGGTTGGCCCACGCCATGCGCGATTTTCTGACATGTGGCACCCGGCCGCTTGGTGGCAGGCTATTCGCCATTTTGATTTCAACAGCAAACCGCGGTTTGGCCACCATAGCTTAGCCAGCGCCGCCTACTTGCTGGTTTACCTATTGTTGATCGTGATGGCCGTTACCGGTTTAGGCCTGGCCGCCATAGAGCAGAGCATGGGGCCGTTTAATGCTTGGTTCGGTGACATGGCCTGGCTGGAAGACACCTTTGAAGAACCGCACGAAATAATCTATTACGTATTGATGGGCTTTGTGTGCTTGCACATAGCGGCGCTCATTTGGCATGAACACAAAGATAAAACCCCACTAGCACAATCCATGGTGACCGGTTACCAATACGAAATGGACAGCAACAGCCGCTCAACATCAGGAGATGATCATGCGTAGCGCTTTCTTGATCATGGCCTTGCTGCTTAGCAGTCAAGCCTACGCCGCCACGCCATCGGCTTTGCTTAAACAGTACGAGCTGCAGGCCAAGCAGGAGAACGCGGCCTTCGCCGGCTTTTCTGCCGCCAAAGGCGAGCGTTTTTTTCATGCCGAGCGCCTGCACAGCGATGGTAAAAAAGTCAGTTGCGCTACCTGCCATACCGCTGATCCACGCAATCCGGGAAAGACCCGAGCCAGCAAAGTAATAGATGCCATGGCCGTCAATGTTAACCCGCAACGATTAAGTGATGAAGCCAAAGTGGAAAAGTGGTTTGGGCGCAATTGTAAAGACGTGCTGGAACGCCATTGCACGGCACAAGAAAAAGGCGATTTCATTAGCTATTTATTAAGTATTAAATAAGGAAACCCCCATGAAAAAATGGCTGCAATTTTTAGTAGTAATGACCAGCATCACTGCCACCAGTGCACTATTGGCTAGTGGTGGATTCAGCGACAATGGGGCCAGGCAAATGCCAGCCGTGGCCAATGCTAAATGGAAAGCTGAATGCAGTGGCTGCCACATGCTGTATCACCCTGGCTTATTGCCAGAGCGATCCTGGCATAAAATGATGGCAGGTTTGGATAAACATTTTGGCGAGAATGCCAGTTTGGACCAGGCCACCCGGGATGAGATAGCAAAGTTTCTTGCCTTAAACAGTGCGGATAAACAGGACAATCGCCGCTCAAACCGGATCAACCAATCTATCCCTGCCGCTACCACGCCATTACGCATTTCGGAAACCCGCTATTTCACTAGCAAGCACGATGAGATAGCCGCGAGCACGTTCAAACGCAAGAGCATAGGCAGCGCTGCTAACTGCGCGGCCTGTCATCAAGCGGCAGAAAAAGGCGATTTTTCTGAGTCACAGATTAAGATTCCGCGTTAAGATAAGCGCATGAAAATCTTACTGGTAGAAGATGACGCCTTGCTAGGGGATGGCGTGCGAGCCGGCCTTAAACAAGCCGGCTTTGCCGTTGATTGGGCGCAGGATGGCCTAGCTGCCAAGGCGGCATTGGATAGCGAGGACTACGCTTTGCTGGTGCTTGATCTTGGTTTGCCAAAATTGAGCGGTATGGATTTGCTTAAATGGCTACGCGCCAAGCGGGCAACGCTGCCGGTATTAATTCTCACTGCGCGGGATACCGTGGCAGATCGCGTGGCTGGCTTGAATGCCGGCGCGGACGATTATTTGGTTAAACCGTTTGATTTAGACGAATTGATTGCTCGATTAAATGCACTGTTGCGACGCAGTGCCGGCCAAGTCGAGCTGACTTTGCAACACGGCACCTTAGCCTTAACCCCGGCCACCCATCAAGTGAGTGTAGCCGGCAATCCGGTTAGTCTGTCCGCCCGCGAATTTTCCATAGTGCACGCGCTTTTATTGCACACGGGTCGCGTGCATACGCGCGAGCAACTCGAGCAAACCCTATACGGTTGGGGGGAAGAGGTGGAGAGTAATTCCATCGAAGTGCACATCCACCACATACGCAAGAAATTGGGCTCTGACTTAATACGCACCCTACGCGGTGTCGGCTACGTCATAGATAAGGTCAATTAAACCCCATGCATTCCTTACGCTTACGCCTCTTGGTCTTGTTAAGCTTAGCCTTAGGCTTGGCTTGGTTGGCAGCAGCATGGTTTACCCACTTGGAATCACGCGAAGAAATAAACCGATTGTTTGATGCCCAGTTGTCCCAGTCTGCTCAAGTATTGCTGAGCACCACACGCCATGATTTGCATGAGCGCGTCGAACACGGTGAAGACCATGTGGCTATCCACGCATACGAACAAAAGGTGTTGTTTCAAATTTGGAATGCAAACACGCTTTTACTAAGATCAGCCGCCGCGCCGCTTACGCCTATCAGCAGTGCCAAAGCCGGTTACAGCGAAACCTTATTAAGCGGTCAATCATGGCGCGTCTTAACGCGCTGGGATGCGCGTGAGGAATTCATGATACAAGTGGCGGAGCCCATGGCCGGTAGAGAAAGCTTGGCGCAACACATTACCTATAAATTGTTGTTGCCCACCTTCATCGTTTTGCCGGTCTTGCTGTTGTTGCTGTGGTTAGGCATAAGTGCAGGCTTAAGGCCCTTGCAAGCGCTGAAAAAAGAAATTAAACAGCGCACGCCCAAGAATTTAGAAGCTGTTGCTATGGTTGGCGTGCCAGACGAAGTGTCGCCTTTGGTGGGCGCATTAAACGATTTATTTGTTAGGCTTGAGCAAGCATTTAACAGCGAGCGCCGCTTCACTGCCGATGCGGCACATGAATTACGCACGCCCTTGGCCGCCCTTAAAATTCAAGCACAAGTCGCCTTAAGGTCTAGCGATGCCAAAGAGCGGCAAGCCGCTTTAGAAAATGTCTTACGCGGGGTCGATAGGGCAGCACGCCTAATCGAACAATTACTTAGTTTGGCAAGGGTGGATCCAGAAACCGCCGCCGCCCATTTCCAAGCCCTTAATCTTCATGTGCTAGCAGCCAGTGCGATACAAGACCTGGCGCAGATGGCGCATACCAAACACATCGAACTGTCACTGGAAGGCGAATCGACTAGCATGGTGCTTGGTGACGCCACGCAAATTAGCTTGTTATTACGCAACTTGTTGGATAACGCCATCCGTTATACGCCCATGGCTGGGCGAGTGAGCGTGGTTATTGCGCAAGGGGTGGGCGTGGAATTGCAAATACGCGACAGCGGGCCAGGCATCCCTGCCGCTGAACGCGAGCAAGTATGGCAACGCTTTTATCGTATTGCAGGCAGTGGTGAAGAAGGCAGCGGTTTGGGCTTATCCATCGTGCAGCGTATCGCTGCCTTGCACAATGCCCAGCTAGTGCTGGCCGACCATGAGCATGGCCAGGGCTTGCTAGTGAAAGTTATTTGGCCGGCCATGGCAGGCTAGCCTTAGGAAAAAAGTACTTAAGTTAAGGCGGTGCAATGCAGCGCGATGGAGCGGAAATAAGCGTGGCCTTGCACTTGATGGTCCAATTGCGTTTGTGCTTTTTTGAGCGCGGCGTTGTTTTTAAACTGGTCATGCGCTAAATACACTTCCGCTTCAATTTTCCCTGCGATGTAATGAAACACCACACGCTGCGGTTCGGCCCATTCTGCGATGAGTGGCGCCAATTCCTTTAATAACGCTGCGCGGCCTGGCATGCGCAGCGCATTGCTGTCGTGTTCTAAATCGTCTTCCGGATCAACGTGCACCAACACTTCTGACACCAACTGGTGACTTTTTAGCACGCGTTCGCGGGCGTGCTCGGCGATGCTGTGGCCTTCCGAAACGCTAATGCGTGGGTCCACCAATATGTGCGCATCCACCAGTGCTCGGTGCGCCATGCGTCGGGTGCGAAGCTCATGCAAGCTGACCACACCCGAGGTATCAATGAGCGTTTGCCTAATGCTGTCGACTTCTTCCACCGATAAGCCGGCATCGATTAATTCTTGAAAAGCATCCCAAGCGAAGACGATGCCCATGCGCACGATCATGAAGCCGACCAGTATCGCAGCGATGGAGTCGGCGTACATAAAGCCCAGTAAGTTAGCACCTATGCCTACTGCCACCACCAGTGAGGAGGCCGCGTCCGATCGGGCATGCCAAGCATTGGCAATCAGCATAGGTGAGCGTAGTTTTTCACCCACGCCCAGCATGTAGCGGAATAACAGTTCTTTGCACAACAAGGCGATGAGTGCCACCCATAAGGCCAAGGGGGATACGGCCGGCAAGAGCTCTATGTTTTGCAGCTTGATGGCGGCCGTGACCATGATGGTGCCGCCGGTAGCTACCAGGATGGCACCCAATACAAAAGACGCGGCCGTTTCGACGCGGCCGTGACCGTAAGGGTGGCCTTCGTCTGCCGGATTTTTGCTGTGGTGACTGGCGATTAATACTAAAAAATCGCAGACCAAGTCGGACAGCGAGTGCATGCCATCGGCAATCAAACTTTGGGAATGGGCCAAAAAGCCAGCGCTTATTTGCGCCAGGGTTAGCAAACTGTTCACCACCACGCTCACCCAAGTCGAGCGGTTGGCGAGTGTGTGGCGTTTAGGATCGTCGTAAGAAATTTCTGTGGGGGCTTGCTCTGCCATGGTTAGGTGTTTCCTTTACTCAGTGTGGCCTAAGGTTTGCTAGGCAGTCTAACATGGCTGCATCGCCGGGGGCTTTGGCAACGTTTACTTTTAAGCCCATGCTGATGGGCAATTCGGCAATCCTGGCGTGGTTCACGCACAGGCGCACATTTTTTAGCCACGGCGCTTGACCGGCCAGCTGAATTAAATTGCGCATGGCTTCGCTGCTGGTCACCACCACCGCATCCAATTCACCTTGTTGCCATTTTTGCTCTAGCAGCAAGGCATTTTTTTGGGGGTTATAACGCCGATAGGATTCGGCAAAGGTGACACGGGCACCCCTTGATTTAAGCGTTTCAGCCAAGACCTCGCGCCCACCCAGCCCACGAAAAATAACGATATTTTTATTGGCCACCGATTGCATGGGCGCCAACGCCAATAAGGCTTCGGTATCAAAGCGCGTGTGCGGCATCAGCACCTGGTCTACGCCAAATTTTGCAAGGTGTTGCGCAGTTTGTGGGCCTATGCCGGCAAATTGCAATGGTTTGGGCAATTGGCCAAAGCGTTTGATGACACGAGGCATGGCATAGTCGACTGCATTGCTGCTGATAAAGATGGCCCAATCCGCCGATGCCAGCCCCGCTATGGCCTGGTCGAAACCACTGTAATCGTCTAGCGCAGCGATGGCCAGCAGTGGGTAGTCTATGGCCACCCCACCTTGCGCGGCGATGGCTAGGCACAAGTCGGCGGCCTGTTCTGCGGGCCGGGTGACCGCTATGTGCAATCCTGTTAGTGCGTCATGGACCATGGCGTAAGAACGGCGCTTGTTTACTTATGCCCGTCTAAAGCGGCAAGAATGCGGTCCGCGCCTTTGGCGATTAATTGCGCGGCCAATTGTTTGCCTAGTGCATCGGCTTGGTTTCTGTTCGCCGTCGCTTTTTCCACCAACATTTGTTTGCCATCCACGCTGGCCACAAAGCCGGTAATTTGGATATCGTCGCCTTGGCAGGTGGCGTAGGCGCCCAGTGGCACGGTGCAGCTGCCAGCTAGCGCGCGACTCATGGCGCGCTCCGCTTCTACGCAGGCTTGCGTGTCGGCATGGTTAAGCGGGGCTAACACGGCATGCAAGTCCGGCCGGTTCGTGCTGATTTCTATGCCTAAGGCACCTTGCCCCACGGCCGGTATGCTCAATTCCGGAGCGATCACGCTGCGTATACGGGTTTGCAGGCCCAAACGGATTAAGCCGGCGGCGGCTAAAATAATGGCGGCGTATTGGCCCTCGTCCAGTTTGCGTAGCCGAGTTTGCAAGTTACCACGCAAGGATTCAATCTTGAGTTGGGGCAAGCGGGCTTGCAACTGACTTTGCCGGCGCAGGCTAGAGGTCCCGACCACACTGCCGGCTGGCAGGTCTTCCAAGCAGGCAAAATCGTTAGAAACAAAAGCGTCTCTTGGGTCTTCCCGTTCGCCGGTGGCTACTAGCATAAAGCCATCTGGCAAATTCATGGGCACGTCTTTCATGCTGTGCACGGCTAAATCGGCCCGGCCATCTGCCAGGGCGGTTTCTAGTTCTTTCACAAACAAACCCTTGCCACCGACTTGGGCTAAGGGGGTGTCTAAAATCTGATCGCCGGTGGTGGTCATGCCCAGTATCTCTATCGTGCTAGTGGGGTACAAAGCTTGCAAGCGGCTTTGTATATGCAGCGCTTGCCACATGGCTAATGGGCTTTCACGGCTAGCAATGACTAATTTTTTGGGTGGGGTAAAGTCAGTGGGGGCAGTGTGGCTAAGCATGGTCATGGGCTAGGGATTTGCTAAAAATGTTTGTATGTAGGCATTTTAACACAAGCGTATGGACGGGTTTTAGCTCACTCGGATTAAGTGCTGTTGCCGATGGCTGACTTCTTGCGTGTCAGGTATGTTTTTAATGGGCGCTGTTCGATTTAACGGGCATCTTAGCTTTTGTGTTTTGCTTTATAATGACGACAGTTATAATCAAGCCGTACAAGTGTATTATTAGTAATAATATATTAAAGCGTCGGTTAAAAAATATCTAAATAAGCTGGGCCAAAATACAGCTAAATAGCTTATGTTTTTAGTCAAAATTGACCCGTAAATGAGAAATAAACGTGACCCAAAAAACAAGTGCACTGAATACTAAAAATACCAGTTGGTCAGGACGGTTCAATGAGCCAGTGGCGGAGCTGGTAAAAAAATACACGGCCTCAATTGGTTTTGATTATCGATTGGCAGCCTTTGATATTCAAGGCTCGATTGCGCACGCGCAAATGTTGGGCACGCAGAAAATTATTAGTCCAGATGATGTTAAAGCAATAGAGCAGGGCTTGGTTGAGATTGCACATGAAATTGAAACCGGTCAGTTTGAATGGTTGCTGGATTTAGAAGATGTTCACTTAAATATTGAAAAGCGCCTAACCGATAAAATTGGCGATGCAGGTAAGCGCTTACATACCGGAAGAAGCCGTAATGATCAAGTGGCTACTGATGTTAGGTTGTGGTTACGGGCCAACACGGATCATGTCAGTGCTGCGTTGGAAAAGCTGCAATTGAGTTTATTGGATCTAGCCGAAGCACATTTTGATACGGTCATGCCTGGCTTCACGCACTTGCAAGTCGCCCAACCTGTGACCTTGGGCCACCATTTAATGGCCTACGTGGAAATGCTCAGTCGCGATGTTCAGCGCTTCGCTGATTGCCGCCGTCGCATCAATCGTTTGCCTTTGGGTGCTGCCGCTTTAGCCGGTACCAGTTACCCCATAGACCGGGAATCGGTAGCAAAAAAATTGGGCTTTGATGGTGTCTGTGAAAACTCCTTGGACGCCGTTTCCGACCGTGACTTTGCCATAGAATTTACCTTCGCTGCATCCTTGGTCATGACGCATTTATCGCGCTTATCCGAAGAGCTTATTTTGTGGAGTTCACCGCGCTTTGCCTTTGTCGACATTGCCGATCGGTTTTGCACCGGCTCGTCCATCATGCCGCAAAAAAAGAACCCTGATGTACCGGAATTGGTGCGTGGTAAAACCGGTCGTGTGTACGGTCATTTAACGGCTTTATTAACCTTAATGAAAGGCCAGCCGCTGGCCTACAATAAAGATAATCAGGAAGACAAAGAGCCTTTGTTCGACACCGTGGATACGCTGTTGGTTACGTTGGAAATTTATGCCGACATGATGCGCGGCATCACCGTGAATAAAGACAATATGCGCCAAGCGGCCAGCGAAGGCTTTGCTACCGCTACCGATTTGGCCGACTACTTAGTTAAAAAAGGCATGCCGTTTAGGGATGCCCATGAAGTGGTGGCTTTGGCGGTGCGTTACGCCGTGGATAAAAAAGTCGATTTAAGCGATTTGCCGCTCGCCACCATGCAGCAGTTTTCTGCCTCCATCAGTGACGATGTATACGCGGTATTAACTTTGGAAGGCTCACTCAATAGCCGCAATCACATCGGTGGCACGGCCCCGGCGCAAGTGAAAGCCGCCATAGCCAGAATGCGCGCTGCCCTAAACTAGGGTTTTAATTCAAAAACAATTCCAGCAATTCGTTCAAAAAGCGTTGGCCTAATAAGGTCGGCTTTAGGCTGTTATTCTCCACCACCAGCAGGCCTTTGCTTTGCGCTTTTGTTATAGCGTCGTGCAAGCTTTGCAAGTTCAAGCCACAGCGCGCTTGAAATAGCGACAGCGGCACGCCGTCTATCAAGCGCAGCGCATTCATCATGAATTCAAAGCCCAGTTCGTCCTTGGCTATCGCCCATTCGCGTTCGACCGCTTTCCCCTGTAAGGATTTTTCCATGTAGGCTTTGGGGTGTTTGGCGCGGACCTCGCGACAAATTTTATCGTGGTAACTCAGTTTGCTGTGCGCGCCTGCCCCTATGCCCAAATAATCCCCAAACTGCCAATAATTTAAGTTGTGCCTGGCCTGCTTGCCGGGTTTTGCAAAGGCCGAGGTCTCGTAATGCTGATAGCCGTGTTGGGCTAACAAGGCTTCAATTTGAATTTGCATTTCCGCGCTGCTGTCGTCGTCTGGCAAACTGGGCGGCGTGCGATAAAAAGGCGTATTGGGTTCCAAGCTTAAATGGTAAAAAGACAAATGGCTGGGCTGGAATTGCAAGGCTTTTTGCGCATCTTGCATGGCTTGGGCCAAACTTTGCTCGGGCAAGCCGTACATCAAATCCAAATTCACCTGCTCAAAGGTTTGCATGGCCAAAGCAATCGCCACCAAGGCTTGCTCGCTATCGTGTATGCGGCCTAAGGCTTGCAGGTGGGCATCGTTAAAACTTTGTATGCCCAGCGATAAGCGCGTCACGCCGGCCTGTTTATACCCTATAAAATTCGCGGCATCGACGGTGCCTGGGTTGGCTTCCAAGGTCACTTCCGCATCAAATTCCAAGGGCGTGAGCATGCGTACCTGACTTAAAATGCGGTCTATGCCATGGGCAGAAAACAAGCTGGGCGTGCCGCCGCCAAAAAACACCGAGCTCACTTTGCGTCCCCAAACTTTGGGTGTCGCGAGTTCCAGATCGGCGATCAGTGCATCTATGTAAGCGCTTTCAGGGATGCCATCGTTGTTATCTCTATGCTCATGCGAATTAAAATCGCAGTAAGGACATTTTTTGACGCACCATGGAATGTGTATGTATAAGGACAGCGGCGGTGGATTGCTCAAGCCCGATAAAGTGGCTTCGCCGGCCAGTGGTGCGACCGTGTTAATGGGCTTAGTGCTAAAGGCCGTTTCAGCTTTTATTTCTATGATTTTTTTGATGGGACTTACCTTTTATACGGGTTGATTAAGGCATCAACCAGCGCATGCAAAGCAGTGCGCATTTGGCTTTCACTGACTTCCATCAGCAAGCCGTCTTCCAATGCATCTTGGGCGATCTGTTTAATTTCATCAAAATTCTCATTCATGACTTTTATTTTTTCTGTGCAAGCGACGATGCTGTCGTCGTCACGCAACCACTTAGGCCAAGCGCTCTTAGACATGGTTAAGCCTTTCTAACTGCAGCAGCAGTTTAGCCATGGCATGGCCACGGTGACTGATGCGGCTTTTAATTTCCAATGGCAGCTCGGCCACGGTTTTACCGGTCTTGGCATCCAAAAACAGCGGGTCGTAACCAAAGCCATCGTCACCGCGGTAGCCGTTTAAAATTTCGCCCACCCAGCGGCCTTCAGCAATCAGCGGTTCGGGATCGTGTTCATGGCGTACTAAAACAATCACGCAGTAAAAGTGGGCTAAGCGATTTTTTTCATTACCAAGCACCGCCAGTAATTTCTCGTTATTGGCTTGATCCGATTTAGGTTCGCCGGCATAGCGGGCAGACAGCACGCCAGGCGCGCCTTGCAGGGCATCCACGCACAAGCCAGAATCGTCGGCCAAGGCCGGCAAGCCGGTGTGCTTGCTGGCGTGGCGGGCTTTGGCCAATGCGTTTTCAATGAAGGTGCAATGGGGTTCCTCGCACTCGCTCACTTGCAGTTCGGCTTGCGGAATAATGTCTATATTGAGTGGGGAGAGCAGGTGGGCAATTTCGCGCAGCTTGCCTTTGTTGCCCGATGCTATGACGAGTTTGCTAAACACCGAGCGCCTCGTTTTGTTTTGCTATCAATTGCTTGATGCCATGTGAGGCTAAGTCCAGCATGGCATTCATGGCATCGCGGCTAAATGGTTGGCCTTCTGCTGTGCCTTGCACTTCCACAAAGCCACCGTCTGCGGTCATCACCACATTCATGTCGGTGTCGCAATCCGAATCCTCTATGTAGTCTAAATCCAGCACCGGCTGGCCTTGGTAGACGCCAACCGAGATGGCTGCCATGCCTTGTATTAGCGGGCTTTCGGTGATGGCGCCACTTTTTAATAAGGTGGCAATGGCATCGTGCAGTGCCACGTAGGCACCGGTAATGCTGGCGGTGCGCGTGCCGCCGTCCGCTTGAATCACATCGCAATCGATTTGTATGCTGCGTTCGCCCAATTTTTCTAAATCAATAATCGCGCGCAGTGAGCGGCCAATGAGGCGTTGTATCTCTTGGGTGCGGCCGGATTGCTTGCCTTTGGCCGCTTCCCTGTCCATGCGGCTGCCGGTTGAGCGCGGTAACATGCCGTATTCTGCCGTTACCCAGCCCTGACCCCGGCCTTTTAAAAAGCCCGGCACCCGTTCTTCCACGCTGGCCGTGCACAGCACATGGGTGTCGCCAAATTTGACCAAAACCGAGCCTTCGGCGTGCTTGGTGTAATGGCGTATGATTTCCACTGAGCGTAATTGGTTGTGGTGTCGGCCGCTGGGCCTTGTGTTGGTTTGCATAGTTAAATCCTGATTAAGAGCTTTATTTTGGCATGAAATACTGAGTATTTGATACCATGGCGCTAATTTTAAACGCATTTGAACAGAAAGTACCCCTATGATTTTTAGCATGACAGGCTATGCCGCCCAAGAACAAGCCGTGGAAAACGCCACTTTGTTATTGGAACTGCGCGCAGTAAACAGCCGCTATTTGGATTTGCATTTTAAGCTAGACGACAACCTGCGAGGCTTGGAGCCCCTTATACGCGAGCTCATCGGTGCGCGTTTAAGCCGCGGCAAAATCGAATGCAAGCTCAATTTAATGCAGCGCAGCGCCACCCATCAAGCCAGCCAATTGGACGAAGTTCTCATGCAACAATTGGCCGCCATGCAAGCCACCGCGCAGCAGCATTTCCCAAAAAGTCGTGCATTAAGCGTGGCCGATATTTTGCGTTGGCCGGGCGTGCTATTGAGCGAGCGCATCAGTGAAAGCACGCTGGCGGACGATGTTAAAAAAATAGTCAGCACTGGTTTGCAAGCCCTTAACGACTCGCGTGCGCGTGAAGGTGGAAAACTTAAAGCCTTAATTTTAGAGCGCTTAAGTCAAATAGAGTGCCTGGTGGAAACCGTTAAACCTTTGTTGCCGGCCTTGACGCGTGACTACCAAGCCAAGCTGGAAGCCAAGTTGCATGAAAGCCTAAAGAGCCTAGACGCCGAACGCGTGGCTCAAGAGTTGGTGTTGTTTGCTCAGCGCATTGATGTCGATGAAGAACTTACTCGACTGACCGCCCACATCAGCGAGGTCAAGCGTATATTGAATAGCGATGCGCCGGCCGGTAAGCGCTTGGACTTTTTGATGCAAGAGCTGAACCGAGAAGCCAACACCTTGGGTTCAAAATCGGTGTCTGTGCAGACCGCGCAAGTGTCCATGGAGCTGAAGGTTTTAATAGAACAGATGCGAGAGCAAATCCAAAATATAGAATAGCTATCAGCATTCTTGGCGATGCTTCGTTTACCTTAAATTATCGCACCTAAATATGTCATAATTAGCCAAACAGGACAGGACTTAAGCATGACCATGGCTAACTTATTTATCATCACCGCGGCTTCTGGCGCAGGTAAAACCAGCTTGATTAAAGCTTTGCTGGCAAACGACCCGCAGTTGAAGCTGTCTATTTCTCACACCACGCGTAAGCCTAGGCCTAGTGAGGTCGATGGGGTGGATTACCATTTCGTTGATGAGGCTGCATTTATACAGATGCTAGGCGAGGCCAAGTTTTTAGAAAGCGCCTTGGTGTACGAAGCACGCTATGGCACCTCGCAAGCAGGGGTAGACCAGCAGTTGGCTGCAGGCTTTGATGTGATCTTAGAAATCGATTGGCAAGGTGCCGCTCAGGTCCGCCGTTTGTACCCGCAAGCCATCAGCATTTTTGTCTTGCCGCCGTCTATTGAGACATTAGAACAAAGGCTGAATGGCCGCGGTCAAGATGCCGCGGAAGTGATTGCCAAGCGTGTTGCGGCAGCGCGGTCTGAAATGGCGCACGTGGGCGAGTTCGATTATGTTACAATTAACGATAATTTCGATGTGGCCTTGCAAGACATAGCGGCCATATTCCGAGCAGAACGCTTGGTCGGCTCAGTTCAAATGCAGCGTCATGCAAGTTTGATCAAAACGCTCACATAAGTTCTTAATAATTTCAGCCCAGCATTAGCCGGGCGCACAATAGGAAACACCACCATGGCCCGTATTACTGTAGACGATTGCTTAGATCAAATCCCTAACCGTTTTCAACTGACTTTAGTGGCCGCTTACCGCGCGCGTCAATTGCACAATGGCTCTGAGCCATTAATCAATGTGCAAGGTTTGCGTGATAAACCAACCGTGTTGGCCTTGCGTGAAATTGCTGCCGGCAAAGTGGGTGTGGAAATTTTAACGCGCGTTTAACCGCATTCAATTGGTCGCGGCCCCCTCAT
Source organism: Methylotenera sp. (assembly GCA_020035195.1). Classification (GTDB taxonomy): domain Bacteria; phylum Pseudomonadota; class Gammaproteobacteria; order Burkholderiales; family Methylophilaceae; genus Methylotenera. Next base: position 26,286 of record JAIQBT010000035.1, read on the forward strand.
GCCTAAATCGGCAAATGCACAGAAAACCGCATCGCCTAATACGCATGCCAAGCTAGCCGCGGCTGCATTGCTCTTACCCGCAGACCATGACGACTCTGCCTTAAGCTTACGCTTAAAACACTACCTCAAATCCGAAGACATCGCCCAAGTTTGGGAAGCCTATCGCTACGCCGATCAGGCCCACCAAGGCGTGGTGCGTAAAACCGGTGAGCCCTATATCAGCCACCCGGTGTCGGTCGCCTGCATTTTGGCCGACTTGCACATGGACCTGCCGACCATTATGGCGGCCTTGCTGCATGATGTGGTGGAAGACACCGACATCAGCACCGCCGACATCAAGGAAAAATTTGGTCAGCAAGTGGCCGAATTGGTCGATGGCGTAACCAAGCTGGATAAAATCGAATTCCAAAGCGCCAGCGTGGCGCAAGCCGAAAACTTTCGTAAAATGCTCTTGGCCATGTCGCAAGATGTGCGGGTGATCTTGGTTAAATTGGCCGATAGATTGCATAACATGCAAACGCTGGAGGCCATGCGGCCGGACAAGCAAAAGGTAATCGCCAAGGAAACCTTGGACATCTACGCGCCCATTGCCAATCGGCTGGGCCTCAATGAAATTTACCAAGAGCTGGAAGATTTAAGTTTTAAATACCTGCACCCCATGCGCTACAGCGCCATAGACAATGCGATTAAGGCCGCGCGCGGCAACCGCAAAGAGGTGGTCAGCAAGATCTTAGAATCGATCAAACATCAGCTGGCAAGCATGGCTATTGAAGCGGAAGTGTCGGGTCGAGAAAAACATCTTTACAGTATTTACAAGAAGATGAGTGGCAAAACGACCTCTTTTTCGCAAATTTACGACATTT
>JAIQBT010000040.1 GCA_020035195.1 Methylotenera sp.
AAATGGCAGATATTATTAAAATGTTAGAAGAGGAAGAGATTGCCCGTTTAGGCAAATCCATTCCTACTTTTGCACCAGGTGACACCGTTGTTATCGGCGTAAACGTCGTTGAGGGTACACGTAAACGTGTGCAATCTTACGAAGGTGTCGTGATTGCTAAACGCAACCGTGGTTTAAACTCATCGTTTATCGTACGTAAAATCTCATCAGGTGAAGGTGTAGAGCGTACATTCCAAACTTACTCACCGCTGATTGCCAGCATAGAAGTAAAACGCCGCGGTGATGTACGCCGTGCAAAACTTTACTACCTACGTGAGCGTTCAGGTAAATCAGCGCGTATTAAAGAGAAATTATTCTCACGCGAAAAAGAAGTAATGGCGCCAGCAGACGCAGCGTAAATTGCGCGTCTAGCTAGAGCCAACCCCAAAAGACCAAGGTCGTTTGGGGTTTTTTTACGTTTGCATATTCGGCCCATTCGTTTACCATAATGCGATGACCTACCCCGCTGCGGCAACCATCAACACACCTTTTGGCGGCATAGCCTTACACCAACACGCAGGCCAGCTTAGCATCCATTTATTAAGCCACAGCATCAGTGACCCCAGTGATTGCAAGCACGGCTTACTTAAGCAAACGACACAAGAAATCATGGCTTACCTTCAACACGCCCATACATCCTTTAAGCTACCTACCAAGCTCCACGGCAGCGCCTTTCAACAAAAAGTTTGGCTAGCCATTTTAGCCATCCCTTTGGGCCAAACACGAAACTACAGCGAATTAGCCGCGCAGTTAAATTCTGGGCCACGGGCCGTGGCTAATGCCTGCGGTGCCAATCGCTTGCCTTTGCTAATTCCTTGCCACCGTGTTGTCGGCAAAAATGGCTTAGGCGGCTTTATGCGCGGCGAAAAAAATGGCTTAAGCATTAAACGCTGGCTCTTAGCTCACGAAGGCGTACATGGCTACTGAAAACAAAAAAGCTGAAAGTGAGCAGTCACTAACAGCGGCTGATGCCTCGGCACTGGACAGCTTCATAGACCATTTGTGGCTAGAAGATGGCTTGGCAAAAAACACCTTGACCAGCTACCGCTTGGATTTAAGCGCGTTCGCCATTTACTTAAAGCAAGAAAATAAAAGCCTATCAAGCGCCGAGCAATCGGACATTCAACACTACTTAGCACTGCGTTTCCCGCACAGCAAACCACGTAGTATCAGCCGATTAATTGCCAGCATGCGGCGTTTTTACCGTTATTTACTGCGGGACAATAAAATCAGTCTAGACCCTAGTCTACAAATACAATCGCCAAAGCTGCCGCGCAGTCTGCCCAAGAGCTTAAACGAAGATGAAGTCCTGTCCCTGCTTAACGCGCCTAACTTGAATGAAGCGCTTGGCTTGCGCGACAAGGCCATGTTGGAGTTACTCTATGCTTGCGGCTTACGCGTGTCGGAGTTGGTCGGCGTTAAAGTCACCGAAGTGAGCATCAGCGATGGTGTGGTAAGAATTACCGGCAAGGGCAGCAAAACGCGCTTGGTGCCCATGGGCGAGGAGGCGGTTAATTGGATAAGCCGTTATTTGACTGAAGGCAGGCCCGCCATATTACACAAGCGCTTATGCGACGCGCTGTTTGTGACCAGCCGTGGCGAAGCTATGACCCGACAAGCTTTTTGGTATTTAATAAAACGTTACGCCTTAATCGCCAGCATACAAAAACCCATGTCACCCCATGTATTGCGCCACGCCTTTGCCACGCACTTGCTAAACCATGGCGCAGACTTAAGGGTGGTGCAAATGCTGTTGGGCCATGCCGACATTTCCACTACGCAAATTTACACCCACGTGGCACGCGAGCGATTAAAACAACTGCACAGTGCACACCATCCAAGAGGCTGATTAGCTTCGCTCTATCACTATGCCCAAGGCTTTCACCCCAGGCAAAATACCCGGTTTGCTGACTTTAACCTTAACGCGCTTTGCGCCAAATTCTTTCAGGATTAATTGGCAAGCATGTTCGGCCAAGGCCTCAAGCAATTGAAAATGGCTGGCCTGCAAGCTGTCGTTTAGGCGCCGAACCACTGCACCGTAATCGATGGTGTCAGCGATGGCATCGCTTTTTCCGGCAGCCGCCAAATCATAATCCATCGTGATATCGAGCACGATGGTTTGAGGCAACAGGCGCTCCCAAGCGGGCACGCCCAGCTTGACCTTCAGTTTCACTTGCTCTAAAAAAATGCTGTCCATCGATGGCCTGCCTAAAAAAATATACCGACGCGTTTGCCGTGGTATTAGAATGTGATTAACACTATTTTAGTGCATCACAACAAGGTTGAGCAAAATGAATGAATTAGGTTTTATCCCCGTGACATTGATTCCTAGCGTATGGATAGTTTGCGCCTACTTACTGGGCTCAATCGCTTTTGGCATCGTGGTAAGCCGCTTATTCGGCTTACCCGATCCACGCACGGTAGGGTCAGGCAACCCAGGTGCAACCAATGTATTGCGTAGCGGAAAAAAATTAGCGGCAGCACTCACCTTGCTTGGCGATGTACTCAAAGGCTGGCTGCCAGTATGGCTGGCATTACAATCCGACATGCTGATGTGGGTGGTGGCTTACGTGAGCTTGGCCGTATTTATTGGCCACTTGTACCCGATTTTTTATAAGTTTCAAGGCGGTAAAGGCGTGGCAACCGCTTTAGGCGTTATGTTTGCGTTGTCACCCTTATTGGCTTTAGCGGCATTAATTACATGGCTAGTCGTGTTTGCTATTTCCCGCTACTCATCGCTAGCGGCCATCGTCGCCGCATGCTTGGCCCCAGTGTATGCCTGGTATTTATTGTCGGCTTACACGGATTATTTAATGACCGTGCTCATCATGTCCGTGCTGTTGGTCTGGCGCCATAGAAGCAATATACACAAACTACTGGCCGGCACCGAATCCGGTTTTGGCAAAAAGTAATTACGGCTGCTGCAAGTCGGCCAAGTCCCACCTTGGCCGCACGCTGAAACCATAATCATTTTCAACTTGCTTGGCCTTGAATCGCATGGCGCCAGCAAAAGCAATCATGGCGCCATTGTCTGTACAAAACTCCAAACGCGGGTAACTGACTTTGCAGAGCTTGGCTTTGGTGGCAGCATTTAATTTTTCACGCAACTTGGTATTGGCACCAACGCCGCCAGAAACCACCAAACTGTCCAAGCCCGTTTGACGCAAAGCAGTCATGCACTTGATCGACAAAACCTCGGTAATGGCCTCTTGAAACTCCCAAGCGATGTCCGCTTTAGTCGCTTCATCCAGCGGCTGGTGTTTATTTGCCAGGCTCAATACGGCAGTTTTCAAACCACTAAAACTAAAATTCAAATCGCCACTGTTTAATAATGGCCTGGGCAACTTAAATAAGCGGTCTGGCGAAGATGAACGGCCAGAGTTAGCCGCAGACTGTTCGGCCAACTTGGCTAAAGCCGGCCCGCCCGGGTAGCCCAAACCCAATAGTTTAGCGGTCTTATCAAATGCTTCGCCGGCAGCATCGTCCAAGGTGTCGCCCAGCAACTGGTATTCACCCACCCCATCTACTCGCATCAATTGGCTGTGCCCACCTGAAACCAATAGGGCAACAAAAGGAAAGGCCGGTGGATTATCTTCCAGCAAAGGCGCCAACAAATGCCCTTCCAGATGGTGTACTTGGATGGTGGGTATGCCTAAACTAAAGGCCAAAGAGGCAGCGAAGCTAGTGCCCACTAACAAGGCCCCAGACAAGCCTGGGCCTTGCGTATAAGCGATGGCATCGATATCTTGCAAGGTTTTTTCTGCGTCTAGCAAGACGCGCTCGGTCAAGGGCAGCACACGGCGTATGTGATCGCGCGATGCCAACTCAGGCACCACCCCACCGTACTCGGCATGCATGGCCACTTGGCTATGCAAGGCATGGGACAGCAAACCCTGCTCAGTGTCGTATAAGGCAAGCCCTGTTTCATCACAGGAGGATTCAACACCTAGAATTAACATGGCTTTGGACAGCTTCAATGTTGGGAAAAGTTGAATTATTACGCATTTCAGCCATAAATGGACAAAACTAATGGCAATTGCATAAAAGTATTTGAATAAAAACGATTATGCGATTAAAATAGCCGGCTTTTCTCAGTTTCTAAAGGTCTGCTGTGATTTAACCATCAGGCCAAATCCTAGAACTTTGAATACATTATTAATACTTGCCAATAAGAGAGATCGAATGTCTAGTGTACGCGTAAAAGAAAATGAGCCGTTTGACGTTGCCCTTCGCCGTTTTAAACGCTTAATTGAAAAAACTGGTTTGTTGAACGATCTTCGCGCTCGCGAATTTTATGAAAAACCAACATGGGAACGTAAACGTAAAGCTGCCGCTGCTGTTAAACGCCAATACCGTCGTTTAATGAAACAAACGCTTCCTGCCAAATTGTTCTAATCACGTTTTTGCCCCTTGTCCTTAAAAGCAAAAATAACTGAAGACATGAAAACCGCAATGCGCGCTAAAGACAGCGCGCGTTTAGGTGCAATACGCTTACTGCAAGCCGCCATCAAGCAACGTGAAGTGGATGAGCGCATCGAATTAAATGACGGTGACGTCATTGCTGCCATAGAAAAAATGCTTAAGCAGCGCCGCGATTCCATTAACGCGTATGAAAGTGCCAATCGACATGATTTGGCCGATGTGGAAAAATTTGAAGTCTCCGTCCTACAAACCTACTTACCGCAACAACTGACTGACGCCGAAGTGTCGGCCTTGCTAGAGCAAGTGGTCACGGATACAGCTGCGGCAGGCATTAAAGACATGAGTAAAGTCATGGCTGCCATTAAGCCGCTGGTAGTGGGTCGAGCGGACATGGGTAAAATATCCGGATTAATAAAAACCCGTTTAAGTTAAACCAGTAAAATGGCCAATGAAAATTAAGGAGCGATAGGCTCCTTTTTTTTTTTAATTTATACTCCCCACTATGATCCCAGAAAGCTTCATCCAAGAACTTTTAAACCGCGTTGATATTGTCGATGTCATCGACAAAAACGTGGCTTTAAAAAAAGCCGGGGCCAATTATTCGGCTTGCTGTCCGTTTCATAATGAAAAATCCCCTAGCTTTACCGTAAGCCCTAGTAAGCAGTTTTACCACTGCTTTGGCTGTGGCGCACACGGCACGGCTTTAGGTTTTTTAATGGAGTACCAAGGCTTAAGCTTTGTCGAATCCATCAATGACTTAGCCAGATCCGTCGGCATGGTGGTGCCACAAGAAACCCGAGATCCAGACAAACCCGCGGCTAAAGTAGTGGTGGGCTTGCAGGATGCATTACAGCAAGCCGCACAATACTACAAAGAGCAACTCAAGCAATCCGATAGAGCCATAGCGTATTTGAAGGGTCGTGGCCTGAGCGGACAAATCGCCGCGAAATTTCAGGTAGGCTACGCGCCTGCTGGCTGGCAAAATTTACAAAGCGTATTTCCACAATACGACAACGAAGCGCTAAAAATAGCTGGCTTAGTGGTCGAGAATGATCAAGGCAAGCGCTACGATAGATTTCGTGACCGCATTATGTTTCCCATCCACGATCAAAAAGGCCAAGTCATAGGCTTTGGCGGCCGCATCATCAATCCTGAAGACACGCCAAAATACTACAACTCACCGGAAACGCCGCTGTTTCAAAAAGGTCATGAACTGTATGGCTTGTTTTTAGCACGGCGGGCCATACGTGACGTGGGTCGCGTCTTGGTGGTGGAAGGTTACATGGACGTCGTGGCGTTGGCGCAATACGGCATCGATTATGCGGTCGCCGCTTTAGGCACGGCCACCACCCCTTTCCATATCAGCAAGCTCATGCGGCAAACCGACGAAATTGTATTTTGTTTTGATGGCGATAAAGCTGGCCAAACCGCTGCATGGCGGGCAGCGATGAATGCTCTGCCAGCACTAACAGACGGGCTGAAATTGTCTTTCTTATTTTTGCCCAAAGAGCACGATCCGGATTCCTACGTGCGCGAATTTGGCCGGGAAAAATTTGAGGCAGAAATTAAAGTGGCCATGCCGCTTTCACAATACCTATTAATGCATTTAAGTGCAGACAACCCCTTGCAAAGCCAGGAAGACAAAGTGCGTTTCTTGAACGATGCAGAGCCTATCATGCAGCAAATTCTAGCGCCGCGCAGTGCCATGTATTTGCGTAAAAAGGTCGCCGAATTGGCCCAACTGTCTACCGAGGAAATGCAAAGCTTATTAAAGCTACCCAACCTTAATAAAACCCCAAGCCCGGCCAGACCGAAACTCACGCGCACCACCAATTCATTGCACCAACGTTTTTGTTTAACGCTAATGATGCACCCCGAATTAGCCAGTTCAGACGATTTAGCATGGTTAATTGGCGATTCGAGCAATGAATTGTTGTTGCAAAAAACCATTGCCATTTGCCTGCAAAATACACAAGCCAAACCGGTGGTAATTATGCGTGCCCTGGAAGGGCAAATTGACATTGCGCTGCTACGTGAATTAGAACAAGCACTCAATGTGCTCGATGAAACGCTGAATTTGGCTGAAGAATTAGCCGGCGCAAGGCAACAGTTACAACAGTTGTACTCGCAAAAAACAGACTCGGCCTTGCTGATAAAAATTAGTGAAAAACCCTTAAGCAGCTTGACCGAAAACGAGCGCAATCTGCTGAAAAGTTTTGCGAGTAAGCCCAAGTCAAAATAGCCTTAAATTCTGCTATAATGCAGGGTTGTAAAAAATCACTTTCATTCTATTGAAATAAGCAGTTTGCAATAGGGTGTGCATAAAATAGAGGTGCGTCATGGCAAGACCAAAGAAAAGCGATCAAATAGCTGAAAAAAAGAAGGTGGAGTTTATAAGCCCGGAAGAGCAAGAAGCTAACGCGGACGAACGCCGCTCGCGCCTCAAATCGCTGATTATTTTAGGTAAGGAGCGCGGCTACTTAACCTACGCAGAAATTAACGACCATCTGCCTGATGACGTGCAGAACTCCGAACAGATCGATGGCATCATCGGCATGATCAACGACATGGGCATACAGGTGTATGAAGAAGCGCCTGACGCTGAAGTGTTGTTAATGTCTGATGCACCGCCTGCCGTTACCGATGAAGACGCCGTGGAAGAAGCCGAGCAAGCACTGGCCACCGTTGATTCTGATTTTGGCCGCACCACCGACCCCGTGCGTATGTACATGCGCGAAATGGGTACCGTGGATTTGCTGACCCGCGAAAGCGAAGTGGAAATTGCCAGACGTATTGAAGACGGCTTAAAACACATGGTGCAAGCCATCGCCGCTTGCCCTACCACCATCTCGGCTTTATTGGCTTTGGTTGATAAAGTGGAAAGCGATGAACTGAGTGTGGATGACTTAGTGGATGGCTTAATTGATTCCGACGTAGGCGCCGTGGATGCCGTTGAATTGGCTGCCGCCGAAGACGATGCGGAAGATGACGTGGACGATGAAGCAGAAGAAGATGAAGACGGGGCAAAAGCCGCTGCCATTTCTGCTGAAGCACTGGCTAAATTAAAAGAAGAAGTGATTAAGCGCTTTGCCGTTGTTCGCGCAGCCAGCTTAAAAATGATGACCATCCTGCCAGTAAAAGGCTCGCAAGATGCAGAATACCAAGCCTTGCTTGCAGAGATTTTAGTTGAATTGACGGCCTTCCGATTCTCCCCTAAGCAGGTTGAAGGCCTGTGTGACCAAGTGCGTAATTTAGTTGAAACGGTGCGCGGCCACGAACGCAAAGTGCTGGATTTCTGTGTGGAAAAATCAGGCATGCCACGCCTGCATTTTATTAAGTCCTTCCCAGGCAACGAGTGCAATCAAGACTGGTTAGCCGAAGAACTTAAAGCCGACAAACCGTATGTTGAAAAACTAAAACGCTACAACCATTCTATTTTGGATCAGCAACAACGCTTGATTGATTTGGAGGTCAACGTTGGCATACCCATTAAAGAATTAAAAGAAATCAACAAGCAAATGACTACCGGTGAGGCGCGTGCTCGCCGCGCTAAACGCGAAATGATTGAAGCTAACTTGCGTTTGGTTATTTCCATTGCAAAAAAATACACCAACCGTGGCCTGCAATTCCTTGACTTGATTCAAGAAGGCAACATTGGCTTAATGAAAGCCGTTGATAAATTTGAGTATCGTCGTGGTTTTAAATTTTCAACCTACGCCACATGGTGGATACGTCAAGCCATTACTCGCTCAATCGCCGACCAAGCCCGCACTATTCGTATTCCAGTGCACATGATAGAAACCATCAACAAAATGAATCGTATCAGCCGTCAAATCTTGCAAGAAACAGGGGTAGAACCTGATCCTGCAACACTGGCTGAAAAAATGGAAATGCCTGAAGATAAGATTCGTAAAATCTTAAAAATCAGCAAAGAACCCATTTCCATGGAAACGCCTATTGGTGACGATGAAGATTCGCATTTGGGTGATTTCATTGAAGACGGGCAAACCTTGGCGCCGGTTGATGCAGCTATTTACGCTAGCTTGCGCGATGCCACAAGCGAAGTGTTAGAATCGCTGACCCCACGCGAAGCAAAAGTATTACGCATGCGTTTTGGTATTGAAATGAATACAGATCACACGCTGGAAGAAGTGGGTAAACAGTTTGATGTAACGCGTGAACGCATACGTCAAATTGAAGCAAAAGCCTTACGTAAATTGCGTCACCCAACACGTTCAGAAAGATTGCGCAGTTTCTTAGAAACCGGGCAAGATTAATTAGTTTAAAAGTTTCGGCCCCCTAGCTCATGCTTGGTTAGAGCAGCGGACTCATAATCCGTTGGTGCTGTGTTCGACTCACAGGGGGGCCACCATTATGTCGCGGCTTACATAATGCTTATGTAAGCCGCGACTTTTTAGGGTAGCACAAGGGGTATACTATGGACGCAAAGCTAATTCTTCAACATTTGAAGAAGCATGGGCAATTAGCCGATTGGGAAATTGCATCGGCCATGAACCTCACTGTGGCGAGTGTTCGGGAATGCTTGAGCAAGCTGTCTGCCAAAGGCGATGTTTCTCAATGCACGGTTATTCGTTTTTTAGATGGCAAGCCGATTGAAGGCATGCTGTGCCGTATTGCCGGAACCATACCACCTAAAGCACCGGGTAGAAAACCCAACACCTAAGTTTCGCCTAATCAAGCAAATTCTATTTGGTTGATTCAATAAACGGATCGTCAAACAGTCTATCGTGCTCCTCAAATAGGGCCGCAATTTTTCCATAAAAAAGCCGATACACTTCCGCTGTATTGGTCTTTTTATTAGCTGAAAAATGGTTATCTGACAGACCTTGCAAGGTTTTTATGATGTCTAAATGGGCCTGCCTATGGACACGAAAATAGCCGTTATTTTCGCTAATA
>JAIQBT010000082.1 GCA_020035195.1 Methylotenera sp.
TCACCAAGGTATAGCCTTGACCTATGCCGACTATCACCGTTTCACCTTGGTACCAGGGCTGTTTAAAACGGCGCATTTTCCACTCAGGGGTGGGCAGTAAGCCGGCATTTTCACCGCGGATGTCTATGCCCGATTTAGCGCCAAAGCCAAAATGACGTACAAAATCGGTCAGCCTGATGATGCCCAAATCCAAAGCCAAGCCATAAAAAAAGGTGTCGCAAGAAACGGTAATGGCTTTTTGCATGTCCACCATGCCGTGGCCGTCCGGCTTCCAATCCCGATAACGGTGGCGACTATTGGCCAATGAATAGTAGCCAGGGTCACTGATGCGAAAAGGCGGCGAGCGTTTAGCATTTTCCAAGCCAGCCATGGCAACAAAAGGCTTAAAGGTCGAGCCAGGCGGGTAAATGCCGCGTATCGGACGGTTGACCAATGGCTTATCCAGCGACTCATTGAGCCATTTCCAATTGTCCACATCGATGCCATCGACAAACAAATTCGGATCAAAACCGGGCTGACTGACGTAACTCAATACCGCGCCGGTTTTTGGATTAATCGCCACCAAGGCGCCGCGTCGATTGCCAAAAGCGGTCTCGGCAATTTCCTGCAATTTACTGTCCACCGACAGCACCAAATTGGTTCCCGGCACCGGCGCCGATCTGGCGATGACGCGAACAGCATGGCCATCGGCATCGGTTTCCACCTGCTCAAAGCCGGTCTGCCCATGCAACTGCGCCTCGTAGAATTGTTCCACGCCACTTTTACCTATGTGGTAGGAGCCTTTGTAATTAGACAAGTCGCCGGATTTTTCTAGGTTGATGAGGTCTTTGCTGTTAATGCGCCCTATGTAACCTATCATGTGCGCGCCAAACTTACCCAAGGGGTAATGGCGATACAAACGCGATTTAATCGCCACCCCGGGAAAGCGGTAATGGTTGACCGCAAAATGGGCCGCTTCAATTTCATTTAGGTGCGTGCGTATAGGGATGCTTTCAAAATTGCGGCTTTCACTTTTTAATTTAGCAAAGCGCTTAATGTCGGCTTTGCTGATTTCCAACAATTTGCCCAGTTCAGCGATCGTGGCTTTGAGGTCGCCTGCTTTTGAAGGGGTAATTTCTAAGGTGTAGACGAAAAAATTATGCGCTAACACCACGCCATTTTTATCCAAAATTAAGCCGCGATTAGGCACGATAGGCACCATGGAAATACGGTTATTCTCGGCCAGGGTTTGGTAATGGGTGTATTGCGTAATTTGCAGGTAAATAAAGCGTAAGGCCAACAAAGCAAACAGGCCCACCACAAAGAAAGCGGTAAAGCCTAAACGCAGCCTAAAGAAATACTGCTCGTGTTGCGGATTTTTAACTTCCCTAAGCACGCTCAAACCCCCGACAGTTGGCTAGGCGTTAAGCTAGAGCGGGCAATAAAAAGCTTAATTGGCACGACCACGACCGCCCGTGTTTAAGCCTAAGCCCATCGCAAGCCACCACAGCAACACGCCGCTTAAGCTGGGTAGAAAATATGACCAGCCGCTAAACTGCCAACCGGCAAAGGTTTTAATGATCAGCAACATGAGTTGCGCAACCATCAGCAAGGAAAACACGTAGAGCAATTGCTGCATGCCGGTAAACAAGACCAAACGGCGCTGGTAGGTCACGGCAAGAAAAGCCGTGACCGTGTAAGCCAGGGCATATTGGCCGAACACCATGCCCGCAGCCAAATCCACCAAAAGACCTAGCATCCACGCCGCTCCAACATTGCAAAGATTAGGCGCACGTATCAACCAAAAAATCAGCACCAGCAACATAAAATCCGGACGCACGACTAAAGCCGCTTGCGACCACGGCAAGAGCAAGCTCATGAAGGCCAAAAGCACGGAAAAATACATGGTTTTTAATTTATTAACGGGCATGGGTCTCTTTCAGCGTAAGCGGCTTACTTGGCCTAGCTTGCTTTTTATTCGCAGGCACAGGCTGCGCTAATCCGAGCTTCACCGGCTGGCTTAAGCTGGGGGATCCCGTAGCCACTGCATGCGGCTTACTGACCACCAGCACCTGCCTATGGCTTTCCACCCCAGCCAATGGCAAGCAAACGATGCGCGCGAAAGGCGCATCTGCAGCACTGACGATTTGCTTCACTGTCGCCACCACCATGCCGGCCGGGTAGACCCCATCTATGCCCGAGGTGACCAATTTGTCGCCACGCTTAATGTCCACATTGGCTGGCAAATACGGCAAATCCACGGTGTTATCGCGGCCATGGCCAAAGGCAATGGCGCGCAAACCGTTACGCTCTATTTGCACGGGCATGGCTAAAGACGTGTCCGTAATTAAGGTCACTTCACTACTTAAGGGGTAGACGCGGGTGACTTGGCCTATCACGCCAGCCGCATCCACCACCGCCATGCCTGGCAAAATTTTATGATTTTGGCCGCGATTAATCAGTACTTTTCTGCTAAACGGGTCGCGTCCCACGTGCATGATTTCGGCCGCCACGCTACTTTCTTTAAGCACGCTTTGCGCGCCCAACAACTGGCGAAGGTGGGCATTCTCCACGGCCAATAAATTGAGTTTTTGCAAGGCAATGGCTTGGACTAGATCGCGTTTTTTAAACTGCTGATTTTCATTGAGCAAGCGGTCGTGCGTGGAAAAATACTCGGCGGTATTACGGTAGATTTGCGTGGGGGCATTAGCCAATAACTGCAATGGGTGCAAAAGCGTTTGCAGACTTTGTCGCATGCTAAACAAGTATTGCAAGCGACTGTCGGAGGCCATCAAGGCCAAGGATAAAAAAGAGAAAAAGGCTAAACGGGCAAGCGGGCTAGGGCCGCGCACAAAGAATGCCGGGGCTTGTTGTTGTTCTATCTTATTGTATAAATGACGCGCCATTAGTATTAGCTGTTGTAGGTCTCGCTATTTTTAGTAAAAGTATAGGCCGTCTAAGCGGCCTATACTGAACTAACTGATTACTGGTAAAAACCTAAACCGGCCTAAGGCCTGAACAGGGGCCTTATTCGTAGGCGAAGATATTGCCTAATTTATCGATTTCTTCCAAAGCGCGACCGCAACCGCGAGCAACGCAAGTCAATGGGTCTTCTGCCACGATGACCGGCAAACCGGTTTCTTCTACCAACAACCTGTCTAGGTCACGCAACAATGCGCCACCACCGGTTAACACCATGCCTTTTTCAGCAATGTCCGCTCCCAATTCAGGTGGCGTTTGCTCTAAGGCCGATTTTACTGCGCCGACAATGGCATTCAGCGGCTCGGTCAAGGCTTCTAAAATCTCGTTGCTGGAAATAGTAAATTTACGCGGCAAACCTTCGGCTAAATTACGGCCAGTCACTTCCATTTCTAACACGGCAGACCCAGGGAAAGCGGAACCAATTTTTTTCTTGATGGCTTCTGCTGTTGGCTCAGAAATTTGCATGCCGTAATTGCGGCGTATGTAATCGATAATGGCTTGATCGAATTTATCCCCACCCACACGTTCTGATTTAGCGTAAACGATACCGCCCAATGAGATCACACCCACTTCCGTGGTGCCGCCACCAATATCGACCACCATGGAGCCGGTCGCCTCAGAAACCGGCATGCCGGCACCAATCGCCGCCGCCATAGGCTCTTCAATTAAAAATACTTGCTTAGCGCCAGCGCGTTCTGCCGATTCTTTAATCGCACGACGCTCCACTTGGGTAGAACCGACCGGTACGCAAATGATGATGCGTGGGCTGGGTGAAAACCAACGCGCATCGTGCACGCGGCGTATGAAGTATTTCAGCATTTGCTCGGTGATGGTGAAGTCGGCGATCACGCCGTCTTTCATCGGGCGTATGGCTTGAATGTTAGACGGCGAACGGCCCAACATGCCCTTGGCTTCCGCACCCACGGCCAGCAATATTTTTTTACCGCCTGGGCCGCCATCAAGGCGTATCGCCACCACGGATGGTTCGTCTAAGACGATGCCTTTACCGCGTGAATAGATGAGGGTGTTGGCAGTACCTAAGTCGATTGCCAAGTCGTTTGAAAAGTAACTAGTTAAAAAACCGAACATTTTGTTTTTCCTGTGCTTTGATGCAAAATGGCACTTGCTACGCCAACCAAATAAAAGCGCGATTTAGGCGCCCGTAAAATCAAGGTATAATACCGCATATCGTGTTTAAAATTAAGATGCAATGGCAACTTAATTGCAAATAAGCACTGATAAATAGCCGCGCTTAGCATTTGCTAATATAGCTAGCTACGGTTTTAGCACTATGCAGCACCTAAACCCCGTCATAAAACCATAAACTGAGGCGCCCATCGCCGTGGCGCCATTTAAATTTTGGATAATTGAAGCATGGCATTAAGCATAGAAGACATTAAAAAAGTGGCGCATTTGGCCCGCATAGAAATTAACGAAAATGACGCCAATGCCACCTTAAGCAAACTAAGCGGCATATTGGCTTTAATTGAACAAATGCAAGCGGTCGATACCAGCGGCATAGAACCCATGTCGCACGCGCAAGACCTCAGCCAACGCTTGCGCGATGATGTCGTTACTAAAACCAACCTACGCGATGAATTTCAAAAAAATGCGCCTATTTTGGGTAACGGCTCCCAAGAGCCTGCCGTCGCTGGCGGCTTATACCTTGTTCCTAAAGTAATCGAATAATCATGGCCAAAAACGACTTAAGCAATGGCAGCCTAAAAAGCTATGCCGACTTGTTGCAAAGCAAACAAATTTCCAGCGTGGAACTAACGCAAGAATTTTTAGCCCGCATCCATCGCTACAACCCCAGCATCAATGCCTTCATCGCCTTAGATGAAGCTAAAACCCTGGCCCAAGCAAAAGCCGCCGACGTGCGCATTGCGAGCGGCAAGGCAGCACCCTTAACCGGCATCCCGATTGCGCAAAAAGATATTTTTTGCGCCAAAGGCTGGCCAACCACTTGCGGCTCTAAAATGCTGGCTAACTTTGTTGCGCCCTACGATGCCCATGTGATTAGTCAATTTGATGCGGCCGGCGCGGTGAACTTAGGTAAAACCAATATGGATGAATTTGCCATGGGCTCATCCAACGAAACCAGTTATTTTGGCGGGGTAAAAAACCCTTGGAGTTTTGATCGCGTGCCTGGCGGCAGCAGTGGCGGCAGTGCCGCTGCGGTGGCCGCCAGATTGTGTGCGGCGGCCACGGGCACCGACACCGGTGGATCGATACGCCAACCCGCTTCCTTGTGCGGCTTTACTGGCTTAAAACCCACCTACGGTGTGGTATCACGCTTTGGCATGATTGCCTTCGCGTCCTCTTTAGACCAAGCAGGCCCCATGGCCAAAAGTGCCGAAGATTGCGCATTGATGATGAACGTCATGGCCGGTTTTGACGAACGCGATTCCACCAGCTTAGACCGCGCAAAAGAAGACTACTGCCGCGACTTAAACAAACCATTGGCTGGCTTAAAAATTGGCTTGCCTAAAGAGTTTTTTGCCGAAGGCTTAAGCGCGGATGTGGGCAAAGTGATAGGAAATTCCATCGCTGAATACAAAAAATTGGGCGCCGAAATTATCGACATTTCCCTGCCCAACACCGGCTTATCCATCCCGGTTTACTACGTGTTAGCGCCTGCCGAAGCCTCCAGCAATTTATCGCGCTACGACGGCGTGCGCTACGGCCATAGAGCCGATTCATACACCGACCTAATGGACATGTATTGCAAGAGCCGCGCCCAAGGCTTTGGTGCCGAAGTTAAACGTCGCATCTTGATAGGCACTTATGTGTTAAGTGCTGGCTATTACGACGCCTACTACCTCAAAGCCCAACAAATTCGGCGCTTGATTGCGCAAGACTTTGTCGAAGCGTTTAAACAATGTGATGTCATCATGGGCCCGGCTGCGCCCTCCACCGCCTTTAAAGCCGGGGAGAAAGTGGACGATCCAGTGGCCATGTATTTGCAAGACATTTACACCATCTCAACCAATTTGGCTGGTTTGCCTGGCATGAGCGTGCCGGCCGGCTTTGCCAACAGCAACGATGGTAAAGCCTTGCCTGTAGGCCTGCAAATTATAGGCAATTATTTTGATGAAGCGCGCATGTTGAATGTGGCCCATCAATACCAACAAGTCACCGATTGGCACAATCAAGCACCAAGCTTGCCTGAAGGAAATGCATAATGGAATGGGAAGTCGTTATTGGGTTGGAAACGCACACCCAACTGCAAACAAACAGCAAGATTTTTTCTGGCGCATCGGTTAAATACGGCGCCGAGCCTAATACCCAAGCTTGCGAAGTGAGCTTGGCCTTGCCTGGCGTATTGCCGGTGTTAAACAAGCAAGCCGTGCATTGTGCGATTAAATTTGGCCTAGCCATCAATGCCCACATTGCCCCGCGTTCGGTGTTTGCCCGTAAAAATTACTTTTACCCAGACTTGCCCAAAGGCTACCAGATCAGTCAATTCGAGTTGCCGGTGGTGGGCAAGGGCGCCATCACCATACAAGTGCCTGCCGCAGGTAAGCAAGAAGCCTATGAAAAAGTAGTGAACATTACCCGCGCCCACCTGGAAGAAGACGCCGGCAAATCCGTGCACGGCGCCGTGGAAAGCATGAGCGGCATAGATTTAAATCGTGCCGGTACGCCCTTATTAGAAATCGTCACCGAACCCGACATGCGCTCGGCCGCCGAAGCGGTGGCCTATGCCAAAAAACTGCATGAGTTGGTGCAATGGATAGGCATCTGCGACGGCAATATGCAAGAAGGCAGTTTCCGTTGCGATGTCAATGTATCGGTACGCCCTAAAGGCTCAGACAAACTGGGCACACGCCGCGAGATTAAAAACCTCAACTCGTTTAAATTCATGACGCAAGCCATCGAGTACGAAACCCGTTGGCAAATTGAAACCCTAGAAGACGGCGGGAAAATTCAACAAGCCACGGTGTTATTTAACCCAGACACCGGTGAAACACGCGCCATGCGCAGCAAAGAAGAAGCCAACGATTACCGCTACTTCCCCGACCCAGACTTGTTGCCTTTAATCATCACGGAAGCGGATAAAGCACGGGTCAGTGCGGACATGCCAGAATTACCGGCCGCCATGAAAGCCCGCTTGGAAGCGCAGTATGGCTTATCAAGCTACGATGCCAACAGCCTAACCAGTTCACGTGATTTGGCCGATTACTTTATTGCCACCATTACCGCAGGTGCGGAAGCCAAGCAAACCGCCAACTGGGTGATGGGCAGTTTGAGCGCTAAGTTAAACAGCGAAGATAAGAGCATCAGCCACAGCCCTATCAGCGCCGAGCAACTGGCGCAATTGCTTAAACGCATCAGCGATGGCACCATTTCCAACAACGCGGCTAAACAAGTGTTTGAAGCCATGTGGCAAGGTGAAGGCGAAGCGGATGCGATCATTGCCGCCAAAGGCTTGAAACAAGAATCCGACAGCGGCGCCATAGAAGCCATCATAGACGAGGTGCTGGCTGCCAATGCCGCCATGGTGGAAGAGTTTAAAGCCGGGAAAGAAAAGGCCTTTAACGCCCTAGTGGGTCAAGCCATGAAAGCCTCTAAAGGCAAAGCCAACCCTGCGCAGGTCAACGACATACTGAAGAAAAAACTGCAGGCTTAACTGACCCCGTATTGTTGCCTATAGGCAGTGACCGCTTGCAAGTGGCTGCTTAAATTTTGCTGGCCCGCCAAGTACTGCATTAAATCAGCCAGGTTGGCGATTGCGCAGACTGGGATTTGATTGTTGGCAATTACTTCTTGCACGGCCGACAAATCCCCCAAACCTTTTTCCTGCCTGTCTATGGCGATGGCCACACCACAAGCCGTGGCCCCGCTTGCCGCAATCAAGGCAACCGATTCACGCACCGAAGTGCCGGCTGAAATCACGTCATCAATAATCAATACCCGGCCTTGCAATGGGCTGCCGACTATGGTGCCACCTTCGCCGTGGTCCTTGGCTTCTTTCCGGTTATAGGCATACGGTAAATTGCGGCCTTTTCTAGCAAAGGCAATGGCGATGCTGGCTGCCAAGGTGATGCCTTTATATGCCGGGCCGAACAACATATCAAAGGCGATGCCCGATTCTTCGATAGCCGCGGCATAGAACTCGCCCAACTTCATCAAACTGACGCCGTCGTTAAACAAGCCGGCATTGAAAAAATACGGGCTAAGGCGGCCGGCTTTGGTTTTAAATTCACCAAAACGCAATACCTCTTTTTCTAGGGCAAATGCGATAAAATCATGGCTTACGGATGCTGATGCCTGTGCCGACTGGCCGGTTTGGGTTAGGTTCGCTGTCATGGTTACTGAAATCGTGTCACTTTAAGGATGAAGTTTTGAAGATTATATCGCTAAACCTAAACGGCATACGCTCTGCCACAAATAAAGGTGTGCTCGCCTGGTTAAAAACCGAAGCGGCTGACATCATTTGCTTGCAAGAACTCAAAGCGCAAGCCGACGACATGTCGCCCGAGATGCTCAACCCAGATGGCTATTACGGGCATTTTCATTACGCCGAGAAAAAAGGCTACAGCGGCGTTGGCATCTATTCAAAAACCAAACCCGATGCCATCATCGTTGGCTTGGGCAGCAGCAATCAAGGTGTGGCCGACATAGACAGCGAGGGCCGCTACATCGAATGCCAATTTGGCAACTTAAGCGTGGTGTCCTTGTATTTACCATCGGGATCCAGTGGCGAAGAACGGCAGGCATTTAAATTCAGCGTGATGGCGCGCTTCATGCTGCACATGCAAGCCTTGATCAACAGTGGCAGAGAAGTGGTCATTTGCGGCGACTGGAATATCGCCCACAAAGAAGTCGATCTGAAAAATTACAAAGGCAACAAAAAGAATTCCGGATTTTTACCGGAGGAACGGGCTTGGTTAAGCACGCTGTTTGATCAAGTGGGTTGGGTCGATGTGTACCGCACACTGCACCCAGAGACCACAGACGAGTGCTACACCTGGTGGAGTAACCGCGGCCAAGCTTGGGCTAAAAATGTGGGTTGGCGCTTAGACTACCAAATTGCCACCCCAGCCATGGCCGCCAAAGCCAAGCAAGCAAGCATATACAAAGACGAGCGCTTTAGCGATCACGCGCCTTTAATTATTGATTACCAGTTATTGTGATTTTCTATAAAATTTTGATGGTGAAATTTTATTACTTAAATATCTGGATAGCCGACGGTCAAAATTTTCACTTTCGACCCA
>JAIQBT010000018.1 GCA_020035195.1 Methylotenera sp.
GCACCCACGACAGTTTTCAAGACTGTAGCATTAAACCGCTCTGCCACTCTTCCTTGCAATCGCCATTTGCTTGCTGACAATTTTTGAGAAACAGGATTATAGCAAAGATTTAGTCGTCTTGAACATCCTGATTCGGGAAAAAAACATCGGTATAGCCGAAATCTTTTAAATTCACTATGCGCATAGGGTATAAGACACCGTCCAGGTGATCGCATTCATGTTGGACTACCCGCGCATGAAAGCCACTGACCAACCTATCAATAGGCTGACCGTATTGATCAAAACCGGCGTAATGCAAATGAGTGAAGCGCGGCACAATCCCGCGCATACCTGGTACCGATAAGCACCCTTCCCAGCCATCCTCCAGCTCAGCGCCCACCGGCCTAAGCGTTGGGTTAATCAGCACCGTATATGGGACGGCATCGGCATCTGGGTAGCGCGGGTTGATGGGTGTTGCGTCATCATCTGCAGTGGCTTTTTGGCCAAAGATGACCACGCGCAAACTAACGCCAATTTGCGGTGCGGCAATGCCAGCGCCATTCATGGCCAACATAGTGTCCTCTAAATCGGCAATAAGGGCATGCAATCCTGGGCTGTCAAACTGCTGCACAGCTTGTGCGGCTTGCAATAACAATGGGGCGCCCATACGCAATACTTGTTTAACCGCCATTTTTAAGCCTGCTTGACCAATTGCACTAGGATGTTTCGCACGCGCTGCATGGTCAGCTTCAAGTTATCAACCACCTCCTCGTATTGTATGCTGTGCAAACTATTGCCACGACCAGCCGCATGATTAGCTATTGGGCATATAACCGCATAGCTGATACCTAACTCTCTAGCAAGAGACGCTTCTGGCATGCCTGTCATACCCACCATGGTCGCACCATCCCGTTCTAAGCGGTCAATTTCAGCCGCGGTTTCCAATCGCGGCCCTTGCGTTGCCGCATAAACCCCATGGTCAATCAAATGCTCGCCGATGGCACTGGCAGCTTGCAGCCATTTCGAACGCAATATCGGACAATACGGTTCTGTAAAATCGATGTGCTTAACCGGCATATCCACCCCATCAAAAAAAGTACTGTTTCGCCCGTGCGTGTAATCAATAATTTGATGTGGCATGGCGATACTGCCTGGTGCCAATTCAGCATGTATGCCGCCAACGGTTGCCACGGCAGCGATTTCCGTCACGCCCTGTAAATGCAGCGCAAAGATATTCGCACGGTAATTCACTTTGTGCGGGGCAATCGTATGGCCGCTGCCATGGCGCGCTAAAAAGACCACCTCGCGTCCTGCAATATTACCGAATACCAAGGGTTGCGATGGTTCGCCATAAGGCGTGCGCACAATTAAACGCTTGGTGATGTCTAAATTATCCAGCTGAGTTAAGCCGGTCCCACCTATGATTGCTAACATAATCTTACTTCCAAAATTAACTGGGCATAAAGCGCCTATGACCTGATGATTCTAACAAAGCTTGAGCAATATATTGCAAAATTTTATGGCATGGCATGGATGCTTTTTCCTGGGAGTTTAAGTGAATTTAGCAAAATGCGCATGCCAATTTGTGGCATACTCACGCCATGATGACGCCGGCACATGCACAGCAAAAGACTAAGGCCGTAGTGTCTGATAGATTGCATTTGGCGCATCAGCATTATGAAAACTTCCCGGTCGCCTCCTTTGTTTTACCCGCCCATTTACGTGAGTCGATTGCATTGATTTACCGTTTTGCTAGGCAAGCCGACGATTTTGCCGATGAGGGCGAGCTAAGCATAGCGCAACGCTTGAGTTTGCTTAATGAGTTTCGCCAGGAGTTGGATTTATTGGCCGCCTACATCAAGCCTAAAACTGATTTTTTTCAAAGCTTGGGCACTGTCATAAAAACGCACCGTTTACCCTACCAAGCTTTTTACGATTTACTGGATGCTTTTACTCAAGATGTCAGCAAAACCCGTTATGCCAATTACGCTGAGATTGCCTATTACTGCGAACGCTCAGCTAATCCGGTGGGCCGGATACTGCTGGCCTTGTATGGCCAAGCCACTGCAGAAAATACGGCTTATGCCGACCATGTCTGCACTGCCTTGCAGTTGACCAACTTCCTGCAAGACATCACCATAGACCTGCAAAAAAACGCTGGTAAACAACGCATTTATTTATGCCAAGATGAAATGCTTGCCTACGGCATTAGCGAACAAACTCTGGGAGATTTAGCTGCTGGGGTAAAATCCAT
Organism: Methylotenera sp.; assembly: GCA_020035195.1. GTDB lineage: Bacteria > Pseudomonadota > Gammaproteobacteria > Burkholderiales > Methylophilaceae > Methylotenera. The sequence continues at coordinate 2,234 of JAIQBT010000018.1, forward strand.
AGACGCCAATTGGCAAGCTTTTATGCATTTCAACCTAAGCCGAGCTGAGCATTTACTTGCCGCCGGCAAGCCTTTAGGTCGCCAATTGAGTGGCCGCATCGGCTTTGAAATGCGCATGATTATTGCTGGCGCAGAACGGATACTAGCTAAGATCAAATACCATCGCGGCGATGTGTTTAAGCACAGACCCAGACTGCATGCTTTAGATTGGTTGCGTATCGTATTTTCCGCCCTTGTAAGGCGATAGGAACACCATGAGCCCTCAACAATATTGCCAAGAAAAAACCGCGCGCAGTGGATCGAGCTTTTACTACAGCTTTAGATTTTTACCTAAAGCAAGACGCCTTGCCATCACTGCCCTCTATGCATTTTGCCGTGAAGTCGATGATATTGCAGATGAATGCACGGATTTAACTGTAGCCAAAACTAAACTCAATTGGTGGCGTGGCGAAATTGATAATCTCTATCAAAATAAACCACAGCACCCGGTAAGCATGGCACTGCTTCCAGCCATACACGCCTACCAACTGGATGCCGAGCATTTCATGGAAATCATAGACGGCATGGAGATGGATTTAAACTTCAATCGTTACCAAGATTTCAAGCAGTTACAACTGTATTGTTACCGCGTGGCCAGTGTGGTCGGACTTCTGTCTGCGCAGATTTTTGGCTTTACCAATCGAAAAACACTTAAATTTGCTCATGATTTAGGCATGGCATTTCAATTAACCAACATCATACGAGACGTAGGCGAGGATGCTAGGCGCAATCGCATCTACCTGCCACTGGATGAATTGGCTCAATTTGGCGTGAGTGAAGGCGATTTATTAAAAAGCAAAGAATCCATGGCGGTTAAGCGTTTGTTGGATTATCAGATTGAACGAGCAGAAAGCTACTACGACAAAGCCTTATCTGAGTTACCGGATGAAGACACTAAAAACCAGCGTGTGAGCTTAATGATGGCCTCTATATACCGTACCTTACTGCGTGAAATCAGCGCCAGCAGTGCGGAAAAAGTATTGAACGCACGCATTTCTTTAGGTGCACTACGCAAAATGGGCTTAGCGCTTAAGGTTTGGCTTAAGCACTTATAAGGTCACCACCATGCGTAACGCTAAGATTGCTATCGTAGGTGGCGGTTGTGCCGGCTTAACGGCCGCCATTACGTTGGCTAAACAAGGCTGGGAGATCAGCCTATTTGAAGCCAGCAGTGCGCTCGGTGGTAGAGCCCGTAGCGTGCGACTGAAAAACACCACCACGCACGCCCTGGACAATGGTCAACACATCTTAATTGGCGCCTACAGTGAGACTCTACAGCTATTAGCCACACTGGGCGTATCTGAAAAACAAAGTTTTTTAAGACTGTCTTTTAGCCTACTCATGCTAACTCAAAGCCTAAGCCGGCTAAAAATTGAAACCTCAGCCTATTTACCCACCCCACTGGCCATGCTGATCGGGCTATTGCTGTGCCAAGGCTTAAAATTTAGCGAGCGTTTGGCAGCCATAGGCATGGTGCTGCGTTTAAACTTTAAGGCTTACCGCATTGCACTCGACCTACCCTTGGCCGATTTTTTACGCCAGCAAGGCCAAAGTAAAAATACCATAGACTTGCTGTGGGAGCCAATAAGCCTTGCGGCACTGAACACGCCCATTGAGTTAGCCAGTACGCAGGTATTTTTAAATGTACTTAAAGATACCATGGCCAGCTCATTCGACCTCAGCCTGAGGAAAAACAGTGATTTCCTGCTGGCTAAGCAAGACTTATCCAAACTCATCTCCGAACCTGCCAGCGCCTACTTAAAACGCCATGGTGTCGATATAAAGATAAAGCAGCGCATCACGGCAATCAGCAAAAGCGATGATGGCTATCGGCTGATAGGCGCAGAAGGCCAAGATATGTTTAGCCACGTGGTGTTAGCCACTGCCGCGCATAATGCCGGTCAATTAATGGTTGGGTTTGCGGAATTGCAGGCGGAATTGGCAGTGCTGGCGAAATTCAGCTACCAACCCATATACACCGTTTACCTGCAATACCCAACGGGAACACGATTAGCGCACCCCATGATAGGGCTAGCAAACGGCTTAGGGCAATGGGTGTTTGATCGTGGTCAACTCTGCCAACAGAACGGCTTGCTAGCAGTGGTTATCAGCGGCGCAGGACGGCACCAAAAATGGACGCATGAGCAACTTAGCCAGGCAGTTGAGCTTGAGCTAAAGCATAGCTTTCCTAACTTGGGCGAGCCACTTTGGCATAAAGTCATAGCGGAAAAACGCGCCACTTATGCCTGCACACCTGATTTAGCGAGGCCACCACAAAAAACGGCCCTGCCAAACCTTTACCTGGCTGGCGACTACACCTACGCTAATTACCCCGCCACCATAGAAGGGGCCGTTCGCAGCGGTCTAGCTTGTGCGGCATTGATAGGCGCTAACGCTTAACGTAATTGCTGCAGTGCCTGTTCCAGGCGCTCAACGGCAATCACTTCCAAACCAGCTATTTTTACTTTTGGGGCATTCGATTTTGGCACAATGGCTTTTGTAAAACCCAGCTTTGCGGCCTCTTTTAAGCGCATTTGCCCGCCTTGCACCGGCCGCACTTCCCCTGCCAAACCAACTTCACCAAATACAATAAGATTATTATCTAACGGCTTGTTTTTTAATGAGGAAACAATGGATAAAATCACGGCTAAATCGACCGCTGGCTCAGCGATTTTCACCCCACCTACCGCATTAATGAAAACATCTTGATCAAAACAAGGTATGCCAGCATGCCTATGCAGCACGGCCAACAACATGGCCAAACGGTTTTGCTCTAAACCCACACACAATCGCTTGGGATTGGGTGCATGACTTTCATCAACCAAGGCTTGAATTTCAATCAATAATGGCCGAGTACCTTCCATGGTAACGGTGATGCAACTGCCCGCCACCTGACTGTCGTGGTGCGATAAAAATAAAGCCGAGGGATTGGCCACTTCACGCAGGCCTTTTTCCGTCATGGCAAATACGCCCAGTTCATTCACTGCACCAAAGCGGTTCTTAAAGGCACGAATCAAACGGAAGCTGGAATTTTGATCGCCTTCAAAGTACAGCACGGTATCAACTATGTGCTCCAGCACACGCGGCCCAGCCAAAGTGCCGTCTTTTGTCACATGACCGACCAGCACCACCGTGATGCCTAATTGCTTGGCCAAACGGGTGAGTTGCGCAGAGCATTCGCGCACTTGTGCGACCGAGCCAGGCGCCGAACTTAAAGCCTCGGAATACACGGTTTGTATGGAATCAATCACGGCAATATTGGGTTTGTGCGTTTGCAGCGTGGCTAAAATTTTCTCTAGGTTAATTTCAGCCAGCAATTCCACCTCGCTAGCGTCCAATCCTAAACGTTTAGCGCGCATGGCGATTTGCTGGGGAGACTCTTCGCCGCTAACGTAGATGGCTTGTGCTGACTGCCCTAGGTGGCATAGCACCTGCAACAGCAGCGTGGATTTACCGATGCCAGGGTCGCCGCCTATCAGCACCACCCCACCCTCCACCAAGCCACCACCCAGCACGCGATCGAATTCGCTAATACCTGTGGCTTTTCTAGCAATGTCGGCGGCTTGAATGCTGCTTAATTTTTGCAGGCTAGCGCTTTGCGCTAAACCTTCGAATTTATTAGCGTAGCGATTGGTACTAACGGTTTCTTCTAGGGTTTCAACCAAGGTGTTCCAGGCAAGGCAGCTCGGGCATTGCCCCTGCCACTTAGGTTCGCTGGCGCCGCATTCGGTACAACTGTATAAGGTTTTTGCTTTCGCCATGACTAGCCTATTAAAAAATGGCTAGTAGCTATCAGCCATGTGCCCACTGCCCGCGTAATTCTCAAAGCGGGTGTGTTGTCCTATGAAGGTTAAGCGCACGCGGCCTATGGGGCCATTACGTTGCTTAGCAATGATAATTTCCGCCGTGCCTTTATCCACACTATCGGGGTTATACACCTCGTCACGGTAAATAAATAAAATTACATCTGCATCTTGTTCAATCGCACCGGACTCGCGCAAGTCACTCATAACCGGACGCTTGTCTGGCCGCTGCTCAACGCTGCGATTAAGTTGCGACAAGGCCACCACGGGGCAGTCTAATTCTTTGGCCAAGGCTTTCAGTGAGCGGGATATTTCCGATATTTCTGTGGCACGGTTTTCGCCTTGACGCCCTGCTGGGGCTGACATCAATTGCAAATAGTCGACCACGATTAAACCGAGCTTGCCGGTTTGCCTGTGCAAGCGCCTGGCCCTAGCACGCACATCAAAGCTGCTTAAGCCTGCACCCTCGTCAATAAAGATGGGGGCTTCATTTAGCCTACCCAATGCCGTGGTTAATTTTTCCCAATCTTCATCTTCCAATTTACCTGTGCGCATGCGGTGTTGATCTAAACGACCCACGGAACCAATCATACGCATGGCCAATTGCGTGGAAGCCATCTCCATAGAGAATACGGCAACCGGCAAGCCGGTATCCAGCGCCACATTCTCAGCCATGTTCAGAGAGAAAGCGGTTTTACCCATGGACGGACGGCCAGCAACAATAATCAAATCGCCACCTTGCATACCCGAGGTCATGGAGTCCAGATCGGTAAAGCCCGTTGGCACCCCAGTGACATCCGATGGGTTATCGCGTGAAAAAAGTTGATCAATGCGATCCGCCACTTGCGGCAGCAACACCTTGATGTCAACAAAGCCTTGTGAACTTTTTTTACCGCCTTCGGCAATCTGAAAGATTTTCGCTTCGGCCTCATCCAATAATTGCTGTGCGTCGCGACCATTAGGCGCGTAAGCGCTTTCTGCTATGCCAGACCCCACGACGACCAATTGCCGCATTACCGCACGCTCGTGCACGATTTCAGCATAACGTCGAATGTTTGCTGCAGTCGGGGTGCTTTGGGCCAGCGCGCCTAAATAAGCAATGCCACCCACACCCGATAACTCAGCGGTGCTCTCCAAAGATTCGGCTACCGTCACAATGTCGGCTGGGCGATTGTGTTCTATGAGTTTGGTGATGTGCTGAAAAATGGATTTATGGTCGTGACGGTAAAAATCTTGTGCGGTCAAAATATCCGCCACTTTGTCCAGGGCTTCATTCTCCAACAGCAAGCCGCCAAGCACGGATTGCTCAGAATGGGGAGGGATTTTTAATGCGTCTAATTGTTCGTCGGCCATGGCGTTAATTATACTGAATAACCGGTCAGATTACCCAACAAAAAAGGCTACCGAAGTAGCCTTTTTATAGATGCCCTGCCGGCTTAAATCCAGCAGCTTCTAACTTATGCTTCCGCTACTACAGTCACGGTAATGGCAACCACTACGTCGTGATGCAAAGCCACAGTAACCGCATGGTCACCTATGGTTTTTAATGGGCCGTCAGGCATGCGAACCAAGGCTTTAGTCACTTCAAAGCCTTGTGCTACCAATGATTCCGCAATGTCGCCATTAGTCACTGAACCAAACAAACGGCCATCCACACCGGCTTTTTGTGTGATAGTCACAACGAAGCTGGCCAGTTTTTCACCGCGCGCTTGGGCGGCAGCTAAAATAACCGCTTGTTGTTTTTCCAACTCAACACGGCGAGCAGCAATTTCAGCCTTGTTTGCTTCGGTTGCGCGTTTTGCTTTACCCTGAGGAATTAAAAAGTTACGGCCGTAACCGTCTTTAACTTTAACGATGTCACCTAAATTACCTAGGTTACCCACTTTTTCTAATAAAATAATTTGCATGGTAGCCTCCGATTATTGGTGTTTGTCTGTGTATGGAAGCAAAGCTAAGAAACGCGCAAGTTTAACTGCGGTCGTTAATTGGCGTTGATAACGGGCTTTAGTGCCTGTCATGCGTGCTGGAATGATTTTTGCATTTTCTGAAATAAAATCTTTCAGTAAATCCACGTCTTTGTAATCCACTTGTTTGATGCCTTCTGCTGAAAAACGGCAGTAACGGCGGCGTTTATACATTTCTCTTGCCATCTTGAACTCCTAAATATTTTCTATACGGTTAATGTGCATAACCAGTTGTGTGCTTTTAAGGCTGCGTTTGGCTAAAAAGCCAGTCACGCGAATGTGTGAGCCTATTTTCAGGCCTTGCAATGCTAAATCACCTAAAGCAAGAGCATTGACTTCACATTCCACCTTACGCTTCATGCCGGCTTCAATTTGCTCGGACGCATGTCGCAATACAACACTTAACAACGGTATGCCTGCTGGCGTGTACCGAAGCGGCTCAATGTGCACAACTTCAGCTTGCAACACCAGTTTATTCAAAGCTTAAACTGCTGCAACCTCTGTAGCGTCAGCGGCTACTGGGGCACCATCACGGCTCAACACAGATTTAGATTTTTCTTCTTTCATCATCGGCGATGGCGCAGTCACGGCTGTTTTTGTTGCCATCATTAAATGACGTAACACAGCATCGTTGAACTTGAAGCCATGCTCAAGTTCAGCTAGCACTTCAAGGTTGCACTCAATGTTCATTAACACATAGTGTGCTTTGTGGATTTTTTGGATAGGGTAAGCAAGTTGACGACGACCCCAGTCTTCTAGACGGTGCACTGCACCACCGCTAGCAGTGATTAGCGTGCGATAACGCTCAATCATTGCCGGCACTTGTTCGCTTTGGTCCGGATGGACGATAAACACTAGTTCATAATGTCTCATTAGTACTCCTTATGGATATAAGCCACCT
>JAIQBT010000003.1 GCA_020035195.1 Methylotenera sp.
GTATATTCATCTTTATAACCTAAATAATATATATATAAATAATAACAATAATAATGGTGCAATTTTTTGTGGATAACAGCGTATTTTTTATATAAATCAATGCGTTAAATTATATAAAAACACCTTAGTTTAAGCATATTCTACTGTGGGTGAATTGTTGATTAAATTTTACTTAACAACAATATGCGTTCTTATCCGCAATTCACCCACAGCTATTTCATAGCTTAACTAATCCCTAATAACTTGTATTAAAAACCCTATATCCCGTGTAAAAGAGGGATCATTTTTTCTTAGTAAATCAATTTCATCGCACGCATGCATAACCGTTGTATGGTGCCTACCACCAAAGGCTTCTCCAATTTCAGGGAAGCTGTGATTGGTCAGTTCACGCGACAAAGCCATGGCAATTTGTCTGGGCCTGGCAAAGTTACGCGTGCGTTTTTTACTGTACATTTCCGACACTTTAATTTTGTAATAATCCGCCACAGTTTTTTGGATATTTTCCATGGTTACTTGCCGACCTCTTACCGCTATTAAATCACGAAGTGCATCTTTTGCTAAATTCACATCAATGGCATGACCGGTAAATTTTGCCATAGCGATAATACGATTTAATGCGCCTTCTAATTCACGCACGCTGGACCGTATTTGTTTAGCAATAAAAAACGCCACATCTTCTGGCAGGGTTAAATTGACCGCTTCCGCTTTTTTTAACAATATGGCCACGCGCATTTCAAGCTCAGGTGGCTCGACCGCTACGGTTAGCCCCCAACTGAAACGGGTTCTTAAGCGCTCATCCACATCTATGATTTCTTTAGGGTAGGTGTCGCAGGTAATGACTATTTGTTTTTTTGCCTCAATAAGCGAATTAAAGGCATAGAAAAACTCTTCTTGCGTACGCGTTTTTTTAGCAAAAAATTGGATGTCGTCAATTAAAAGCAAATCCAATGAATGGTATTGCCGCTTAAACTCATCAAAGGCTTTATGCTCATAAGCTTTCACTACATCACTGACATAGCGCTCCGCATGTAAATAGCGTATTTTTGCTTCTGGATTGTGTTTTTTTAATTCATTGCCTATGGCTTGCAGTAAGTGCGTTTTGCCTAGACCGACACCACCGTAAATAAATAAAGGGTTATAAGCCGCGCCAGGGTTTTCTGCCACCTGGATGGCCGCCGCTCTAGCTAACTGGTTGGCTCGTCCGGTGACGTAGTTTTCAAAATTAAAGGCACTGTTTAAACCGGAATTCACCTTCGCCGCCTCCGCGACCTTTTTTGCGGCGGGTTTAGCAACGGAGTTAGCTGCAGCTATGTTGCCTAGTTCAGCTTGGATCTTCGCGTTAAGTTTTTCAGCGGCTTTGTCTTCCGATTCAGGCTCGATGTTAGCAATAACAAAATCAATCTTAATGTTGGGTAATTGCAGTTCGCGAGCAAATTGTTCAATTTTCTTATGAAACCGTTCTTTAACCCACTGCAAAACAAAACGGTTAGGCGCAACCAATCTCAGCACATTGCCGCTTACTTCAGCAAAGAGCGGTTTAATCCAAGTATTGAATTGTTGCTTAGACAACTCTTGCTCAAATCGGCTCAGACAGGTAGGCCAGAAATTTTCCATCTTTAATAGGTTTTTACTTTCGCTTTCAATCGGCCAAATAACTGTTTAAGCCACTGGTTTAGTTGAATAATTAATACGGTTTCGCAGCTAATTTCAGCCAATTATTTTTAATAAGCATAGGGCATCATTTTAGCGTGTTTAGCCCAACTTATCCACAGGCATTTACTTACTTAGTAAAACTAAATAAACGTTGACAAAATAGCTGCTTATCGTGTCTAATAGCGCCCTTTATAGCTTTTTGCTTGTTGGAGTACTACATGAAACGCACATATCAACCATCTAAAACACGTCGTGCAACTACTCACGGTTTCTTAGTTCGCATGGCCACCAAAGGCGGTCGCGCCGTAATCGCACGTCGTCGTGCTAAGGGTCGCAAACGTTTAGGTCTGTAATTTAAGGTCCGTTTGGACTGATGGTTACACCCGCTCATTATCGCTACTCAATATAAACAATTACTTAATTGTCGTGTTCTAGATAATGACGCAAACCTACAGGCTTGTTAAAGAAGCCAAAATGATTAAAACGGATGAATTTTCATCCGTTTTTAATTTCCGCAAACGCATTTCTACTGAACACCTAGCCCTGCATTATCAACCCAACCAATTACAACGGCCACGCTTGGGCTTGGTGGTGGGTAAAAAAACGGCCAAATTAGCGGTCAGCAGAAATTATATGCGACGCGTTTTGCGTGAGCTATTTAGGTTGCAGCAACACGATATTCCCCAAGCCGATATAATCTTACGCGTACAAAAAAAATTTGATAAAGCTGATTTTCAGGGAATTAAGCAGGAGTTTACCGGGCTGATGGTAAAATTAAACCAGCGATTAGTCAGACCGGAAATTAAACATGACCAAGGTCAAGAAGTACAGTAATCCTCAGCAATGAATATTATGGCGCAACTATTAATGTGGTTAATACGCGGTTATCAGGTATTGCTCAGCCCATTTTTTGGACAGCAGTGTCGCTTTTATCCGACCTGTTCAGCTTATGCTATGGACGCGCTAAAGAAACACGGCGCCGTGCGTGGGAGTTATTATGCAATTCGCCGTATACTACGTTGCCACCCATGGCATGCTGGTGGACACGATCCAATTCCTTAAGCCTTATATAGCCTATACACTTTCTAAAATTTTATTAAAGAAACCTTAAAAATCATGGATACCAGACGTTTAGTTTTATTTGTCATATTTTCAATGTCAATTTTAATGCTATGGGATGCTTGGCAGCGCCAACAAGCGCCTGTTGCTGTGGCTCAGCAAGTCGAAACCACTCCGACGCATACGGATACGCTCAGTCAAGCGCTTGCTCAAGGTGACGCTGCAATGGCTGGCGACTTCAAGTTGCAAATGGCGCAACGTATTCGTGTCACAACGGATCTATACCAGGCGGAGATAGAAAGCACGGGTGGCGATTTGCGCAAATTGGAATTGCTCAAACACCGTGCGGCTGATAACGAAAAATCCAACTTTATTTTAATGGACGATGCGGCCAAGCCCATGACTTATGTGGCGCAATCTGGCTTATTAGGGACGGATTTGCCCACACACAATGCCGTGTTCACCAGTGCAGCAACTAGCTACCAATTGCAAGATGGACAAGACGCCTTGGAGGTTCGTTTGAGCTGGGCAAATAACGGCGTAACGGTAGATAAAATTTATACCTTTCATCGCAATAAGTACGCCATAGACGTTAATTACGAAATACATAACAACAGTGCGGCTTCCATCTCACCTACGGTTTATTACCAAATCGTGCACGACAATGAATCTAATCAGGGTTCTGCGTTGATGCCAACCTTTACCGGTGGTTCGTATTACACCGAGATCACTAAATTCAAAAAGTTGTCCTTTTCAGACATGGAAAAAGAGCCACTTAAACTTAGCTCAAAAGATGGCTGGGTTGGCTTGCTTCAACATTATTTTGTCAGTGCTTGGATACCAAAAGAAGGCTTGGATCGCGAATTTTATACGGAAAAATTGAATGAGCACATGTATAGAATCGGGACGAAAAGTGCTTTAAACAGCATAGCGCCTGGCGCAAGCCTGACCATTCCGGCGCGCTTTTTCTCAGGCCCACAAATTAAACATGATTTAATAGCCACCGCGCCTGGCCTAGAGTACACGGTAGATTACGGCATGTTAACCATAGTCGCTGCACCATTATTTTGGGTTTTATCCAAAATTCACACCTTGGTTAATAACTGGGGCGTAGCGATTATTTTGCTTACCTTGTTAATCAAAGCGGCCTTTTACCCCTTGTCTGCTAAGAGCTACCGTTCCATGGCGCAAATGCGTGAATTGGCGCCGCGCTTGGAAGCCCTAAAACAGAAGTTTGGCGATGATAGGCAAAAAATGCAAATGGCCATGATGGACATTTACCGCACTGAAAAAATCAATCCCATGAGTGGTTGTTTGCCTATACTCATACAGATCCCGGTGTTTATTTCACTGTATTGGATGTTGTTGGGTTCGGTTGAGCTGCGTCATGCGCCGTTCATTGGTTGGATTCAAGATTTATCGGCGGTTGATCCTTATTACATATTGCCCATCATCATGGGTCTGTCCATGATCATACAAACCAAGCTTAATCCTAAGCCTACCGATCCAATTCAAGCCAAAGTCATGACATGGATGCCGGTCGTCTTCAGTGTTTTCTTTTTCTTCTTCCCGGCCGGTTTGGTGTTGTATTGGGTAGTGAATAACATCATTTCAATATGGCAGCAATGGTATGTGAATAAAACCATACATGCCGCAGCCTTACTAAAAAAATCAGGTGGCAAACACTAAGTCAGCTGACACCATTGCTGCCATCGCCACTGCCAGTGGCGCAGGCGGTATTGGTGTAGTTAGGGTTTCCGGACCAAGCGCCACCTCAATTGCTAAGGGCGTGTTGGGTTCCTGCCCTGCCCCGCGGCATGCGGCCTACCTAGATTTCAAGCAAGAAGACGGTGAGTTAATAGACCGTGGCATTGCTATTTACTACCCCAACCCACATTCCTATACCGGTGAAGATGTGCTGGAATTGCAGGCGCATGGCGGTACCGCACTCATGCAACTTTTGTTGGCGCGTTGCATCGCCTTAGGCGCACGCCAGGCTGAACCCGGTGAATTTACCCGCCGCGCTTATTTAAACGACAAAATTGATTTAGCCCAAGCCGAAGCCGTGGCCGATGTGATTAATGCAGCCACTAGCGAGGCGGCCAGAAGTGCGGTTCGCTCCCTTTCCGGCGAGTTTTCAATGTGCATCAATGCCTTGTTGCTAAAGGTCATTAATTTGCGCATGTTTGTTGAAGCGTGTTTGGACTTTCCAGAAGAAGAAATTGATTTTATTAGCCAAGGCAGTGTCGCAGAAAAATTAGCAGCTATTGCCGCCGAATTGGATTTGGTTTTCGCCAAGGCCAAGCAAGGCAGTTTATTGCGTGAGGGCATCAACGTGGTTTTAGTTGGCCAGCCCAATGTTGGTAAATCCAGTTTGATGAATCAATTGGCAGGCGAAGACATTGCAATTGTCACCTCGATTGCCGGGACCACGCGTGACACCATCAAAAATGCTATACAAATTAATGGCGTGCCATTGCATGTGATAGACACTGCGGGTTTGCGTGATACCGATGATGAAGTGGAAAAATTCGGCATTGCGCGCACATGGCGAGCTGCAGAAAGCGCGAATATCGCATTATTATTGGTTGATGCAGCTCACGGTATTACCGAGACAGAAAAATCGATTTTAGCCCGCCTGCCGCATCAAATTCATAAAATATGGGTGCATAACAAAATTGATGTAGGCCATGAATCGCCTATGGCCAAGCAGGTAGACGGCGCCATGCACGTCTATTTGTCGGCAAAGACCGGTGCCGGCATGGATTTATTAAAAAGCCATTTGTTGGCATTGGCCGGCTATCAAAATAACTCGGAAGGCATTTTTATGGCCAGAGCGAGGCATTTGGATGCCCTGTTAAAGGTTAAAATGCATTTAGCGCTCGCTGCTGTGCAAATAAGCGCTGCCGAATTGCTGGCTGAAGAATTAAGCTTGGCGCAGAATGCGCTGGCTAGCATTACCGGTGAATTTACCCCGGATGATTTGCTGGGTGAAATATTCAGCAAATTCTGTATAGGCAAGTAGTGCGCTATCTGAGTTTGTAAGCTAGCTTGCATGTATGTAAAAAAGCAGTGTTTCACGTGAAACACTGCTTTTTTGTGGGCCACAAAAGTAGGTGGCCTAGAAACCAGGCGCGCTTATTTTTTAGCGCTTGGTGTTTTCTCAGTTAATACGTAAGTGATGTAGCTGGCTTTTTCAGCTGGCGTACAGTCGCTACCAATGATGTCCGTGCAATGTTGAGCGAATTTTGCTTCAACTTTTTCAAAGTCAGCAAAACGTTTTGCATTCACTGCAGGTGATAATGGTTGAATTACTTTATGTGTGGCAACGTGTTTGCCGTTGTCCGCTGGATTGGCTGTGTGGCAAGATGCGCAAGCCATTTCTTTGCCGTTGCCCAATTTAACTTTGCGGTTAAAGAAGAATTTACCATCGGCTACTGTTGGGCCTGTGTACTCTGGATTAGCCGCTTTAGCTTGGGTAGTGTAAATCATAATTAATTTTTCTGCATTGGCAACGCTGGCTTGTGCAGAAACTGCAGTAAGGCCAAGCAATGCTACTAAAAGAATATTTAATTTTTTCATTTGGTACTCCATCTTAATTAATAAAAGTGATCTTGCTAAACTATACAGTTCCAACCGACATGATAAAGCAGTTTGAGGCAATTTGCTTTAGATTTTTAACATCCTCAGTGTACTCAAGGGTGGTTAATAAATTATGACAACACTGGAAACCGCCATTTTTTAGCGCCAACCGGTTTTTACTCGGCTAAAAAAGCCGCTTTTACATGACTATTGGCGGCTATTAAAGTAAAATCAAGCCTTTGTGTAAGCCTGTTTAGAGCAATGTGGAAACATTGCTCTAAACTTTACTAAGTCATTGAAAGACAAGCAAATTTAAATGAATTACTCGGATATTTTTGATGTGATTGTTGTAGGTGGTGGCCATGCTGGCACCGAAGCGGCACTGGCCAGCGCTCGCATGGGGCAAAATACCCTATTGCTTACGCACAATATTGAAACCTTGGGGCAAATGTCATGCAACCCAAGCATAGGCGGCATAGGTAAAGGCCATTTGGTCAAAGAGGTAGACGCGCTTGGGGGCGCTATGGCGGCGGCTACCGATGAGAGCGGCATACAATTTCGCATATTAAATTCCAGCAAAGGTCCGGCCGTCAGAGCGACGCGCGCACAAGCGGATCGCGTTTTGTACAAAGCGGCTATACGGCGGCGTCTTGAAAATCAGCCTAATTTAAGCCTGTTCCAGCAGGCGGTCGATGACATAATTTTAGAAGGCGATCGAGCCGTGGGTGTGGTCACACAGATAGGCTTACGCTTTAGGTCTAAGGCCGTGGTGCTGACCGCGGGTACATTTTTGGGTGGCTTGGTGCATGTTGGTTTGCAGAGTTACAGCGCCGGCCGTGCTGGCGATCCACCGGCCATTTCATTGGCCGCGCGTTTACGCGAAATCGGTTTGCCGGCAGGTCGTTTAAAAACGGGTACCCCACCTAGGATAGATGGGCGCAGCATAGATTATTCTGTCATGACCATACAGCCTGGGGATGACCCCGTGCCGGTATTTTCATTTTTAGGCAACGCGGCGCAACACCCGGCCCAATTACCCTGTTGGATAACCCATACCAACACACGCACGCACGATATTATACGCAGCGGTTTGGATAGATCGCCTATGTATACCGGCGTGATTGAAGGCGTGGGCCCCCGCTATTGCCCGAGTGTGGAAGATAAGATCCATCGCTTTGCCGATAAAGAATCCCACCAAATATTTCTTGAGCCCGAGGGCTTAAGCACCAATGAAGTTTACCCGAACGGGATTTCTACCAGCTTGCCTTTTGACATACAGCTGGCCTTGGTACAATCTATTAAAGGTTTGGAGCAAGCGCACATATTGCGTCCAGGCTATGCCATTGAATACGATTATTACGACCCGCGTGGTTTAAAAAAGTCCTTGGAAACGAAAGCCGTTACAGGCTTGTTTTTTGCGGGCCAAATAAACGGCACTACCGGTTACGAAGAAGCGGCAGCGCAAGGCTTGTTGGCCGGAGCGAATGCAGCCTTGTTCGCGCAAGGTAAAGAGGCGTGGTGCCCAGCGCGTGACGAAGCGTATTTGGGCGTGTTGGTTGATGATTTGATTACTCGAGGCGTCACTGAGCCTTACCGCATGTTTACCAGTCGAGCTGAATACCGTTTGCAGTTAAGAGAAGACAATGCCGACATGCGTTTGACCGAAATCGGTCGAAAATTGGGTTTGGTGGACGATGAACGCTGGGCTGCCTTCAGCGCTAAATTAGAGGCAGTCAGCCGCGAGCAAGAGCGGCTTAAAAAAACCTTTGTTCAGCCTGCGAATATCAGCCCGGAAAAAATGACGGCTTTGTTCGGCAAGCCTTTGGAGCACGAATACAGTTTGTTCGAATTGTTGCGCAGACCGGAAGTGAGTTATTCGGATGTCTTGTCATTAAGTGCTGAGGGCTTAGGGGAAGTCGAGCCGGCAGTGCGCGAGCAAGTGGAAATTGCCGCCAAATACCAAGGCTATATCGACAGGCAAACCGACGAGGTGGAGCGCAGTCGCGGTCAAGAGAACACCGGTTTGCCTAAGGATTTGGATTACCGTGAAATACACGGTTTGCCTATAGAGGCGCAGCAAAAATTAAATGCACAAAAACCAGAAACCATAGGGCAAGCCAGTCGAATTTCCGGCATCACCCCGGCGGCCATTTCCTTGCTCTTGGTTTACTTGAAGCGGCAATCTCGCGCAAAAAAAGTTGAGCGCTTGGCGTGACTATGCAAGCAAGGTTGGCAGCTAAATTAGAGGCAGGTTTATTGGCTATGCAATTGCAAATCAGCGCCGACAAGCAAGCCAAGTTGCTGGCTTATCTGTTGTTGATAGATAAGTGGAATAAGGTACACAATTTAACGGCCATCCGTGACCCATTGGAAATGGTGAACTTGCACTTGTTGGACAGCTTGAGCGTGTTGCCGCATGTGCAAGCCTTGTCGCCAAAAAATTTGCTGGATGTCGGTGCTGGTGCAGGTTTGCCTAGCATACCATTGGCCATATGCATGCCAGAATT
>JAIQBT010000014.1 GCA_020035195.1 Methylotenera sp.
GCCAAGGTGCGTTTAAACGATTCTGGCGTTTGCATGGGCAGGCCGTAAATCAAATCAACATTGATGGATTCAAAGTGATAACGCCTGGCTGCATCCACCAATGAGAATACTTGTTCGGCAGGCTGGATACGGTGCACAGCTTTTTGCACTTCTGGGTCAAAGTCTTGCACGCCAAAACTTAGGCGGTTAAAGCCTAAGTCGGCCAAATGCTTGAGCCGTTGTTCGTTCACCGTGCGCGGGTCGACTTCAATGGAGTATTCGCCGCTTGCGGCAAAAACAAAGTTGCGCTTAAGCATGGCCATCAGCTCGCTCAATTCTTCGTCCGAGAAAAAAGTGGGCGATCCGCCGCCCAAATGCAGTTGCGAGATGGTTTGGCCTGCGCCTAGGTGTTCGATGTGTAAATCAATTTCACGGTTTAAGTAGCGCAAATACTCAACGCTGCGCTCGTGGTGTTTGGTGACTATCTTGTTGCAAGCACAAAAAAAGCACAAAGATTCACAAAAAGGAATGTGCACATAGATAGACAAAGGCTGTGTGGCAGCAATAGCAAGGCGTTGCTCCAGTGCCAGCATGTACGCGTCTTGCGTGAACGCTTCCACAAACCGATCGGCGGTAGGGTAGGAGGTGTACCTAGGACCAGAAACATCGTATTTTTTTAAGGTCTCGGTACTCACCCCAGGCATGATGCTGTCTAGGTTGGAGGTGTTCGTTTCGGTGGCAGTGTTCATGGTTTTTATTCTGCAATTTATCTCAGACTGCCACTATGACAGTTTTATTATGGTCGGGTTTTGATGCATATCAAAAGATAGTGTGGTAGTGTCTACGTATGAGCTATAGCAAGCACATCGGCTAACTAGGCCTAGCCAATAAGGGCTGAAAACGCTATGCTATGAGCCTGTGTAGGTAATTAATCAAACATGACTATCGCAACAACACCAGAAACCATGAAAGTCGCTTGCTCCAGCTGCAATTTGCGTGAGCTGTGCATGCCCATCAGTTTTGGCGCCGAGGACATGAAGCGCCTCGATGAAGTGGTGGCCACGCGCCACCATGTAAAACAAGGAGAACTGTTGTTCAGAGACGGCGAGCCATTTAAATCCTTATTCGCCATACGCACCGGGTTTTTTAAAACCAGCGTGTCTACTCCTGACGGCCATGAGCAGGTCACTGGTTTTCAGATGGCGGGTGAGATCATCGGGCTAGATGGCATCGTGTCCGACCAACACAGTTGTAATGCCGTGGCATTGGAAGATGCTGAGGTGTGTGTCATGCCTTTTGCTAATGTAGAAGAATTGTCGCGTGAGTTTCCGGTATTGCAGCGCCATGTGCATAAAATCATGAGCCGTGAGATTGTGCGTGAAAACAGCATGATGTTACTGATTGGTAATATGCGCTCTGAGGAGCGCTTAGCAGCCTTTTTATTAAACCTAGTGCAGCGTTTGCATGCCCGAGGTTTTTCTCAAACGGAAATTGTGTTGCGTATGTCGCGTGAAGAAATTGGCAGCTACCTTGGCATGAAGCTAGAAACGGTCAGTCGGGCTTTTTCTAAATTCAGTGACGAAGGCATCATTGAAGTTAAGCAGCGTTACGTAGGCATATTAAACGCCGCCGCCTTAAAGAAAATCGTCAATCCCACTGGCTGCGTTTAGCTTGGGCCTAGCCCCTGTATACATCAGCGTCGCTTTTGCTTGTAAGCCATGACAGCCCCTCAGTATTTAACCGTCGAAGACCATAACCGCGATGTCAGCGGCATGCGCTATGTTTATCCGGTGGTTTCCAGACGGGCAGGCGGCGTCTCTATAGGCATCAACCTCAACGTGAATAACGCTTGCAATTGGCGTTGTGTGTATTGCCAAGTGCCTGATTTAATCCGTGGAACACCACCGCCTGTTGATATCCCTTTATTAGAAAAAGAGTTACGACAATTCCTGCAAGACGCCCTGCACGGGGATTTTATGACGCGCTATGTGGCGGAGGGCGATAGGCAACTGCAAGACATCGCTTTTTCTGGCAACGGGGAACCCACCAGTGCAAAAGAATTTCCTGATGTATTAACCATGCTAGAAAAAGTCTTGCTCGACTTTAATTTGTTGGGCGAGGATCAACCGAATCCCATCAAAGTGCGCTTAATTAGCAACGGCAGCCTAATGGATAAACCCGCGGTCTTGGCCAGCTTGAAACAGTTGGCTAAATTAAACGGCGAAGTGTGGTTTAAGTTGGACGCAGGCACAGAGGCCGGTATTGCACGCATTAATGATGTGCACATTAAGCCTGAAAGCCATTTGCAACGACTAAGAAACTGCGCGGCGCTGTGCCCTACCTTTATACAAAGCTGCGTATTTGCCATGGACGGTGAGCCGCCCAGCGCAGCGGATATGGACGCCTATTTGGCGCGCCTGGCTGAGGTGATGGACGTGGTGTTAGGTGTTCACCTATATGGTTTGGCTAGACCTTCCTACCAGGTTGAAGCGCCCAGATTAAGCCGTTTGCCGCACGAATGGATGGTCGCTATGGGCGCGCGCATCAGCGCACTGGGTTTGAGCGTACACATCAGCGATTAAGGCTTAGCGAGCGTCCGCTAAAAAGCCGGCCACGGCCCGTTTGAATGGGCTAATCCGATTACCGATCCGAATTGCACCAGCGCGTAACAGGCGTGCTGGCAGGCTGCTGCTGGCGTACAGTTTGGCTATGGCATGGGTGGCTAAAAACAAAGGCTTGGTGTGACGCCTATGGGCTTGCTCGTAGCGCAATAGCAAACGGTCAGAGGCTATGTCTTGCTGGCTGTTTAATGCAGTTGTAATTTCACTGGCTAAGCAAGCTATGCCAGATAGGCCAAAATTAAACCCGTGCGCGGTCACCGGGTGCATGCCCACTGCCGCATCGCCGACTAGGGCGAAGCGCGGCCCGACCAGCCGTTTGGCATAGGCCGTGACCAAGGGGTAGGTGTGGCGTGTTGACAGTAAGCGCATGGCGCCAAGACGGTGCTTGAATCTGGCCGTCACCACTTGGTTAAATTCCAGGTCAGTTAACTTCATCAACTCGGCCATTTCATCGGGTGCTAGGGTGATCACCACGGAGGATTGTGAGCCATTCATGGGTAAGAGGGCTAAGGTTTGCCCGTAATCAAACCATTCCCAGGCCGTGTGCTCGTGATCCTGTGTGTGCGCCATGACGCAGACCAGCATGGTTTTGCCAAAGTCGTGCATGTCGGCGGCGATGCCCATGGCTCGGCGTGTTTCCGAAAATCGACTGTCGGCGGCGATGAGTAATTGGCTGCTGATCACATCGCCGTTGCTAAGGCTTACGCGTACGCCTTTTTTGTCCTGCTGTATGTGTTGCACTTGCGATTCAGTTTGGAGGCTAATGCTGGCGTGGCTTGCCGCCACAGTGTAAGCCGCCAATCGGATTTCATGGTTGGCCACCAAGTAACCCAATTCGCTTTTGTTACTTAAGTCATGGCCGATATTGAGTGATAGCAAGGAACTGCCATTAAACACACGGGCATCGCGTAGTCTAGAAATTGCTTGCGCCGGTATGTGCTGCCATACGCCTAGGTCGCTTAGCAATTGAACGGAGTGGTGGGTTAAAGCAATTTCGCGGCCATCGAAAGCCGGTTGGGCAATGTTGGCCAGACTTTGGCGTTCAAGGACGGTGATATTTAAGCCGTTTTTAGCTAAAGCACTGGCCAAGCATAAACCGCTAGGCCCAGCACCGATGATGAGAATATCGGTTTGGGCGTGCATGGCTTAAGGCTGCGTGGCGGGGGTTGGGGTGACGCCGGTAGCAGCGTGGTTGCGCGCTTGTATAGCGGGGGCCAGACTGTCTTTTTGCGCTTTCAAGGTTTTATTGATGTCTAGACCGTGCTGGTAATAATTCTGATCGATGACCGGGTCAGGGCTGTTGACAGCAATGTAGGCGGTGATGACGCCGGCAATAATGACCGTCAGTGGTCCGGAAATTAAAAACCAAACGTAACCGTAGCGCCACCAAGCTTTAGTATCCAATTCTTGCATTGCTTTTCCTTTTAATTAGCCAGCCCATCGCCCATTATGAATCGAGTGGGTGTTAGCGTGGCACCAAGAAGACCGATTTTTCCGACACCACGTCTTTGGTTTCCATCGATTCAATCTCAAATTTAATTTTGTGTGAACCGCTGTCCAATGAGCCATCCGGTATTTTTAAATCGACTATCACCCAGCGTGATTCAGTAGGCTTAACTAAGATGGTCTTAATGTCGTCTTCACCATCATCGTTATCACTAGCGGCTTCGGTTTCGATTTCTATGCCATCAATACCCGTTACATTTAAGGTGAAATGTTGCGGTGTCTCTGTGCCGTTCATGATTTGTAAGCGGTAGACGTTTTCTAGTTTGCCGTCGTCGCTTAGGCGTGCCATCACGCCTCGGTCACGCACCACGTCCACACGGAACGGTGTTCTAAACCACAAGCTGGCCATCAGTGCAGCAATTAACAGCAGCAAGATGCTGGCGTAAATTAATACACGTGGTCGCAGGATGCGACGCAGCATTTGGCTGTGCGTCCAATTGTTGTCAATGGCATTTTGCGTGGAGTATTTAACCAGGCCGCGTTCGTAGCCCATTTTATCCATCACCGTGTCGCACACGTCGGCGCAGGCACCGCAGCCTATGCATTCGTATTGCAGGCCTTTGCGTATGTCTATACCGGTAGGGCAGACTTGCACACACAGGTTGCAGTCTATGCAAGAGCCAAGTTTTTGTGAGCTGGCATCGGCTTTGCGTGAGCGTCCGCCGCGCGGTTCGCCACGGGCTTCATCGTAGGTAACGATTAAGGTGTCATCGTCGAACATGGCGCTTTGAAAGCGTGCGTATGGGCACATGTATTTACACACTTGCTCGCGCATAAAGCCGGCGTTGCCGTATGTGGCGAAGCCGTAGAAGCACACCCAGAACATTTCCCATGGGCTAAGGCTGTAACTCATTACGGCGGCCCATAATTCGCGTATCGGGGTGAAGTAGCCAACAAAGGTAAAGCCAGTCCATAAGGCGAAGGCAATCCAAACGAAGTGTTTGGCACCCTTGCGTGCGAGTTTCTCAGGGGACATGGCAGCCGCATCGAGTTTCATGCGCGTGGCACGATCACCTTCAATTTTTCGTTCTATCCAGATGAAGATTTCCGTGTATACGGTTTGTGGGCAGGTGTAGCCGCACCACAGGCGCCCGGCGATGGCGGTAAACAAGAATAAGGACAGAGCCGAGATAATGAGGATGGCCGTAAGGTAAATCAGGTCTTGTGGGTACAAGACCAATTTGAATATGTAAAACCGTTTGCTTTCTAGGTTAAACAATAAGGCTTGGCGTTGGCCCCATTCCAACCAAGGCACGCCATAAAAGAACAGTTGGGTAATCCAGATCATGGCCCAACGCCATTGGGTAAAGAAGCCAGATACACTGCGAGGGTAAACTTTGTCTTGTGATTCGTAGAGTGAAATAACTACCTCGTTAGCAGGCGCCTTTTTTGGGGTAGCCTTGCTGGGTTTCTTTTCATCTGGCGTATTGGACATGACTCTCTTTCAAACTTAGCTAGGTTTTGCGAATAAAAAAGTTGCATACAGTATAACTGCATGCAACTTCATAGGGTTGGCTTGCTTTAATTTGCCAGGGTTTATTTGTTAGATAAACCGTAAACGTAGGCAGCCAGCACGTGGATTTGTGCATCGGTTAAGCGACCAGCTTGGGCTGGCATTTGGTTAACCTTACCTTCATTAACGCGTTTGATGATGGCCGCTTCGCCAGCACCGTGTAGCCATATTTTGTCGCTTAGGTTAGGTGCACCAATCGCTTGATTGCCCTTGCCGTCAACGCCGTGACAGGCGGCACAAGCCGTGAATTTTTCTTTACCTAATCCTGCGCGCCCAGAATCGTGCATGCTGCCGGATAGGCTTAACACGTAGTTGGCCACATTCTTAACGTCTTCTGCATTGCCCACGGCTGCTGCCATAGGTGGCATCATGCCGATACGACCGCCAGTGATGGTTTCTTTGATTTTTTCTGGGCTACCGCCGTAAATCCAATCTTGGTCAGCCAAATTAGGGAAGCCGCGACTGCCTTTAGCATCTGAACCGTGGCATTGTGAGCAATTGTTCATGAACAAACGCTCACCAATCGCTTTAGCATCCGGATTTTTGGCCAATTCTTCTGTCGCCATGGCGGTGTATTTTGCGTACAAAGGCTCTAAGGCTTTGTTGGCATCGGCCACTTCTTGATCGTATTGACCGTTTTGTGACCAGCCCAATTTACCGGCGTAATCGCCCAAGCCTGGGTAAGCACTTAGGTAAAATAAGGCAAAAATAATGGTCAAGACGAACATACCTACCCACCAGCGTGGCAGCGGGTTGTTCATTTCACGCAGGTCTTCATCCCAAACATGCCCATTAGTGCCATCTGGGCTAGTTTCTACTTTGATCTTGCTGGTACGCCATAGCAGGAGGGCGCAACCGAATATACCAAGCAAGGATATGGCGGTAATGAATACTGGCCAAAAATTACTCGTAAAGTCACTCATTTTGTTTTCCTTTGGTTTTTACTGCCACTATGAGCGGCAATTTTTATCTATAGTCTATTTAATTCTGGTCATCTTTAAACGGTAAGTTAGCTGCGTCTTTAAAGTCTGAGGTGTTTCTGCGTTGCCAAACCCAAACTAGGATGCCGATAAATACAATAAAGCTAACGATAGTGGTCAAGATGCGTAACGAATTAATGTCCATTTGATTAAATCCTATTCAAGTCGATTATTTGAGGTGTATACCTAACACTTGCAAATAAGCAATCAAGGCATCTAACTCGGTCTTGCCTTTGGTGGCTTCCACTGCACCGGCTATGTCTTCATCGGTGTAGGGTACGCCTACAGCACGCAATGCTTTCATGTGGGCCGGCATGGCTTCTGCATCAACCAAGTCTTTTTCTAACCAAGGGTAAGCTGGCATGATGGACTCAGGCACCAAATCCCTAGGCTGGATTAAGTGAATACGTTGCCATTCGTCGCTGTATTTACCGCCAACACGCGCTAGGTCTGGACCGGTGCGTTTACTACCCCATTGGAATGGGTGGTCGTAAACAGATTCACCTGCTACAGAGTAGTGACCGTAGCGCAAGGTTTCTGCACGGAACGGACGTATCATTTGTGAGTGGCAGTTGTAGCAACCTTCACGGGTGTAGATGTCGCGACCAGCCAATTGAACTGCGGTGTAAGGTTGTAAGCCTGTGATCGGTTCAGTGGTGGATTTTTGGAAGAACAGTGGGACGATTTCCACTAATCCACCAAACGCGACCGTCACTAAAATCAGCACTATCATCAGAAAGTTGCTGGTTTCTATCTTTTCGTGGCTAAAGCCTTTTTTTGTTTCATGATTCGACATAATGGTTTCCTTAAGCGTGAGCAGTGACAGCAGGAATAGTAGCTGTGGCTGCTTTACCGCTGGTTGCTGTTTTAATGACGTTCCACAACATGATGGACATGCCACTTAGATAAAGCAGGCCGCCTACCATACGAGTGATGTAGTAAGGTGTTTTAGCTTTGACGCTTTCTACGAAGGTGTATGTCAATGTACCGTCCGCATTGATGGCGCGCCACATTAAGCCTTCCATCACGCCTGAGATCCAAAGGGCAGCGATGTATAGCACGATACCTATGGTGGCTAACCAGAAGTGCAATTCAATGGCTTTCATGCTGTACATTTGTTTTTGACCAAACAAGCGTGGAATCATGTAGTAGAGAGCACCCATAGACACCAAGCCCACCCAGCCTAACGCACCTGAGTGCACGTGGCCCACGGTCCAGTCTGTGTAGTGAGATAAGGAGTTCACGGTTTTAATCGCCATCATAGGGCCTTCAAATGTACTCATGCCGTAGAAAGACAGAGAAACAATCAAGAAACGTAGGATAGGGTCAGTGCGTAATTTGTGCCAAGCACCAGACATGGTCATGATGCCGTTGATCATACCGCCCCAACTTGGCGCTAATAATACTAGCGAGAACACCATGCCCAATGATTGTGTCCAGTCAGGTAAGGCTGTGTAATGTAAGTGGTGAGGACCCGCCCACATGTAGGTAAAAATCAATGCCCAAAAGTGCACGATAGATAAGCTGTAGGAGTACACGGGACGACCGGCTTGTTTAGGCACAAAGTAGTACATGATGCCCAAGAAACCTGCGGTTAAGAAGAAGCCCACCGCGTTGTGACCGTACCACCATTGCACCATGGCATCTTGAACACCAGCATAAGCCGAATAAGACTTCATGAAGCCGGCTGGCATGGCCGCACTGTTAACAATGTGCAACAAGGCTACGGTGATGATGAATGCGCCGAAGAACCAATTGGCTACATAGATATGTTTTACTTTTCGTGTCCCTATGGTGCCGAAGAACACAATGGCGTAACACACCCAGGTCACCGCAATCAACAAGTCAATTGGCCATTCTAATTCAGCGTACTCTTTACCTTGTGTAAAGCCTAAA
>JAIQBT010000080.1 GCA_020035195.1 Methylotenera sp.
AGCAATTGCCCGTGGTCTTACCCGAAGACGTGGTCATGGACGGCGTGGGTTCACCCATCAAAAAAGACCCAACTTTTTATGAAACGTCCTGCCCGCAATGCGGCGCTAAGGCACAGCGTGAAACCGACACCTTAGACACCTTCTTTGAATCGTCTTGGTATTTTGCACGCTACGCCAGCTTTAACAGCGAGCACTCCATGGTCGATAGCCGCGCCAACTATTGGTTGCCGGTTGACCAATACGTGGGCGGCATAGAACACGCTATTTTGCATTTGCTGTATGCGCGCTTTTTCAACAAGTTGATGCGCGACGTTGGCTTGATCAGCAACGACGAACCTTTTACCAATTTGCTGACCCAGGGCATGGTCTTAAAAGACGGTTCGAAAATGAGCAAATCCAAAGGCAACACCGTCGACCCACAAGCCTTAATCGATGCCTATGGGGCCGACACGGCTAGGCTGTTCATGATGTTTGCTGCCCCGCCGGAACAAAGTTTGGAGTGGGCGGACAGCGGCGTTGAAGGTGCGCACCGCTTCTTACGCAGGCTGTGGAAAGCCGTATACGACCATGTGGCTTTAGGGCCTATTAGCGCATACGGCGTCGGCGAATTGCCGGCCGAATTAAAAACCCTGCGTTTGCAATTACACCTCACCATAGAAAAAGTAGGCGATGACTACGGCAGGCGCCATAGCTTTAATACTGCCATATCGTCGGTGATGGAGTTAATGAATGCCTTGGCCAAAATGGAAGGCACGCAGACCGTGAGCCGCCAAGTACGGCAAGAAGTGCTGCAAAATGTGGCGCTTTTGCTCTCGCCCATCGTGCCGCATATATGCCAAGCCATTTGGGCAGAACTTTGCCCAGCTAGCCACATCCTTGATGCTGCCTGGCCGCTGGCGGATCCTAGCGCCATGGAGCAAGACACGGTGGACTACGTCATCCAAGTCAACGGTAAATTGCGTGGCAGTTTAACGGTCGCGAAAAATGAAGACAAAGCCACTTTAGAAAAACTGGCCCTAGCACAAGACTTTGTGCAGAAATTCGTCGCAGCGCCAATGCAGGTGAGAAAAATAATCGTGGTGCCCAATAAATTAATTAATGTGGTGGTCTCTTAGACAAAGCCATGCGCAAGCTGACGCTATTAACGGCAATCAATCCCAGTCGCATCTTGTGCAGTTGGCTAGTCATTGCCGGCTTATTGGTCAGTGGCTGTGGCTTTCACCCGCGCGGCATGAGTGAAGTTACCTTCAAGACATTATCTATCCAGGGCGGCAACCTAAGCCTCAGTCGCGAGTTGCGTCAAACGCTTAAAAGCAACGGCATCAAGGTGCTAGACAATCAAGACGAAGCAGCACTGATGTTTGAAATGCTTAATGAAAGCAATGAAAAACGCATCTTGTCCTTGAGCGGGGGCGGTACCGTGAGGGAGTATGAGCTGGTATATAAGCTTAACTTTAGAACCAGGATACCCAACGATCCGATTTGGAGCGAGCCACAGACCGTGCAATCGCGACGCAATTTTTCTTACAACGATAAGGCCTTGCTGGCTAAGCTCGATGAGGAAAACAAACTCAATGCGGACATGCGCAGTGAAGTGGTGCGTGAAATCATGCGCCGATTATCTGCCATTAAACGCTTGCAGCCATAAGCATGCAGCTCAGCCCAGCCCAATTATCCGCCCACTTAAAGCAAGGCCTACAAGCCCTGTACGTGTTGGTGGGCGACGAACCCTTAGCCCACAGGGAATGCTTGGATGCCATTAGGCAGGCCGCCCGCCTGCAAGGTTTTGATGAACGCAACAGCTTGCTGGTAGAGCGCGCTTTTAATTGGCAACAGATTGCATCCTACGGCGCATCCCTTTCCTTGTTTGCTAGCCGCCGTCTACTAGAAATCAACGTACCTAACGGCAAACCCGGGGTGGAAGGCGGTAAAGCCTTGCAGGCATTAGCCCATGATCCACTGAGCGACACCACCGTGCTAATTATTCTGCCTAAATTAGAGCGCGAAGCGAAAAGTAGCGCCTGGTTTTCTGCCTTAGAAAAACAGGCCTTCGTGATTAATATAGAAGAAGTGCCGGCCAATCAATTACCAAAATGGATAGGCGCACGCCTGGTAGCACAAGGGCAACAAGCCTGCCCGGCCACCTTGGATTTTCTAGCCCACCAAGTGGAAGGCAATTTACTCGCGGCCAATCAAGAAGTCCAAAAGCTAGGCCTGTTGCACCCGCAGGGCGAGCTCAGCGATGAAGCGGTCAGGCAAGCGGTGCTCAATGTGTCCCGTTATGATGCATTCCAATTAGGCGAAGCCGTGCTGGCCGGCGACAGTGCTCGCACAGTGCGCATTTTGCAAGGCTTGCAAGACGAAGGTGAAAATGCCGTCGCCGTCATGAACCCATTGATGTGGGTGTTGCGGCCCTTGCTGCGCATCAAACAAGCAGAATTGCGCGGCGAAAATGTCGTTCAAGCCATGAGCAATGCACGCATTTATGGCGAGCGGCAATCTTTAGTTAAACGTGCCTTAAGTCGACTGAGCTTGCGCCAATTAGAAGCGGCCGTGCAAAAATTGGCCGACATTGATAAAACCGCCAAAGGGGTCATGCAAGGCGATGCCTGGCTGGAAATTTCAAGGCTGTGTTTCGGCTTAGCCGGGGTACGCGCACGCTAAGGCCTACGCATGGCCTGTATAAAAAAGTATAATCCAGGACAGTATAAGCAAAGACAAATGAATATCATGGGCACAAAAAAATCATGGACATAAAAAAATACATGCAGGATATTGGCCTAGCCGCGCGTGCGGCATCGAGATTGATGGCCAGTGCGGGCAGTAGCAAAAAAAACCTAGCCCTGCAGCACATCGCCAGCGCCTTGTTGCGCGATAAAACCACCCTATTAGCAGCCAATCAATTAGACTTGGCTGCCGCGCGCGCCAATGGCTTGGACGATGCTATGTTAGACCGCTTAAGCATCTCAGAAAAATCCATAGCAAGCATGGCCGATGGCTTGGTGCAGATTGCTAAACTCGATGACCCCATAGGTGAAATGAGCGATTTTAAATACCGCCCAAGTGGCATTCAAATAGGCAAAATGCGCGTGCCGCTTGGTGTCATAGGCATCATCTATGAGGCGCGGCCGAACGTCACCATAGACGCCGCCGGTTTGTGCATCAAGTCTGGCAATGCCGCCATTTTACGCGGCGGCAGCGAAGCCATCCATTGCAATCAAGCCTTAGCGCAACTGGTGCAGGAAGGCTTAGCTGCAGCCGGCTTACCGAGTGCCGCCGTGCAAGTGATAGACACCACAGACCGAGCCGCGGTCGGCGAATTGATTACCATGAAACAATACGTAGACGTGATTGTGCCGCGCGGAGGCAAAGGCTTAATCGAACGGATTAGCAATGAAGCCAGGATCCCAGTCATTAAGCACTTGGACGGCAATTGCCATGTCTACATCGATGACGACGCCGACTTCGACAAAGCCTTGCGCATAGTGGAAAACAGTAAAACCCAGCGCTTGGGTACCTGCAACACGGCCGAATCGCTATTAATAGCCAGGTCGGTGGCGGCCAGCATGTTACCTAAAATTGCCGACATGCTCAGTCAACATGGCATAGAAATTCGTGGCTGCAAAGAAACCTGCGCGCTGGTCAAACAAGCCAAAGTCGCTACTGACGAGGATTTCTACACCGAGTATTTAGCCGCCATCATTTCCTGCAAAGTGGTCAGTGGTTTAGACGAAGCCATACAGCACATCAACCAGCACTCGTCGCAACACACCGAAGCCATAGTCACAGAAAATTACAGCACAGCCAGACGCTTCTTACGCGAAGTCGATTCCAGCAGCGTCATGGTCAATGCCTCGACACGCTTTGCCGATGGCTTTGAATATGGTCTAGGGGCTGAAATTGGCATTTCCACCGACAAATTACACGCACGCGGGCCGGTCGGTTTAGAAGGCTTGACCTCGCTCAAATACATCGTGTTGGGCGACGGTCAAGTACGCGCGTAAATGGCCCGCATAGGCTTGTTAGGCGGGACCTTCGATCCCATCCATTTTGGTCACTTACGCATGGCCGAAGAACTGGCGCAGTCACTGCAACTGGATACGGTTAAATTCATCCCCGCTGCCACTCCGCCGCTCAAAACACCGCCTCAGGTTTCAGCCAACCATCGCAGCGCCATGGTGAAATTGGGCATCGCCGGCAATCCATGCTTTGCATTGGATGAACGCGAACTGACTAGAGGTGGGCCTTCTTACACGGTGGACACGCTGCGTAGCTTACGCAGTGAATTAAACGCCCATGACAGCATGGTAATGTTTGTCGGCAGCGATGCCTTTAAACAATTCAACCGTTGGCATCAATGGCAGGATATTATTCAGTTATGCCACATTGCCTTGGTAGATAGACCCAATGGCAGCATGCCGACTGTCTTAAATGAAGAGTTGGTGGCTTTTTTACATAGGCACTACACGGAAAACAGCCTGGATTTGCAAAGTCAAACTGCCGGGTTTATCACCATGCAAGCCATCACCCCCTTGACAATTTCATCCACTGCCCTACGAGAACAAATAAAGCAACATCAGTCGGCACGCTATTTAAGCCCAGACAACGTATTGGATTACATAGACCAACACAGACTCTACCAAGCTTAAGCGAACCGCCAGCCAAGGAAATAACCATGTTAGAACGCCATTCAATTAAGCACGTATTACTAGGCTTAGTCATTGCACTAGGCATAATCACGGCTGGTTGCGGCACCAACCCGGTCACCAAAAAACGGGAGTTGCAACTGGTTTCCGAATCGCAAGAAATTGCGATTGGTAAAAAAAATTACGGCCCTACGCGGCAAGCACAGGGCGGCGACTACACATTGGATCCTGAGTTAACGGCCTACGTGCAAAGCGTGGGCAACAAACTGGCGGCCGTATCCGATCGTAAATTGCCTTATGAATTTAGCATCATTAACGACTCCACTCCTAACGCTTGGGCCATGCCGGGCGGGAAAATCGCCTTCAACCGCGGCCTACTTTACGAATTAAACAACGAAGCCGAATTGGCGGCCGTCATGGGCCATGAAATGGTGCATGCCGCGGCCAGGCACGGCGCCAAAGACATGGAACGCGGCTTGTTGTTACAAGGCGCCATGGTGGCGGTAGGCATAGGCGCACAAAACACCGATTACGCCAACCTAATCGTAGGCGGCGCCCAACTAGGCGCGCAATTGGTCAGCACCAAATACGGCCGCGATGCAGAGAGTGAATCGGATTTTTACGGCATGCAGTACATGAAAAAAGCCGGCTACGATCCTGCTGCTGCCGTCACTTTACAAGAAACCTTTGTGCGCTTAAGTGCCGAGCATAAAAGCAATTTTATAGACGGTTTATTTGCCAGCCATCCGCCCTCTGCGCAACGCGTGGCAGCGAATAAAAGCACCCTAACGCAATTGGGTGCGGGCGGCGACATGGGGAAGGATGCTTACACCCAAAAAGTCAGCAAACTTAAATCCACCCAAGCGGCCTACAAAGCTTATGACGAGGCCGTCAAAGCACTGACCAGCAAAGACTTAGAGAAAGCCAAGCTGCTGATCAACCAGGCCATTGCTGGCGAACCGCGCGAAGCCAAATTTCAAGAATTATTGGCCGACATGGCCTTAATGCAAAAAAAACCGGAAGCGGCATTGGCCTTATATGCTAAGGCCATCGCCATGCAACCAGACTACTTTAAACCGCACGTGCAAAGCGGCATCGCGCTTTTTAACATGGGCAAAAAAGCCGAAGCTGAAGCCTATTTGAAGCGCGCCAACGAACTGCTACCAACGGCTCCAGCCTACCATTTATTGGGACAAATTGCTGAAACCGGGGGTGAAACAGCCTTGGCCATGCAACATTACCAAATCGCAGCGGATTCGAATTCGGAGATAGGCAAACAGGCCGGTGCCAGGTTGGCTAAATTAGATCTGCCACGTAACCCAAGTAAATATTTACAAGCCAGAATAGAAGTTGATCGTAGCGGCAATCTGTTTGCCGTGCTGCAAAACAACACGGCATTCAACCTACAGAAAGTGCAGTTTAAAATAATCAAATATGACGCTAAAACTGGCCGCATGATCAGCCGCAGCGCGCCCTTAGTCATGCGTGGCAGTATCGCCGCTGGGGCCAAGAGCCAAATGGCGCTGGGGCAAAAAGTAGCCAGCATGCAAGAAGTGCAAAGCTACAAACTGGTCTTGGAAACGGCCGAGATTCAGCCCTAGCCTAGGGTAAATTAAACCTAGTCTCAGCTTGCCAGGGCACGACACTCAGGCAAGGCGCTGCAATCGATTGCTGCAAACTACTTAGGTTTTCTTCTAGATGCGCCATGGCAGTGGGTGCCGGGCTATTGGCGACCCAGCCCGCCAGGTGCAAACCACGCGCTTGCATGGCTTCCACCGTCAATAGTGCATGATTAATGCAGCCCAAGCGCATCCCTACCACCAATACCATAGGCATGGCCAATGCCACGGCCACATCCGCCAGTGTTTGCCTGTCATTGATGGGGGTCATGAAGCCCCCCGCCCCTTCGACCACCACCACGTCGGCCTTGGCTTTTAAAGATTGGTAAGCGTTTAGTATGGTTTTTATGTCTGGCTGTATGCCCACCTGCTGCGCGGCAATATGCGGGGCAATGGCCGGCAGAAAGCGGTATGGGTTGATTGTTTCTATATCGGCTTGCACATTGCCGGCCAATTGCAAAGCCATGACATCGTCATTAATAAGCTGGCCATTGGCATCACGCTTGCAACCCGATGCCAGCGGCTTCATACCTACCGCTTGGTAGCCCTGTGCCACAAAATGGCGCAACAAGGCCACGGCTACATAGGTTTTACCTACATCGGTGTCCGTGCCTACAACAAAATAACCCGCCTGCATGATGGCCTACTTGCTTTTTGCACGAAAAGCGATGGGCGAAACACCGTCAGCAAACTTAGGCTTATCGTCAGCACGCCAAGCATGGCCATAGACCACTTCGTAAGTAGCGGGCAGCTTGCCGGCCTCCCTAAATTGCTCGTAGCGATCGGTTAATTTTTGCAAGAAACCCCGGCCGAGCAAACCCCGTGCGCGTCCATCGGTGGCATTGTGTGCGCCTATGTTTTTTAGATCGCGCATCAGACTTTTCACATCGTCGTAGGTTAAGGTGTAGCGCTCAACGTCTAAGACTGGCGCCGTGAAGCCGGCGCGAATTAAGGCGTCACCTATATCGTGCATGTCTATGAAGCGGCTGACGCTGGTCACGTCCGGCTTAGTCTGGCTAGCTAAGCGCAATTCTTTTAGCGTGTCAGGGCCAAAGGTGCTGAACATAAGCAAACCCTGCGGTCGCAGCACACGGTGAAATTCACTGAAGGTGGCATCCATATCATTGCACCACTGTATGGCTAGATTGGACCACAGCAAATCGATGCTGTGATTGGCTAGGGGCAGTTGCTCTATGTCTGCGCACAAGACATGGTGATTTCGCTTACCAAAGAATTGCTGGCATTGGTTTTTCAATCGAGCAAAAAAACTGCAGGCACGCGTTTCCTGCAACATGGCCACGGCAAAATCCATGGCAAGTACTTGCGCTGATGCAAAGCGTTTTTGCAAGGCGTGGCTGGCCGCACCGGTGCCGCAGCCTGCATCTAAAATGGTGTGCGGTTTTAATGTCACTAAATCTAAGCGACTGAGCATTTCCTCACGCACTTGTTTTTGTAAAACTGCAGATGCATCGTAGCCAGTGGCCGCGCGTCCGAACGACGCCCTTACACGCGCCTTATCGATGTGGTAGTGATCGACTTTTGCATCCATTAGTTTGGGCTATCAGGTTCTAGGAATTGCAACAGGGTTTGAATAAATGACTCTTGGTGCGACAAAAAAGGCGCATGCGATGCCCCTGCCATGACGCGTAAAAAGCCCACTGGCAGGTTTTGCATCATCCAATGCGCAGCTTGCACAGGGGCCAAGCTGTCTCTGTCGCCATGCACCAGCAAGGTCGGTTTTCTTAAGGACCCAAGCTCTGGGCGCAAATCGGTATCCAATAGAATATCCAACATGCGGTACAGGGTTTGCGAACTAGGGCTGGGTCGCTCGTTAAATTTAGTACGCAGCAATTTGACCGTGGATCTGGCGTCTTTAGCCCCCATGCACTGCAAGCTTAAAAACTGCATCATGGTTTTTTGGTAATCTTCATTGACGTTATCGGCAAAATTGCCAAACACCTCAGGGGCTATACCGGCATCCCAGGTTTTTTTGTACTCCACATTTTTTTGATCAAAACTGCGATTAACAAAGCACGGCGTGGCGCCAACCAGCACCAACCTTCGCACCAAGTCAGGGTAATCCAGGGCGATACGCATTGCCACCTGCCCACCCAATGACCAGCCCAACACATCGGCATTGGCTGGCATGATCTCAGCCACTTTTTCTGCCAAGGCATGCAAATGCAAGGGCTCAATCGGTTTGCTGTAGCCCATGCCAGGCAGATCCAGTATGTGCAGGGTGAAATGTTTGCTTAAGGGTTTAACGATGGGCTGCCAGACAGAGCCGTTCATGCCCCAGCCGTGGATTAACACAAGGTTGGGGCCTAAGCCTAGCGTTTCTACGTGCATGGTATTGGGGCTCATGGTGGCAACTCACTTTCTGCTTGATGTATCGCTTGCAACAATTTTTTTATGTCCTCTAAGCTGTGGGCCGCCGAGATTGAAATGCGTAATCTAGCCGTCCCAACCGGCACGGTAGGCGGGCGTATGGCGGGCACCAATATGCCGGCTGCCTGCAAGTGCGCGCTCAAAGCCAGGGCCGCTTGATTGCTGCCAACCAACAAGGGCTGAACCGAGGTATCGGATGGCAGCAAACGCCATTTTTGACAGTTGAGATGCATTTTAAAATACGCAATTAAACCATACAAATGCGTACGTAATTCATCGCCTTGTTCTATCAGTTTTAATGAGGCGCTCAAAGTAGCAGAAAGCGCCGGCGGCGCCGGGGTGGAATAGACGTAACTCTTAGCCGTTTGTATGAGGTAGTTAATCACCACGGACTCGGCGGCCACGAAGGCGCCAGCCACACCGGCCGCCTTGCCTAAGGTCGCCATCATGATGATGCGTGGCGAGTTCAATCCTAGATGGTTGAGGCTGCCTTGGCCGTGCTCTCCTAATACACCAAAGCCATGCGCATCATCCACGTACAGGTAGGCATCGTAGCGCTCGCACAACTGCAAGTACTCGGTCAATGGGGCAAGATCGCCGTCCATGCTGAACACCGCATCCACGGCTATCAGTTTATGCTTGGCTGTACTGGCCTTAAGCAAGGCTTCCAGAGCCTGCACGTCATTGTGGGCAAAGCGATGAAAACTGGCCAAGGAATAATAACTGCCGTCGTTTAAACACGCATGGTTGAGCTTGTCGGCAAAAATGGCATCGCCACGGCCAACCAAAGCGCCAAGCACACCGATATTGGCCATGTAGCCGGTAGAAAACAATAAAGCGGCAGGACGACCAACAAAAGCGGCCAGTTGACGCTCTAAATCATCGTGGTAACGGTGGTGGCCGGTGATTAAATTGGACGCGCCACTGCCCACCCCGGAGTCGCCAGCAGCCTGCTGCATGGCGCTAATTAATGCGGGGTGATTAGCTAAGCCCAGGTAATCGTTACTACAAAACGACAAATAAGCTTGTTTATTGGCGACGATATGCTCTGCCTGCGGCGAATCCAGCAAGCGCCGCTGACGCAACAAGCCATCGGCTTGACGCTTATCCAGGAAAAGTTGGAGGGCAGCCAGCATACTAGATTTGGTTGAGGCCAAGCTTGGCGAATAATTTCTTATCTTCAGAGGCTTCCGGGTTGGCCGTGGTCAATAGTTTCTCGCCATAAAAGATGCTGTTTGCGCCAGCTAAAAAGCACAGGGCTTGTATGCCCTCGGACATGCTTTGGCGTCCGGCTGACAAGCGCACGTAGCTATTAGGCATGGTGATTCGAGCCGCAGCTATGGTGCGTACGAATTCTAAATGGTCCAAACTTTCGGTGCCATGCAAAGGCGTGCCTTCAACCTGGGTCAACAAATTAATCGGCACGCTTTCCGGTGGGCGTTCCATATTAGCCAATTGGGCCAGCAAGCCAGCGCGTTGATTGCGCGATTCGCCCATGCCTATGATGCCGCCACTGCAAACATTGATGTCTACGCTGCGCACTCGATCTAAGGTGTCCAAGCGGTCTTGGTAGGTGCGCGTGCTAATGACGTCGCCGTAAAATTCAGGTGCGGTGTCTAAATTATGGTTGTAATAGTCCAAACCGGCGTCTTTTAATTGTTCGGCTTGGCCGTCTTTTAACATGCCCAAGGTAGCGCAGGTTTCCAAACCCATGGCCTTGACCTCGGCAATCATTTTTAACACTGGCTCCAGATCGCGCTGCTTAGGCCCACGCCAGGCGGCACCCATGCAGAATCGACTAGCGCCATTAGCTTTAGCTTCTTGGGCAGCCGCCACCACATCGTCCAATTGCATTAAGGGCTCATCTTCGACCTCGGTGTGGTAACGCGCGGCTTGCGGGCAATAGCCACAATCCTCTGAACAGCCACCGGTTTTAATCGACAATAAGGTGCTGACTTGCACAGCATTCGCATCAAAATTAGCCCTATGCACAGTTTGTGCTTGGTACATTAAATCACTGAAGGGCAATTCAAATAGTGAGACAATGTCTGCAACACGCCAGCGCTCCACCGTTGTTTCACATCGGCTGGGCGATTTGCTGTTAAGGCCATCGGTGTTAATAACAACTAGGCTGCTTGAATTAAGCATGGGCACATCCTCATGGTAAGGTCAGTTAGGGTGGCGGCCAATTTGGCCATTAATTTAAGCTAATTTTTATTGTAGTAGCTTGATTTTTAATCATATTATACATTGTCAAGCAAAAGTGATGCAAACTTTGAACATTAGATTAAAATTTAATCATTTGTTTTTTACGGCTTAATTCAGCAAGGCTGCACGCTGTGTTTAGCTCAGCAACATAGTCTGCTAGGCCTATGCCAGCCTTGCTTAGACGAATTGCCATAGTTGCAAGCAGCAGTTTGCCAGGTGTGCGCCCTGCCCTGCACAGGCGAGCGATGCGGCCATTGCTTGAGCGAGCCACCGCATTTTGATGCCTGCCACAGCCTATTTAGCTACCAATTTCCGGTCAGCGCCTTATTGCAAGACTGCAAATACGGCAGCCAACTGCATTTGGCTAGAACTTTTGCCCTATTGCTCGCAAGACGCGTCTCATTGAGCCAGGTGGATACCGTCATCCCCATGCCCATGCACGCACAACGCTTAAAAGAACGCTGCTACAATCAAGCACTGGAAATGGCCAAGCTGATATGCGCCGAACAAATATCTAAACTCGATTACTTAAGCGTCACTCGGCAAAAACACAGACCACCACAAGTCTCATTGGCGTGGCAAGCACAACTAAAAAACATTAAAGGCGTGTTCAAGGTGGAGGTAGGCAATGCTTTAGAAGGTAAACACATTGCCATCGTAGACGACGTCATGACCACAGGCGCGAGCCTAAACGAATTGGCAAAAACATTAAAACATGCCGGTGCTAGCCATGTAGAATGCTGGATTGTCGCCAGATCATTAGCCCTTATGTTTACCATCGTTTTATTTGAACCAGAAATACCGCCCAATACCGGCAACATCATACGACTGTGCGCCAACACCGGCGCACAACTGCACCTAATTAAACCCTTAGGCTTCAAACTGGAAGACAAACAACTTAAACGCGCCGGCTTGGACTACCACGAGTACGCCAGCTTAGTCGTGCATGAAAATTGGTCGGATTGCAAAGCCGCCTTAAGCAATAGGCGCATCTTTGCTATCACCACCAAGGGCAGCAGGCGGCATAGCGAAGTGGCTTTTCAAGCAGGGGATGTGTTTGTGTTTGGTCCGGAGACACGGGGCTTACCTGCCGCCGTACTGGAAGAATTTGGCGCCGATCAGCGCTTACGCCTCCCCATGTTAGCCAACAGCAGAAGCTTAAACTTGTCTAATTCAGCGGCGGTATTGCTATACGAAGCGTGGCGCCAAATTGGCTTTACTGAGGGCGTTTAATGCCCTTCGGCTTTTTGCTCGCGGCCCAATAAGGCCATCACCGCATCCTTAGCACTTTTACCGTGCGACAGCACCTGATCCACTTCATGGGTAATCGGCATGTCCACTTGCAGCGCTTTAGCCCGGCGCATGACCTCGGTGGTGGTATTGACGCCCTCGGCAACGTGACCCAAGTGCTGCAATATATCGGCCAAAGTCTTGCCGCTGGCTAATTGCAAGCCAACTTCACGATTGCGCGAGTACTGCCCAGTACAGGTTAAAATTAAATCACCTGCCCCAGCCAAGCCCATAAATGTCTCCGGACTGGCGCCCAAGGCCACGCCAAAACGCGTCATTTCGGCTAAGCCGCGGGTGATCATGGCAGCACGCGCATTGTTACCAAAACCCATGCCATCGGAGATACCCGCTGCAATGGCCATGACATTTTTAATCGCACCGCCTACTGACACACCGATCACATCGCTGCTACTGTATACGCGTAAATTGCCACCGTGAATTAATTGCGCAGCCTGTTTAGCAAAGGCAGCATCGCTGGCGGCCAAGGTAACAGCAGTCGGCAAACCACGCACCAACTCTGCCGCAAAACTGGGGCCAGACAAGGCACCCCAATGCTGGCCAGTGACGGCCGGGTCACCCAATTCCTCTAATGCCACCTCAAAAGGCAGTTTAGCCGTATTCGGCTCCAAGCCTTTACTGGCCCAGACCACAGGGGTCTTGTAACCTAAGGCTGTTATGTCTTTTAGGATTTGTCTAAAGCCAGCGGTGGGGACCACAGAAAGGATTAAGTCGGCATCTTGCAAAGCCAGTTGCAAATTGTCCTCTACCTGCAACTGCGCATTGAATTTAAAGTCGCCTAAATACAGCGGATTGGCACGCGCTTTGCGCATACCTGAAACATGGCCAGCATTGCGCG
The DNA here is from genome assembly GCA_020035195.1 of Methylotenera sp. Taxonomy (GTDB): domain Bacteria; phylum Pseudomonadota; class Gammaproteobacteria; order Burkholderiales; family Methylophilaceae; genus Methylotenera. The sequence continues at coordinate 13,008 of JAIQBT010000080.1, forward strand.
CCCATAATGCCACTTGGTGATGCTGGCTAATGTGCATGGCCAAAGCCGTACCCCACGCACCCGCACCCAACACTGCTATTTTTGCCATTAGCTTAAATTCCCGTACAAAACAACATGGCGGCTAGTCACCACCCCATGTGGTGGAAGACAGCACAAAGCCTAGCGTGCCATCTCTATGCTTAACTTTAAGCCAGCCGTTAGTGGGTTTCTGCTCCAGCACCTCGAGCAACACGTCTTTTTCCACCGTGGCCAATAATCGGGAACTGGAATCGGCTGACATGCGAATTTCCGCTTTATTGGCGGTCACCAAAAGCCAACACTTATTAGACAATTGCTTGGCCTCCAGCCAATTCAAGCCGCCTTGGGCGTCCCGAACTTTTAACCAATCACCTAAATTTACCACCACTTCAACCGGGTAATATTGACTGAGTAAATAGACTTTTTTTGCGGCGATGGACGGCGCATCATAAAGCACTGCCTTGGACACCGCCACCGAACGAAAATCCAGCGCCATGGCCAAGGCAGGCAGCAGCAATAACCCCAAGGTCCATGCTAACTTTTTGCCAAGGCCTAGCATGAATTTAGTGTTTTGCAGCCGCTTCTGCCGCTTCAGCTTGCTGCTGTTTTTGTTGCGCAAACAAGGCTTCAAAATTGATCGGGTTTAACAACACCGGTTGGAAACCAGCGCGCACGACCAAGTCAGAAACGCTTTCACGCGCATAGGGGAACAAGATGTTAGGGCAAGTGATGCCGACTATCATTTCCAGATTCTCTTCCGGCACACCGCGGATTTGGAAAATACCGGCTTGCGTGACTTCCACTAAAAACACCGTCTTATCTTCAATTTTGGACGTGACCGTTACTTTAATCGCCACTTCAAAGACATTCTCTTCTAGCTGTTGAGCAAAATTACTCAACTCGATGCCTACTTGTGGCTGACTGCGGTCAGTAAAAATTTGTGGCGCATTAGGGATTTCCAATGACGCGTCTTTAAGGTAAATTTTTTCTATGCTGAAACCCGCTTGTTGGGTTTGCTCTTCGGCGGCTGCCTTGTTGTCGTCTTTTGCCATAATGTTATTCGTTTCTTGTTAATTAAAAGGTTGAATTAAAAAATACCGCGCCATTTTATCAGAGATTTAACTGGGTAGCTTTGTAGTTGAGCAATCTGCATCCTGCTCATTAGACTAGGCCAATAAGGAATCCAAGCCGCCGGCTAAATCCAAGGCGCGCAAATCATCAAAACCACCAACATGCACATCGCCTATGTAGATTTGCGGCACGGTACGCCTGCCGGTTTTTTGCATCATTTCGTCGCGCAACTCCGGCTGCAAATCGATCCTGATTTTATGAATATCCGTCACGCCCTTGCTGAGCAACAAGCGCTCGGCGTTGCTGCAATACGGGCAAACGGCACTGCTGTACATGGTGACTTTAGCCATTTTAAGCGCTCGCTTTTTTAGGCACAGCCTTAGGTTTAGCCAGCGCTTTGCTGGGCAAACTGGCCGCTCCTTTCACCACCGGTAATTTGGCTTCTAACCAAGCACTTAAGCCGCCTTGCAAATTGTGCAATTGGCTAAATTGCGCGCCGCGTAAAATATCGCAGGCTTTAACCGAACGCCCGCCTAACTGGCAATTCACCAGCAAGGGTTTATTTTGGTATTTTTTTAGCTCAGGCAAGCGCACCGCTAGATTGGCCAAGGGAATGTTGACGGCCTCAGCAATATGACCTGCAGCAAACTCCGCCTCGTCGCGCACGTCCAACACCACAGCATGCGAGCGATTGATTAAGGTCACCGATTCGGCCGGGCTTAAATTGGGCACGCCACCGGCACTTTTTTTCATGGAGGGCAACAACAACATCAAGCCAGAACCCAGTGCCAAGCCTATTAACCAAATATTGCTTTTAATGAATTCCACAACCGTCCTTTCAAATTTGTTCTATGAAACAAGCGCTTAATTAAAAGCCGTTTAAATCGCCTACTTAGGCAAACCAGTTAAGCGAATTTTATAAGCAGATTTTACGTGTAAATACGCTAAAATAGTGGCAATACTTACACATACACCAATAAAATTTTAAGGCTAACCTTTTATGTCCACGCCATTAAAAACCAGTGCCAACCACATCACGCCAGTATGCCTGCTTATTTTAGATGGCTTTGGCTACCGCGAAGAAACAAGCAACAATGCCATTGCGCTAGCCCACACACCCAATCTGGACAAGCTCAACCTAAGCCACCCGCATACCTTGATTAATGCTTCCGAGCACTACGTGGGCTTGCCTGACGGACAAATGGGCAACTCAGAAGTAGGCCATCTCAACATAGGCGCGGGCCGCGTGGTGTTTCAGGATTTTGAACGCATCAACAACAGCATCGCTAACGGCGAGTTCTTTGAGCACGCCAAGTTAAAAGCCGCTTTGCTGGGCATCAAAAATACCAATAAAGCTCTACACATAATGGGCTTGCTCTCCGATGGTGGCGTACACAGCCACGACTCACACATCCACGCCATGCTGGAAATGGCCGCTAAATTGGGTTTGCAAAAAGTCTACGTGCATGCCTTCCTGGACGGCAGAGACACGCCGCCTGTTAGTGCCAGCCCCTACCTGGCCGCGCTGGAAGCCAAAATTAAGGCGCTAGGCGTAGGTAAAATCCTATCGGTAAGCGGCCGTTTTTATAGCATGGACAGAGACAAGCGCTGGCCTAGGGTGGAAGCGGCTTACGCGCTGATCACTGAAGGCATGGGCGAATTTTGCTACCCCAGCGCCGAACAAGCATTGCAGGCCGCTTACGCACGCGGTGAAAACGATGAATTTGTAAAGTGCACGGCCATACGCGCTGAGCACGAAACCCCCACCCACTTAGAAGACGGCGATATTGTGGTGAACATGAACTTTCGTTCTGATCGCGCCCGTCAACTCACCCACGCCTTATTAAGCCCGGCGTTTGATGGCTTTCACCGTCGCCATCAAGCTCAGTTAGCCGGCTACTTCACGCTCACCATGCACGACGCCAAAGAGCCCAAAGCGATGGCTATATTTCCGCCGTTTGCCGTGAAAAACACCTTGGGTGAGTATTTGTCTGGCTTGGGTTTAAAACAACTGCGCATCGCCGAAACGGAAAAATACCCACACGTCACCTTCTTTTTTAACGGCGGGGAAGAAACCGTCTTCCCCGGTGAAGAGCGTATTTTGGTGCCCTCTCCACCGGTGGCCACCTACGACATGCAACCGGAAATGAGCGCTTACGAATTAACTGACAGGCTAGAAGAAGCGATTTTATCCAGGCAATACCATGCCATTATTTGCAACTACGCCAATGGCGACATGGTTGGTCATACCGGCAATTTAGCCGCGGCCATTAAAGCCATAGAAACCTTGGACACCTGCGTAGGCCGCATCGCGACGGCCATGCAAAGCACCGGCGGCGAAGTGATCATCACGGCTGACCACGGCAACGCAGAAATGATGTTTGATGGCGCAAACCAGCAAGCGCATACCCAACACACCACCAACAAGGTGCCACTGATTTACCTAGGTCGTCCTGCCAGTCTAGCCCAAGATGGGGCGCTGTCGGATTTATCGCCCACCTTGCTGCACTTAATGGGCGTGGCGCAACCGGTCGAAATGACGGGCAAAAACCTTGTTCATTTTCTGCCATAAAGGCTTTCCCATGCGCATGCTATTGCCTTATTGCAAACTACTCGTCGCCAGCCTAATGGCCTTGGCATTGCTATTTAGCCTAAGCAATGTCGCGCATGCGGAAAAGAAAAGCGAGGCATCGCCACAAAGCTTGAGCTTGGTGCAAGAAAAATTAGCCAAAATGAAACAGGCCTTAAACCAATCGCAAGAAGCGCGCAAGGATGCCGCTGACGCATTAAAAGACAGTGAAGTGGCAATCAGCGTGGCGAATAAAAAGCTTTATGAAATCAATCAGAAACAGCAAGCGCACAAGGCCATGCTAGCCAAATTGGCGGCGGAATCGCTGGCCACCAATCAAGCCTTGACCAGCCAACAAAAACAACTGAGCACGCAACTCTACCAACAATACTTGCATGGCCGCCAGAGTTACGTGCAAATGATCTTGCAAAACGATCACCCCAGCGCCATGGCGCGCGACGTGCATTATTTTTCTTACATTGCCAAAGTGCGCGCCGAACTCATCAATAAAATGCAAGGCAACCTGAATCACCTCAATCAGCTGAATGAAGAGACCACCAGCACCTTGGAAAAAGTCGCTGAACTCAAGCAAAAACAAATCGATGAGCGGCAAGTGCTGCAGTCGCAAAAACAAGTTAAATCTAAAATTGTTCGCAGCCTGTCGCAACAAATTGCCATGCAGCGCGGTGAAATTAAAAAACTCAGCCGCGATGAAAAACGCCTCTCGCAATTGGTGGAACGCTTAGCCCGAGCCACGCCTCCTAGTGTGAAAAAACAAAAAAATAAACGCACTGCACGCGCCGATAGCAGCGAGACTAATAAAGCCGCGCAAGAGGCCCCACCTGCTTTGGCAAACAACGTCGAGCCCAGCTTTGAGGGCCACAGCGGCAATTTTTCATCGCTTAGAGGCAAGCTAAGGCTGCCTGTGCGCGGTGAGGTAAGCAATCGATTTGGTAGCAACCGAGCGGATTCCGGCATTTCATGGAAAGGCTTGTTTATTAAAGCCAATGAAGGATCGGAAGTGAAATCCGTCGCCAGCGGTCGGGTGGTGTTTGCTGACTGGTTACGCGGTTTTGGCAACCTGATTATCTTGGATCACGGCGATGGCTACATGAGTTTGTACGGCAACAATCAAGCGGCATTAAGGCAAGTAGGCGACAGCGTTAAAGCCGGGGACGCCATCGCATCGGTAGGCAACAGCGGCGGCAACGAAGCGAACGGCTTGTATTACGAATTAAGGCGCCAGAGCAGACCTTTCGATCCGCTGAGCTGGAGCCTTGTTAATTAAGACTTAATTGGCTTTGCTGGCCGCTTCGGCTTGGGCTTTCGCCGCGTTCATTTGCGCTTCCAATGCAGCTGCGTCCAATGTGATACCAGGTACACGTTCGTCTGCAGCAGGCTCATAGCCACCCGTTGCCGTGCTTGTTTCTGCCGCAGGCGCAACGGCAGCAGGAGCCTCAGCCGGTGCAGCCGCTTCTTCTTGACCGCAACCTTGCAATACCAAACCAGCCAAACCAACTACTAAAATAGCGCGTAATAACAAAGACATAATGCATTCCTTTTTTAATCTAATTGTATAAAAATAAACACCGCATTTAGGCGGGCAAACAGCCTGTGCCAGCTCTTGCTGCATAGTGCATTCAGTCTAACCAAAAGCCAGTAGCTGACTGTGAATTGAATGTAATAGTTCTGTATCCAATTGTAATAATGGCCGGCTTACTCGCCCAAAATATGCAACAGCACCTTTCGTTGACCCGGCAGGTGCCGGTGTTCATACAAAAACACGCCCTGCCATGTGCCTAGCGCAGGCTGCCCATTTAACACAGGAATGGCCAAATGGGTTTGCGTGAGCGCACTCCTAATGTGCGCCGGCATGTCATCCGGGCCTTCAACCGTGTGTACAAACAGCGGGTCGCCGTCTGGTACCAATCGATTGAAAAAAGCCTCTATGTCGACTAAGACGGCTTGATCGTAATTTTCGTTGATCAATAAACTCGCCGAGGTGTGTTGAATGTAAAGGGTCAACAAACCGGTTTGAAAGCCACTGCGCTTAACTTGCGCAGCGACCTCCGCACTGATGTCGTAAAGTCGCCTACCCTGGGTGCTGACTTGTATGCTTGCCGCGACTTGTTGCATGGCCATCCTTACGCTTTTGAAAAGACTATTTTCCCTGCCTTTGTATCCACTTTAATCACGTCCTTGGCCATAAAGTCGCCATTTAAAATCTCGCGCGCCAAGGGGTTTTCTATTTCCGACTGGATCGCACGTTTTAATGGCCTGGCTCCGTAAACCGGATCGAAGCCTGCGTTGGCAATTTCTGCAATCGCCGCCTCGCTCATCTCCAACTGCATGTCAATGGCCGCCAAGCGTTTTGCCAAGTACTGCAATTGTATTTTGGTAATCGAGCGTATATTGCTCTCATCCAAGGCGTGGAACACCACCACCTCATCGATACGGTTGATGAATTCCGGTCTGAAATGCGTTTTTACTTCGCCCATCACCGCCAATTTCACCACTTGGTAATCTTGATCGCTCATGCTTTGTATCATTTGCGAGCCTAAATTACTGGTCATGATGATCACGGTGTTTTTAAAATCCACCGTGCGGCCTTGGCCATCGGTTAAGCGGCCATCATCCAGCACTTGCAACAAGACATTAAACACATCCGGGTGGGCTTTCTCCACTTCATCGAGCAAGATCACGCTGTAGGGCTTGCGTCGCACCGCCTCGGTCAAGGTGCCGCCTTCTTCGTAACCGACGTAACCCGGCGGCGCGCCTATCATGCGGGCAACCGAATGCTTCTCCATGAACTCACTCATGTCGATGCGAATTAAATGGTCTTCGCTGTCAAACAAAAAACCTGCCAAGGCCTTGCACAACTCGGTTTTACCGACGCCGGTGGGGCCTAGGAACAAAAAGCTACCATAGGGCCTAGTGGGGTCACCCAATCCTGAACGCGAACGGCGTATGGCATCCGAGACCAATCTCACCGCTTCGTCTTGGCCGACTACCCGCTCGTGCAATTTGCTTTCCATGGTGAGCAATTTACCGCGTTCGCCTTGCAGCATTTTGGCCACTGGGATGCCGGTCGCCCGACTGACCACTTCGGCAATTTCATCGGCCCCCACTTCGGTACGCAACATCTTGTTTTTAGTGACAGCTTGGCTACCCTCCATGCTGGCCGCTTGCTTCAACTGCTGTTCCAGGGCCGGCAATTTACCGTACTGCAATTCCGACACTTTTTGCCATTCGCCTTTGCGCGTGGCTTCTTCCATCTCGAATTTAATTTTCTCTATGGCTTCTTTTATGTGCGAGGAACCTTGCACCTGGGCTTTTTCTGCCTTCCAGATGTCTTCCAAATCGGCGTACTCTTTGCCCAATTTGTCTATCTCTTGCTCTATCAACTCAAAGCGTTTTTTACTACCCTCGTCTTTTTCACGTCGCACCGCTTCCCGCTCGATTTTCAACTGAATTAAACGGCGTTCTAGTTTGTCCATGATTTCAGGTTTGGAATCGATTTCCATCTTAATGCGCGAGGCGGCTTCATCGATCAAATCGATGGCTTTATCGGGGAGAAAACGGTCGGTAATGTAACGGTGCGACAATTCCGCCGCGGCGACGATAGCAGGATCGGTAATTTCCACGCCGTGGTGCAACTCGTATTTTTCCTGCAAGCCGCGCAAGATAGCAATGGTCGCTTCCACACTAGGCTCGTCGACCAAGACCTTTTGAAAACGCCGCTCCAAAGCCGCGTCTTTTTCCACGTATTGCCGGTATTCATCCAAGGTAGTGGCGCCCACGCAATGCAATTCGCCTCTGGCCAAGGCCGGTTTAAGCATGTTGCCCGCGTCCATCGCACCCTCGGCTTTACCGGCGCCGACCATGGTGTGGATTTCATCGATAAACAAAATGGTCAGACCTTCGTCTTGCGACAACTCTTTCAACACCGCTTTTAATCGCTCTTCAAAATCCCCACGGTATTTGGCCCCGGCCAACAAGGCGGCCATGTCCAAAGACAAGACTTTTTTGCCTTTCAGGCTATCCGGCACTTCGCCGTTCACGATACGCTGCGCCAAACCTTCAATAATCGCGGTTTTACCCACGCCAGGCTCACCGATCAAGACCGGGTTATTTTTAGTACGGCGCATCAAGACTTGGATGACACGGCGAATTTCATCGTCACGGCCTATCACCGGATCGAGCTTGCCCAATGCGGCACGCTCGGTCAAATCCACCGTGTATTTTTTTAGGGATTCACGGTTGGATTCGGCATCCGAGGCATTCACTTGCTCGCCGCCTCGCACCGCACTGATGGCCGATTCCAAGGCCGCTTTAGCTAAACCGTGCGCTTTGAGCAATTTGCCGGCCGCACCTTTGTCCTCAAGCAATGCCAACAAAAACATTTCACTGGCAATAAAACCGTCACCGCGCTTGACGGCCAACTTATCGGTGACATTGAGTAAGTTGTTTAGCTCGCGTGAAATCGTCACTTCCCCAGCGCTGTCGGTGGTTTTAGGCATGTTGGCGATAGCACTGGCCAAGCCGGCTTTTAGCGGCGCCAAATGCACCCCAGCATGAGTTAGCAAGGCGCTACTGCCGCCGTCTTCTTGTTTAATTAAAGCATCCAATAAATGTAAAGCCTCTATGGTCGGGCTGTCATTGGCCACGGCCATGCTTTGTGCATCATTGAGTGCTTGCTGAAACTTGGTGGTTAATTTATCAAAGCGCATGCTTGACTCCAGGAATGTTGATATACCTTAACAATGGGGGCGATAGCCTAATTTTCAATATATAATGACAGGGCTCAAATGCAGCGCGCATTGGGCGCAAACCGCCAGTCATGGCAACCGTAAAAAGGCTAGGCCTAAGCATTTCATGGAATCACATTTATTCAGCGACACGCACAGCGACGAACCACAAGCCAACCCGGCCTGGACCATATTGGACACCCCAGAGCAATGGATGCGCTTTAGCCAATCCGTGGGCGACGAGGCGCAACCCTTAGTGCAATCCAGTTTGTTACTAGATGGCTTACGTTGTGCCGCCTGCTCAGGCACAGTAGAACGCGGCTTAAGCGGCTTGCCCGGTATCGTCAGCGCACGCGTGAGCATGTCGAAAAAGCGTGCCGTGGTGGTCTGGTCTGCGGAATTAACCCAACCTTCCACCATCTTGGCCGCCATCCAAAAAATGGGTTACAGCGCCAATCCCGCCTCGCACAATGAAAGCCAACTCAACGCCACCCAAAAAAATCGCGCGGCATTTTGGCGCTGGTTAGTGGCGGGCTTTTGCATGATGCAAGTCATGATGTACGCCAGCCCCAGCTACTTCACCAAAACCGGCGAAATCGAAACCGACATCAACCTCTTGCTTAACTGGGCGGCCTGGCTATTAAGCTTGCCGGTTATGCTGTTTTCCAGTCGTTCGTTTTTCAGTAACGCCTGGCACGATTTAAAAGCCAAACAAATCAGCATGGATTTACCGGTCGCCTTGGGCATAGGCATCACTTTTGTGGTCAGCTCAGCGGCCACCTTTGACCCCAGTGGCTGGTGGGGCGACGTGGTTTACTTCGACTCCTTGACCATGTTTGTGTTCTTTTTACTCTCCGCGCGCTTGATTGAAGTGAAGCTGCACAGCAAAACGCTGGGGGCGATGGAGGCCTTGGTTAGCCGCATTCCAGAAAATACCGAACGGCAAAATGCCGACGGCAGTTACACGCGCGTGATTAATAGTCAATTAAGCGTGGGCGACATCGTGCGGGTCAATACCGGTGAAGCCTTCCCCGCCGACGGCTTATTGCTGTCTGGGCAAACCAAGGTCGACGAATCCTTGTTGACCGGCGAATCCACCCCCATCCATAAAAATAAGGGCGAGCACGTCGTGGCCGGCAGCTACAACCTCGGCGCTACCGTCAACATGCGCTTAGAAACCTTAGGCGAATCCACGCAGTACGGGCAAATTGTGCAGCTGATTAACCAAGCTGCCATAGAGAAACCGCGGCTATCGCAACTGGCCGACCGCGTGGCCAGACCTTTCTTATTTTTCATCTTACTAAGCGCCGTGCTATCCGCTGTCTTGCTATGGGAGCAAGGCCATGGCCTGGCCTTAATGACGGCGGCGGCGGTATTAATTGTCACCTGCCCGTGCGCCCTATCGCTGGCCACACCGGCGGCCATGCTTGCCAGCGCCAGCGCCTTTGTGAAACGCGGCATTTTAATTCGGCACTTGCAAGCCATAGAAAGCATCGCCCAAATCGACACGGTCATTTTTGACAAAACCGGCACGCTGACCGACAACCACATCGCCGTAAAATCGTTGAGCGTTAAAGACGGCCTCAGCGAAGCGCAAGCCCTAGCCATGGCCTCGGCTTTGGCCAGCCAATCCATGCACCCCATCGCCACGGCCGTGGCTTACGCTGCCAAGCAAAATCCACTGGCGAACGCGCTAACCATAACGCTAGACCAGGTAGAAGAGCAGGTAGGCGCGGGCATGCAGGGCCGCTTCGAGCAGCGCCCATTAAAACTGGGCTCGGCCGCCTTCTGCGGTGTGCATAGCGACCAACTTCAAGCCAGCGACGAACGCTACCAACAAGTTTACCTGACCGACGACAGCGGCTGGTTGGCCACGTTTAACTTACAAGAAGCCATCAAAGCCAACACAGCCCAGGCGATTGCCGCTTTGCAGCAAGCGCAGTTGGATGTGGAATTGCTCTCTGGCGACCAATGGCACACGGTAAAAAACACCGCCGCCCTGGTGGGCATCAAGGTGTTTCAAGCTGCTTGCAGCCCAAACGACAAATTGCAACGCTTGCAAGGCCTAAAACTGCAAGGTAAAAAAGTCTTGATGGTAGGGGACGGCTTAAACGACGGACCTATCTTAGCCAGCGCCCATGTCTCGATTGCCATGGGCAAAGGCGTGCCCCTGACGCTCGCGCATGCCGATTACGTTTTATTAAACGGCGACATCAGCGAGATACCGGCACTGATTAAACACGCCAAAAAAACCATGCGCATCATTAAGCAGAATATCGCGTGGGCGGTCATTTACAATGCCGTGTGCATCCCGCTGGCCTTCTTTGCTTGGTTAAGCCCTTGGCAAGCTGGCTTAGGCATGGCCACCAGCTCATTGATCGTGGTGCTTAACGCCTTGCGCTTAAGCCAATTTAGCCATTCCAGCATTAATTCTTCTAAGGCCTAAGCATGGACATATTGTTTGTACTCATCCCCCTATCCGTCGTGCTGGCATTAGTGGTGCTGGCTGGTTTATGGTGGGCAGTCTACCGCGGCCAATTTGAAGACATAGAAGAAGAAGGCCGGCGTATTTTCGAAGAAGATAAAGAGTAAGGCCGACACCCATCCATGCAAACTGCTTTACTGTATAGCGCCCTAGTCATGGGCTTGGCCGGCGGCCCGCATTGCGTGGCCATGTGCGGGGCTGCCTGCACCGCTTTTACACAAGATGCCGATAAACCCTACGCCATAGGCTTATACCATTTAGGGCGTTTATGCGGCTATGCCTTATTGGGCGCCATCGCCACCTTTGCCATACAAAGCATAGCTTGGCTGTCCAACTACAGCGCGATTCTGCATCCCTTGTGGACCTTCTTTCACGTTTTGGTATTTTTCTGGGGGGTGTTATTGCTGATCTACGCCCGCCAACCCATCTGGGTAGACCAAGCTGGGCGAAGCATTTGGCGGCACGTGAAAAAACTCAGCAGGCTCAATGGCGGCTATTTCTACGTGGGCCTATTGTGGGCATTGATGCCTTGCGGTTTGCTCTACTCGGCCTTGATTATCGCCTCGTTTAATGGCAACCCATTGGCTGGCGCCCTCAGCATGGCGGCCTTTGCCTTGGGCTCGGGCATTGCCTTGTTTTTTGCGCCTTGGGCTTGGTTAAAACTCAAATCCAGCGTGGTGGAACCCTACGGCATGCGCTTAGCTGGCCTCATGTTAAGCGGCGCCAGCGCTTGGGCGATTTGGATGGCGCTCAGCCACAATAGCAAAGTCTGGTGCAATTAACTTACCAGGCTATCAAGCGCAAACCCTCTTGCGCAGTTTGCCATGCTAGGTAAACCTGCTTATCCCGATTCAGCAGTTTCGGGTAGTCGGCCTTACCGGTGGTTTCCGCCAAGAGCTTAGGCTCGCTCCAATTCCTTCCACCGTCATCGGAATACTTGCCAAGAATTTTGTGGGTCTTGGCTTCGCTTTCACGCCAAACCAGGTAGACATTTTCTCCCACACTTAACAAAGCCGGGTGACCCGCCAGATTTTTACTGCCGGCGAATTTTTTAGCCGGGGTCGAGGCCCACGCCACGCCATCCATGCGCGCGTAATACAAACCGGCAGACTGGCCATTGGCATCGTTGCCACCATCGAACCAGGCCATGTGGTAGCCCCACCAATCTTGGCCCTCGCCACCACTGGCCAAAGCCGCCCCATGGTGTGGGCAACCGTCTATCTTCCAGCGGCCGTATGTGGCGCGCTTAATGACCGCAGGCTGACTGGCACTGCTTGGAATTTCCGCCATCATGTGGTCGCGCTCGTTGCCTGCAAA
>JAIQBT010000019.1 GCA_020035195.1 Methylotenera sp.
GCTTTCCGCCGCTAAAAATATCGCCAGCCCAACTGGACGCCACCCTAGCCCTAAAAATACGTGGGGATGTCTCCAGTCAATTTTTAACGGCTTTGCTAATGGCCTTACCGCTGACACGACAACAAGCCAGCATAGAGGTGGTGGGCGAACTGATATCCAAGCCTTACATAGAAATCACCCTAAACTTAATGGCTAAATTTGGCGTGCAGGTTGAGCGGGATGGATGGCAACGCTTTACCATCCCAGCTAACAGTGCCTACACCAGCCCCGGCGAGCTATTTGTCGAAGGCGATGCGTCTAGCGCCTCCTATTTTTTAGCTGCGGGTGTGATAGGCGGTGAAGTGACAGTGGATGGCATAGGAAAAAATAGCATACAGGGCGATGTGCGCTTTGCCGAAGCGCTCAGCCTAATGGGTGGCGAAATTAGCTACGGCGAAAATCACATTACTGCCAAGAAAGCCAACAAGCTTAAGGCCATCCATCTGGATTGCAATCACATACCTGATGCGGCCATGACCTTGGCTATATTAGCCTTGTTTGCAGACGGTACCAGCACGCTGAGCAACATCGCCAGTTGGCGGGTAAAAGAAACTGACAGGCTAACGGCCATGGCCACCGAACTGCGCAAATTAGGTGCCACGGTCATCGAGGGAGCCGACTACCTGCAAATTACCCCCAGCAAGGGCATCAAGCCGCACGCAGTCATAGACACTTACGATGACCACCGCATGGCAATGTGCTTTTCATTGGTATCGCTAGCCGGCGTGCCGATTACCATCAACGACCCGGCTTGCGTCAATAAAACCTTCCCCGATTACTTTGCCAGCTTTGCCAAGGTGGTCGGATGAATAAACCGGTACCAGTCATCGCCATAGACGGCCCTTCTGCGTCCGGAAAAGGCACGGTAGCGCAACGCGTTGCCACAAAATTGGGCTTTCACTATTTGGATTCTGGCGCCTTGTACCGCATTGTTGCCCTGGCCAGTCAGCAAGCTGGCATAGTTTGGACGGATGCAGAGGCGGTGGCCCAGTGTGCAAAAAATCTGCGCATCCGCTTCGATGAGGAGCAAGTCTGGCTAAATGATGCCGACGTAACGAATGACATTCGTAGCGAGGCCATGGGCAAAGGCGCTTCGCAAGTGGCCGTCCACCCAGCCGTGCGCAAGGTGCTCACCAGCCTGCAACAAAACATGCGCCGCGCGCCTGGTTTGGTGGCAGATGGACGGGACATGGGCACGATCATTTTTCCAGATGCGGTTTTGAAAATCTTTCTCACCGCCAGCACCGAAGTTCGCGCACAACGGCGTTACCAACAATTGCTGGCTAAGCAGCAAACAGCGGATTACCAGGCTATTTTGCAAGACCTATTAGAACGCGATGCCAGAGATAAGAATCGCGCAAGCGCACCCTTAGTCATGGCAGAGGACGGCATCTTGCTGGAAACGGATCACTTAAGCATAGTGGAAGCGGTCAATCAGGTGCTGGAAAATTATTAAGGATTTATATAATTTTCTGCCTAAATACTATAAATAGTCTTTTATTTTTCAATGTTTTAGTTATAATCACATTCTTTCAAATTTTGTGAAATTTTTTTCGTCTGCGTATTACATTAATACGCAGTTTTATTAATTACCCCACTGCTAGGTGGGATTACTTTTAGGTACTTTTATTTAATGGCTTCTACTTCTAAATCTACACCTTCTTCAATGGAATCTTTTGCCGCGCTTTTTGAAGAAAGCTTAATCCATCAAGAAATGCGCTCCGGTGAAGTAATCACCGCCGAGGTTATCTCCGTTGATAGCGACCACGTTATTGTTAACGCTGGTCTAAAATCAGAAAGCGTTATTGCTGCTTCTGAATTCCATAATGCACAAGGCGAACTTGAAGTTAAAGTGGGCGACTTTGTTAAAGTGCTGATCGAAAAATTGGAAGACGGTTTCGGTTCTACTTTGCTATCACGCGAAAAAGCCAAACGCATGGAAACATGGTTGGATCTAGAAGACGCCATGAACGAAGGTCGCATCATTAAAGGTTTTGTAAGCGGCAAAGTTAAAGGCGGCTTACGCGTTTCTGTTAATGGCATCATGGCTTTCCTACCAGGTTCATTGGTAGACGTGCGCCCTGTTAAAGACACTACCCCATTTGAAAACAAAGAGTGCGATTTAAAAGTTATTAAAATTGACCGCAAACGCAACAACATCGTTGTTTCTCGTCGCGCTGTGATGGAAGTCAGTGCTGGCGCAGACCGTGAAGCCTTAATGGGTTCATTGGCTGAAGGTTCAGTGGTTAAAGGTATCGTTAAAAACATCACCGACTACGGTGCATTCGTGGACTTAGGCGGCATCGATGGCTTGCTACACATCACTGACCTAGCTTGGCGTCGTGTAAAACACCCATCTGAAGTGTTGACCGTGGGTGAAGAAGTGGAAGCGAAAATCTTGAAATTTGATCAAGAGAAAAACCGCGTTTCATTGGGCATCAAACAATTGGGTGACGATCCATGGATCGCGCTAACCCGTCGTTACCCTGTAAGCACACGCTTATTCGGTAAAGTATCTAACTTGACTGATTACGGTGCGTTCGTTGAAATCGAGCCAGGCATTGAAGGTTTGGTACACGTATCAGAAATGGATTGGACTAACAAAAACATCCATCCGGGCAAATTGGCTCAATTAGGTGACGAAGTTGAAGTCATGATATTAGAGATAGACGAAGCACGTCGTCGCCTATCCCTAGGCATGAAACAATGTCAAGCAAACCCATGGGATGATTTCTCTGCAACACACGCCAAAGGCGATAAAGTGTCAGGTCAAATCAAATCCATTACAGACTTCGGTGTGTTCATTGGTTTACCAGGCGGCATAGACGGTTTAGTGCATTTATCCGACTTGTCATGGACGCAAACCGGCGAAGAAGCGATCCGCAACTTCAAAAAAGGTGACGAATTGCAAGCTGTCATTTTGGCCATAGACGTTGAGAAAGAGCGCATTTCATTAGGTGTTAAACAATTGGTTGCCGATCCATCTGGCGCAACCAGCAGCACAGACGATAAATCCGAAGCCAAACCTAAAGCTAAATCTGCCAAAACTAAAGACACGGCAGCTAAAGCCGCAGATGATGGCGCTTCTGCAGGTACGACTAACCTTGGTGCTTTACTAAAAGCTAAACTAGACAGCAAGAAATAAGTGTAATTAGTGACAAGATAAAGGCAATAAGCATGACCAAATCTGAACTAATTACGCTACTTGCGGAGCGTTTTCCGCAATTGGTTGTAAAAGACGCAGAGCTGTCAGTCAAAACCATTTTGGATGCGATGACTGACAACCTTGCGGCAGGAGAACGTATCGAAATACGTGGCTTTGGTAGTTTCAGCTTGAACTACCGACCACCGCGTTTGGGTCGTAACCCGAAAACCGGCAGTAAAGTGCAAGTACCTGAAAAACACGTACCGCACTTTAAAGCAGGCAAAGAGTTACGTGAACGTGTCGATTTAAGTTAAGTTAAACTGCGCTTGCAAGCCAAGCAAGGTTATAAGAACGGCAGCCACCCGCTGCCGTTTTTTATGGCCGCGACCATTAGCACTTACTTGATTTTAAATTTAAGTTAAAATGCAATGATTATGAAAGCCCCTTCCTCACTAGCCTATCGCAAAGAGACCACCCATGGAATTTGAATTCTGGTGGTTATTGGTCTTACCGCTTTTCTTTAGCCTAGGCTGGTTAGCCGCTAGGGTAGATTTAAAGCAATTGCTGGCCGAATCAACCGCCCTTCCGGCCGCCTACTTCAAAGGCTTAAACTTTCTCATCACCAATCAACAAGACAAAGCCATAGAAGCTTTTAGTGAGGCGGTGCAAGCCAACACCGAATCCTTAGAACTGCACTTTGCTTTAGGCAGCCTGTTTAGAAAGCGCGGCGAAGTCGATCGAGCCATCCATTTACACCTTAACTTATTAGAGAAAAAGGTGCTGGAGCCACAACAGAAATTAGCCGTGACGGCCGAGTTAGCGCAAGATTACCTAAAAGCAGGTTTGCTAGACCGTGCGGAGGAACTGTTTGAATCCCTCAACGATAATAGGTATAGGCAACCTGCCCTGCGCGCCCTATTAGAAATTTACGTACGTGAACGCGAGTGGCCAAGAGCAATTAAAGCAGCCACGGAATTGGAACGCTTATCTGGCGTACCATTTCGCATAGAAGTGGCGCATTACCACTGCGAACTGGCGGTGCAATTTATATTGACCAATGACACAGCACAAGCCAAATTAGCACTAGCAGACGCAATCAACGCAAATAAAAATTGCGTGCGGGCAAACGTATTACTCGGTGACATGCAAGTCGAAGAGCAAGCCCATGCAGCGGCCATAGCCACCTGGAAACGGATTGAATTTCAGAAGCCAGAATATTTAGGTGTTATTGCCCCCAAATTACTTAATAGCTACCAAGCCCTAGACCAAACGTCAGAAGGCTTAATCTTGTTACAGGGCTACTTACAAAGCTACCAACTGCCGTCCCTACTTAAGGTGCTTTTTGATGCCACCTTAGCCAACCAGGGCCCAGACAAGGCGGCGAAACTAGCCCGTAAGGAATTAATTAAAAAACCCAGCTTAAATACCCTAGACCAATTATTGCAAGCACAAGCCAGCATAGAAGGCAGTAGCATACAAAAATCTCAAGACACACAACTCATGCAACAAGCGGTGCGCCATGCCATCGGCAACCGAACTACCTACCACTGCGAGCAATGTGGTTTTAAAGCCAAATACCACCACTGGCAATGCCCTGCCTGCAATGCTTGGGAATCCTTGCCAGCTGAACCGACCAACGTTTAAAGTAAGCCATAAGATGACCACTAGCCAACCCAACAACGCTAACGACCCAAAAATCATTGTGGCGCTGGATTATGCCGATGCCAGCAGCGCGCTTCAATTAGTGCGTCAGCTAGACCCCACCCTGTGCCGCCTTAAAGTCGGCAAGGAGTTATTTACCGCTGCCGGACCTCAATTTGTCGAACAATTGGTCAAATCCGATTTTGGGGTATTTTTAGACTTAAAATTTCATGACATTCCTAACACCGTAGCCAAAGCCTGCAGCGCTGCCAGCAAATTAGGGGTATGGATGCTGAACGTGCACGCCAGCGGTGGCCTTGAAATGATGCAAGCGGCTCAAACGGCGGTAAACAATAATGCCCAACCGCCCATACTCATTGCCGTCACGGTATTAACGAGCATGAATCAGGCCAATTTAACGCAAATAGGCGTAGCCGCAGATTTAAGCAGCCACGTCATGCGTCTGGCCGAACTCACCCATCAAGCCGGACTTAGCGGCGTGGTTTGCTCAGCACAAGAAGCCCCCATGTTGCGCACCGCATTAGGCAAAGAATTCTGTTTGGTGACCCCAGGCATACGCCCAGTTTACGCCAGTCAAGATGACCAATCCCGCATCGTCACGCCAGTACAAGCTTTGCGTAATGGAGCCAGTTATTTAGTCATAGGCCGGCCTATCACCCAAGCCAGCGACCCACTCAAAGCGCTGATTGCCATACACGCAGAATGCGCTTAGCCATCCGCTAAGTAATTGAAGTAAATGAAGTAAATGAAAAAATTATCATCCCCCAGATTGTTACGGGTATGATGGTAGGCCGTATTTAGCCTATCCACCAGCGGGGAATATGCCAATGAAAACTGCCTTGTTAGTCTTATTTAGCTGGCTATGCATCAGCTTAAGCGCATACGCCACCGTCAACATCAACACCGCCAAACAAACTGAACTGGAAAGCTTACCTGGCATAGGGCCGGTTAAAGCCAAAGCCAATAAAGCCATAGTCGTTACGTCCAAACCCATCGCTAGAAATGTAGCGTCTAACAAAGCAGAGCTTATCAAAGCAGCGTCCAGCAAACCCGCACCCAAACAATCCGGAGCGATCAAACCTCAGCCTCAGCAGGTAAAAGCCTTAGTCAAAAAAGACCAGCCCCGCAAGCCTTAAGCTAACCGGCGCCAGGCCGTCGGCCTTATTTTACCCGCATGCCTACTTGCGCGCCGGCATCCGGGCTAAGGATGAAAGGGCCGCCAGTTTCATCACTGGCCGCCAACACCATGCCTTCGCTCAGGCCGAACTTCATTTTACGTGGGGCCAAATTGGCCACCATCACGGTTAATCGGCCTATCAATTGCGCTGGATCGTAGGCCGATTTAATGCCTGCAAACACTTGGCGAGGCTGGGCTTCGCCTATATCCAAACTAAGCTTCAGTAATTTCTCAGCGCCCTCCACGTGTTCGGCATGGACTATCTTGGCAATGCGTAAGTCCACCTTGGTGAAATCCTCCAAGCCTATCTCAGCAGAGCCTGCTACTGCTGGCGTCGCATGCCTAGGACTAGCCGTTGGCGTGGCCGTTAAGTTTTCTTTGTTGGCTTCTGTCATGGCGAGTATCCATTTTTGGTCAATGCGGGTGATTAAGTGTTGGTAGGTTTGGATGCGATGACCGGCCTGCAACTCCTTGCTGACACTGGCCCAGCTTAATGCATCTATTGTTAGAAATTGCTCTACTTCAGAAGCCAATTTCGGTAAGACCGGTTTTAAGTACAAGGTAAGTAAGCGGAACAACTCCAGCGCATCGGAGCAAACTTCTTGCAAGGCTTGTGCTTGATCGGCTTGTTTGGCCATGACCCAAGGGGCTTTTTCTGCCACAAAACCATTGGCGCTGTCGGCAAGGCGCATTATTTCACGCAAGGCCTTACCGAACTCCCGTCCCTCATAGGCATCGGCGATTATGGCGGCACTGGCTTTGAGCTCAGCCACCACAGGGTTGTTTGCGGATGGGCGCAATTGGCCATCGAATTGTTTATTAATAAAGCCGGCGGTGCGACTGGCAATATTGATGTATTTACCCACCAAATCACTGTTCACCCTAGCCACAAAATCATCCAAACTTAAATCAATGTCTTCCATGCTGCTATTTAGTTTCGCTGCGTAGTAGTAACGCAAGTACTCTGGGTTCTTAATGTGCTCTAAGTAGCTACGCGCGGTAATAAACGTCCCGCGTGATTTACTCATCTTTTCGCCATTCACGGTCAAGAAGCCGTGGGCAAAAATCTTAGTTGGTTTACGGTAACCGCTGTACTCCAGCGTTGCAGGCCAAAATAAAGCATGAAAATACAGGATGTCCTTACCTATGAAATGGTAGAGCTCGGTGGTGGAGTCTTTAGCCCAGTACTCGTCGAAATCCAAACCGGTATCCGCACAAAGCTTCTTGAAGCTGGCCATGTAACCTATAGGCGCATCCAACCAAACGTAAAAATACTTACCTGGCGCGTCCGGAATCTCAAAACCAAAGTACGGCGCATCGCGTGAAATGTCCCAATCGTTTAAACCACTTTCAAACCACTCCGCCATTTTATTGGCCGCTTCACCTTGCAAGGTACCGGAGCGCGTCCACTCTTTTAGAAAGTCGGCGCATTCGGACAGTTTGAAAAAGTAATGCTCGGTCTCCTTGCGCACAGGCGCAGCGCCAGAAACAGCGGAGTAGGCATTAATTAATTCGGTTGGATTGTAGGTTGCACCGCAGGCCTCACAGGAATCACCGTACTGGTCTTTTGCATGGCATTTTGGGCATTCGCCTTTGATAAAGCGGTCCGGTAAAAACATATTTTTAAGCGGGTCATAAAATTGCTCTATGACTTTACTGGCTATTTTCCCCGCACCTTTAAGTGCCAGGTATATGCTTTGAGAGAGCGCTTTATTTTCAGGCGCATTGGTCGAGTAGTAATGATCAAACGCCACCAAAAACTCATCGAAATCGGCGCTGTGTTGCTTGTGCACGTTGGCTATCAACGCTTCAGGTGTGACGCCCTCTTTTTCTGCACGCAGCATAATGGGGGTGCCATGGGTATCATCCGCACAAACGTAATGCACAGTATGCCCTTGCATTTTTTGGTAGCGCACCCAGATATCGGTTTGTATGTACTCAACCAAATGGCCTAGATGTATACTGCCATTGGCATAAGGAAGGGCGGATGTGACTAAAAGCTTGCGTGCTGTGTTTGCGGTGGCCATGAGATAAATGGATCTATTTAGCGAAAACGGTATTCTAACAAATGCGGCCGGCTTAACCCAGCGTTGATTGCGCATTTTA
>JAIQBT010000041.1 GCA_020035195.1 Methylotenera sp.
GGGCAGGTTTTCGCGCTGCCAAGGCGGCATGTTGGCTTCTTGCAATAAGTGCTTGAGGGTGCGGGTTGGCCTAAGTGCATTGGGTTTGAAATTTTCCCCGCCATTGCGCTGGCTGATGCGCAATTTGCTCATGCCCAATTTGAGCGCCAAACCGCTGCCCTGCACTTGGGTAAATACCAGCGTGCCACCGTTAGGCAAATCTAGGGCAGGTTCTCCGTTCCAAACCAAATCAAAGCTGGCGGTCACGGCCGGTTTAACCAAGTAAGCGCGCTGTTGATAGCGTTTGAGCTTAATTGCCTGCTGGTTTTTTAGTTGCAGGGTGATGTCTATGTTTGCGTCGGCTTTGGCCGTCATTAACTGCTGATGCATCTCACTCAAGGCATCGGCACTGGGCATATTGACATCTTGCATCGCCATCCACCAACGCAAGGCATTTCTTGCCCTGGCCGCATCCAACGCCGCTAAGCCTTGTGTGCATAAACTTTTGTTTGCCAGCAAGTGCGCCGCATCCAATGCCGCTAAATCATTAAGCAAATCACTCGCCTCAGCTGCGTGCGCAGCCGTTCTGGCCAAAGCTTGCTTAATGGCCGGGTTGCGGGCACTTAATAGCGGCAAGATATCGTGCCGAATAAAGTTGCGCTCGTATTGGGTATTGCTGTTGCTCTCGTCTTCACACCAGCTTATGCCATGCTGCTTGGCATAGGCTTCCAAACTGCTGCGCGGGACTGATAATAAAGGCCTTAATAAGCGCCTTCGTTCATCGGCTGCCGCCATGCTGGCCAAGCCTTTTAGGCCTGCGCCGCGAAACAACTGCAGCAATAAGGTTTCAGCTTGATCGTCTTGGTGGTGCGCACTGAGCACAAAATCCGCCTGCAGTGCGTTGTTAAATAAGGCATCGTAGCGCAACTGGCGGGCGTGGCCTTCTAGGCCTAATTTACTTTGCTCATCCAATTGCACCTTTACGATGGTCAAAGGCACATTTAGGGCAGCGCATTGCGCCTGGCAAAAAGCGGCCCAACTGTCGGCATTGGGGCTGATGCCGTGGTGCACGTGCATGGCCTGTAAATCAAATGGCATGGTGGCTCTTGCCTTTGCCAACAGGTGCAACAAGACGCAAGAATCCAAACCACCACTCAAGCCCAATAACAGGTGTTGATTGGGCTTGGTGTGCTGGCTTAAGAAATGCTGCAGATTGGTTTGCATGAGGGTGGCAGGAATGCCATCGATATGGGTATAACTTTAGTGCGGCTTAGAAGACTATCGCTTGATCGCTTAAAGCTTCACGCTGACGCGGGCTTTACGTTCAGCCACTTCTTTGTATTGGCCGTAGCTCATCAAGCGCTCGTAGCGTCTAACCAACAAGGCCTTAATGGATTTGGTTTTTAGCTTAGCCAATTCTTCTTTCAGTGCCACGCGCAAGTTTTCCATCACCACTTCTGGTGCGCGGTGTGAGCCGCCTAAGGGTTCAGGGATGATGCGGTCTATTAGACCCAAGCCTTGCAAGCGGTCAGCGGTAATGGCCAAAGACTCGGCTGCCACTGGCGCTTTGTCTGCGCTTTTGTACAAGATGGAGGCGCAACCTTCTGGAGAAATCACCGAATACACGCCGTATTGCAACATCAGCAACTGATCCACCACACCCAACGCCAACGCACCGCCGGAGCCACCCTCACCTATGATAACGCCTATGATGGGGGTTTCCAATTCGGCCATGACGTACAAATTACGCGCAATGGCTTCGGATTGACCGCGCTCTTCTGCGCCTATGCCAGGGTATGCACCCGGGGTGTCAATTAAGGTGACGATAGGGATGCCGAATTTTTCGGCCAAGCGGAATAAGCGCAAGGCTTTGCGGTAGCCTTCTGGGCGCGGCATACCAAAATTGCGGTATTGCCGTTCTTTTACATCACGGCCTTTTTGATGGCCTATTACCATCACCGGTTGGCCATCCAATCTGGCCAAGCCACCGACTATGGCTGGATCATCGGCATAGGCACGATCACCGTGCAGCTCCTCAAAATCAGTGAAGATGGCTTGTATATAATCTAGGGTGTAAGGGCGCTGTGAATGGCGCGCTAATTGCGAGATTTGCCAGGCGTTTAAATTGCCGTAGATGTCTTCCGAGAGCTTTTTATTCTTTTTTTCTAGTGCGGTTAATTCTTTAGAAATATCCAAAGCATCGTTGGCATCATGCGCGGCTTGCAAGCCTTCAATTTGGCTTTCCAGCTCAGCGATCGGTTGTTCAAAATCCAAGTAACTAATTTTCATGTGCTTAACTCTACTATTAAAATATTTAAATCCTGCTCGGAAGCAGCGGGCTAATTATATAGGATTTTTACATTATCACGGCTTAACCACAAGCTTAAATCGGCAATCAAGCTTTCCGCCAAATCCACCCGCCAATCATTGCCCAGCATCAATTCCACGCGGCTGGTTTGGTTGTGGTAAGCGACCTTCACCGCGCAACCGCGCTGCTCATCGGTGGCGCTTTTGCGGTAGGGTTGCAACAAGGTTTTGAGTTTTTCTGCATCGGCTTGTCCGTTACAGGAAATTTTCAAAAAGCTTGCGCGGCTGTTACGCAGGCCAGATAAATCGTGCAATTTTCGAGCATTCACGCGCAAGCCACCGGAGAAATCATCGTGGCTGACACGCCCTTCCACAATGATTAATTGGTCGTCTTTCAATAAACCTTGATGTTGGCTTAAGAGCTCGCTACCCACCACCACCTCGATTCGAGTTGTGCCGTCGTCCAAACCAACGATGGCCATTTTGCCACGGCCTGTCATGCGCACCCGTATGCCCGAGACGATGCCCGCCAAGAGTTGCGGTTGTTCTTTGGCGCTTAAGTTAGCCAAACTGCTGCTGACAAATTGCGCTAAATCTTTTTGGTAGGACGCATACGGGTGGCCACTGAAGTAAAAACCCAAGGCGGCTTTTTCTTCCAACAAGCGCTGCTGCTCGGACCAAGCCGGCACCTTGGGCAACACATTCACCGCGTTATCGGCTGCCTCACCAAACAAGCTGTTTTGTTGGCGATTAGCACTGTTTTGCTCCGCTGCCGCCATGGCGGTAGCCACCCCCGCCAACAAGGCATTGCGGTTAGGCTGCGCTGGGTCATCGCTTAAGTTATCAAAGGCGCCGGCGCGGATCAGCGACTCCACCACGCGGCGATTGACTTTACGCAAATCCAAGCGGTTGCAAAAATCAAACAAATCTTTAAATGGGCCGTCTTGCGCACGCGCTTGCAATATCACCTCAATGGCCGCCAAGCCCGTGCCCTTCACCGCACCCAAACCATACAAAATTTGCTTGCTGTCTACGGGGGTGAACTTAAAGTCACTGCGGTTCACATCGGGCGGCGAAACGTCAATTTGATTGGGCGCGCAATCGTCGTAAAAAATATGCACACTGTCGGTGTTATTCATGTCGGCCGACAGCGTGGAGGCTAAAAAGGCCGCTGGGTAATGGGCTTTCAAATAGGCCGTTTGGTAAGCCACCAAGGCATAGGCCGCCGCGTGCGATTTATTAAAACCATAACCGGCAAATTTTTCCAGCAAATCGAACAGCTCGGTGGCCTGACGCTCGGTCATGTTGTTTTTAACCGCGCCTTCCACAAAGGTTTTACGCTGCGCGTCCATTTCCTCTTGCTTCTTTTTACCCATGGCGCGGCGCAGCAAATCCGCACCACCCAAGCTATAGCCGGCCACGACTTGCGCAATCTGCATCACCTGCTCTTGGTAAACCGCAATGCCGTAAGTTTCTTTTAAGATGGGCTCGGTCAATGGGTGTGGGTATTCCACACGCTGCTTACCGTGCTTGCGTCGGCAGAAGTCAGGGATCAAATCCATGGGGCCCGGCCTGTACAAAGCCACCAAAGCAATGATGTCTTCAAAACAGTCGGGCATGGCTTGTTTAAGCATGTCTTTCATACCGCGCGACTCAAGCTGGAACACGGCCGTGGTGTTGGCTGTTTTCAGTAACTGAAAAGTGGCTTTATCGTCCAGCGGCAAGGTGGCAAAAGACAGCGGCGGCAAGCTTTCTAAGGCGCGCTGCTTATTGGCGTTCAGCAAGGCCAACTCCAATATGGTCAGCGTACGCAGACCTAGGAAGTCGAATTTGACCAGGCCCACGGCCTCTACATCGTCTTTATCGTATTGGCTGACCAAACTGCCGCCATCGGCTTGGCAGTAAATGGGTGAAAAATCCGATATTTTGCCTGGTGAAATCAACACGCCACCGGCATGCATGCCGACATTGCGCACCAAGCCT
Organism: Methylotenera sp.; assembly: GCA_020035195.1. GTDB lineage: Bacteria > Pseudomonadota > Gammaproteobacteria > Burkholderiales > Methylophilaceae > Methylotenera. Next base: position 4,270 of record JAIQBT010000041.1, read on the forward strand.
TCTAGGCGTAAAGCCAGCTCCAGCAACTCCTGCAATTCCTCTTCTTTTTCTCGCCGCTCGGCCAATTGCGGCTCTTTAACTAAGGCGTCGGATAAGGTGATGCCCAACTCCAGTGGAATAAGTTTGCTGATGCCATCGATAAAACCGAAAGGCATATCCAAGACCCGACCCACATCGCGCACCACGGCTTTGGCCGCCATGGTACCGAAGGTGGCAATTTGCGACACGGCGTCCAAGCCGTATTTTTTCTTAACGTAGTCGATGACGCGGTCTCGGCCTTCCTGGCAAAAATCAATATCGAAGTCGGGCATGGAGACCCGATCCGGATTCAAGAAGCGCTCGAACAAGAGCTTGTATTCCAAGGGATCCAAATCGGTGATGCCTAGGCTGTAAGCGACCACCGAACCAGCACCCGAACCTCGACCTGGACCGACCGGCACGCCGTTATTTTTAGCCCAGTTAATAAAGTCGGCCACGATTAAAAAGTAACCGGCAAAGCCCATTTGGTTAATCACCTGGGTTTCAAAATCCAAGCGCGCTTCGTATGCCGGGGCTTTAGCCTCACGCACAGCCTCGTCTGAATAAAGCACCTGCAGCCGCATGACTAAACCACGGCGGGCTTCAGACACCAGGAATTCGGTGAGGCTTTCGTTGTTAGGCGTAGGAAAATTGGGCAGGTAATTTTTACCCAAGGTTAAACTCAGGTTGCAGCGCTTGGCGATCTCTACCGAGTTTTGCAATGCCTCTGGCAGATCAGCGAACAGCTCGGACAATTGCTGCTGCGTTTTAAAATACTGCTCCTCGGTAAAATGCTTGGGGCGACGCGTGTCGGCTAACACATAGCCCTCGGATATGCAGGTGCGCGCCTCGTGCGCCCTAAAATCGTCTGGACTGATAAATTGTATGGGCTGGGTAGCCACCAGCGGCAGATTAAGCTTGTGCGCCATGGCCCGTATTTGCTCGATATAGGCTTCTTGCGGCGACAATTGCTTGTTGGCCTCGGTGGCCACGCGTTGCACTTCTAAATAATAGCGATCCGGAAACAGCGCTTGCCACTGCCGCGCCAAATCTTCGGCCAAGGCCAGGTTGCCTTGCACGCAGGCTTGCCCCACCTCCCCCAGCGCGGCACCCGACAGCAAAATCAACCCTTCGGTACCGCACTCTTCAAACCAAGCGCGTTTAAATTCAGCGCGGCCACGGTGTTGATTACTTAAATAAGCGCGGCTAAGCAATTGGCATAAGAGCAAATAACCCGCATGCGACTGGCAAAGCAATAAAAGGCGGGACGGCTGATCACGATTTATTGAGTTTTCTAACCAAATGTCGCAACCAATAATGGGCTTTAAGCCCTTACCTCTGGCGGCCTTATAAAACTTAATCGCACCAAACAAATTATTTAAATCGGTTAAGGCCAAGGCCGGCATGTTGTCAGCGTGGGCCTGCTTAACGTAATCGTCTATGCGCACAATGCCATCAACGATGGAGTACTCGCTGTGGCAGCGCAAGTGCACAAAAGTCAGGCTGTTTTTTGCTGGGGATTGGGTTTGCAACATAGGGCAAATTTTACCTTAATCGGCTGCATTTTCAGAAAAAATATTACGCAAAAAAGTAGGCCGAAAATGAAAAATAAAAGCCCTATTTTTAGATTGTATGTCAGCCAAAAAAATAGCATACTTAGGTATAAAGTTTAAAATCCCTCTACACCCAAGCATAGAAAGGAATCTAGCATGTCACATCCTGTAACCCTTAAAGGCGGCCCGGTAAAAATCGGTGGCACCTTCCCAGAAAAAGGCCAACCGGCACCTAACTTCAAGCTGGCCGACAAAGCCCGTGCTGACGTCAGCTTAGAAAGCTTCGCTGGCCTACGCAAAGTATTAAACATATTTCCCAGCATAGACACACCAACGTGCGCAACCTCTGTGCGCACCTTCAATCAATCGGCCGCTAAATTGCAAAACACCGTGGTGCTATGCATTTCCGCCGACTTGCCGTTTGCGCAAAACCGTTTTTGTGCCGCCGAAGGCATAGAAAATGTCAGCACCCTGTCCGCATTTAGGCATTTAGCGGCGTTTGCTGACAGCTATGGCGTGGCCATTCTAGACAGCAGCTTGGCTGGTTTAACGGCCCGCGCCGTGATTGTGTTGGATGAGAACAACAAAGTACTGCACAGTGAATTGGTGTCCGAAATCACCAGTGAACCGAATTACCAAGCGGCATTAGCGGCGTTGGCATAAATCTAGATTGTCGGGCTTTAGCCCGACACTCCATCTTACAAATACTTGGTGTATTTAGCTCGGCTACCACGGGCTTTATCCACCGGGTATTTTTCTGCATTCAGGGCTATCTTTTTATTGGCCGCATCAATAATGTCGATGCCCAGCACTTGCGCTATCCTTAGCAAATACACCAAGGTGTCGGCCAACTCATGGCTGACCTGTTCGCGCTTTTCGCTGGACAAGGTTTGGCTCTCCGCCGGCGTATCCCATTGAAAATGCTCTAGCAATTCAGCTGCTTCCACCATCATGGCCATGCTTAAGTTTTTTGGCGTGTGAAATTGCGCCCAATCACGCTCGTCAACGAAGGCCTGTATCTTTTGTTTTAATGCATCTAATGAATCTGCCATGGCTTACTTCCTATTGCTACCGGCCACCATTTTAATTTCAAACAAGCGACATTCCAAGGCCCCGTTAAATAAGGGCGTGCGTTTACTTGGGGTTAAGCGCATGAGTTTTGGCATGCTTAAATCGTTGGTTAAAAAGTAAGCGTTCCATCCGGCAAACTTGCGCTTTAAGGACTCCGCCATTTTTGGGTAAAGCAGAGCCAAATCCTCGCCCTCGCCTATACGCACGCCGTACGGCGGGTTAGCCACTAACACGCCCTCGCCTGCTGGCGCCGGCACGTCCACGATATCAAATTGTGATAACTGCACCGCTGCCAACAAACCGGCTTCTTCTAGATTGCGCTTGGCTATGCGCACAGCGCGCAAATCGATGTCTGAACCATAAATCTTTTGGAACGACACCGCTTTCACTTTAGCCGCGGCTTGGCTTTTTAGTTTTTGCCAAATAGCCGGCTCAAAATTAGTTAGATTCTCAAAGGCAAAGCTGCGTTTATGGCCAGGCGCTATGTCCAGCGCCACCATGGCGGCTTCCAATAAAAAAGTGCCGCTACCGCACATGGGGTCCAGCAAAGGCTGACCGACTTGCCAGCCCGTTAATTTCAAGATGCCCGCGGCCAGGTTTTCGCGTAAAGGCGCTTCTATGCTGGCACCGCGGTTACCGCGCTGATACAAAGCAGCCCCCGAGGTGTCTAGGTAAAACTGGTATTCGTCGGCGGCCAAATAGGCATGGATGCGCACGGCTGGATTTTTGGTGTCTATGTAGGGCCGACTGCCCACTGCCATGCGGAATTTATCGCACACCGCGTCTTTAATTTTTAAGGTAGCAAATTCCAAGCTTTTAAGCGGGCACTTCACCCCCGTCACCTTGACCATAAAATCGTTTTTTACATTAAACCATTCTGACCAATTGAGCTTATAAGCGGCCTCAAACAAATCCTCTTCGTTGAGGTATTGACCACGGGCCACTTGCCACAAAATGCGCGTGGCTAGGCGTGAATGCAAATTGGCCGCGTAACACACCGCCCAATCGCCATCAAAGCTCACGCCACCGTCGGTGAGCTTGATGGACTTGGCTTTAACCAGCAATAATTCATCGGCCAAAAGTGACTCTAAGCCGCGTGGGCAGGTGGCAAAATATCGATTAGGGATCATGGGTTAGGCTCTTTGTTAGGTGCTTAGGCTAGCTTTATCGCTAGCCATAAACAGTCGGTTGCTGCTGCTGGGGTTGTGTTCGGCTATTGTATCGACGAAGTGTAAAAATTCAATTTTATGCGTGCGTTCCAGCTCTTTTGCGCGCAGACGCAAACTGGCTAAACGCAGATCCGCCGGCTCACGCTTAAAGGCAAACACCGCGATATTCCCCGGCTTACCGGTGGGAATCACCAGCACTTTGCTGGCAAAACTTTGTTCTATGCGCTGCAAATACACGTCAAACTTTTTATCGCTGCCCCATAGATTGATGGCCAATATGCCCTCACTCCTTAAGCAGTTTGCACAGGCGTCAAAAAAATCTTGGCTGCAAAAGTCCGGCGGTATGCCATTGCCATCAAAGGCATCAATGAATAAGACATCGGCCACCTCGTGGTGATCGGCCAGGTAACGCAGGCCATCGCCTTCTATCACATTTAAGCGCGCATCGTTGTCTGGCAAGTAAAACTGGCTGCGGGCCACTTGTATGATTTTTGGGTTAATTTCTAACACGGTCTGTTGCACACTTGGGCAATACGCATGCAGGTATTTAGCCAACGAACCGCCGCCTAAGCCTATGGCCAAGACCTGCTGCAGCTTGTTGCTAAACAATAGAAAACACAGCATGGCGCGCGTGTAAGTCAACTCCAAGGCAAGCGGGTCTTTGATGCGCATGGCGCTTTGGATGGTGATGGAGCCCAAATGCAAGGCCCGTACGCCGTCCAATTCGCTCACGTCCACCGAGTCATCGGCAGCTTGCAGCCAATTTTTGGCCCGACGCAACATTAGGCGCTAGTCTCCGACTGTGGCTGACTGGCATCAGCCTCCGCCTCTTTAACGGCCTCAGGCTCAACGGCAAACTCGGTCTCCAGGCTTAAGGCATCCACCGCCAAAGGCGCCTCAGGCAACACCTCGATAAATTTACAGCGCAATTCCATGAGCAAGCCGTCCACTTCGTTCACCTGCAATGCAATGCGCGTGCCCGGCTTCATTTCAGGCAAGCCATAGACTTTGGTCATGTAAGGCGGTGTATCCAAGCGCACCAAATTTTCACGCCAAACCGTCGCATGCACTTGCTCGATTTTCTCTTGCAGCAAGTACTGCAAGCACCAGTAACGCTCCATGCGCAATTGGAACTCACCGTAAGCCTGGTGACGCAATTCAAAATTACGCATGTGCATATTCAGCACATCGCTATTGGCCGAGTAACTGGGGGCGGTATTTTGCACCACACTGATGATTTGACGCTGATTGATTAGATCCACCGCCCTACGCAAGGGCGAGGTGCTCCAAGCGTATTGGGCCACACCCAAGCCCTGGTGAGGCTCAGGCTTGGTGGTCATGTAGACCTTACCGCCGGCTTGCGCACGGTACAGGCCAGGCACTTGATGGGCTGCCAACAAGGCGCCCCACTGATTGTTGGCTTCTATCATGAGCTCGGCCACCAATTTATCCATGGGCGCGCCGCGCCGCCGGCCAACGATGCTAACAATGCCGTCGTTCACATAAAAATTGTAGTCAATCTGCTGCGGCTTGGTCGGGTCGTATTTGCCCCTGGCTTTCTCTAAGGATTCTGCCAACTGGAATAAATACAGTAATTTAGACCAATACGGGTGGCCGCTGTCTGCCGCCAAGGTCGTTTCATTAAAATACGGCTCCAAGGCATCGTGACGCAAATTATCAGCGATCTTAATGCGCTCTAATTTGCTATCGCGCTGCACCACCTCCCCTGCGGCATTGACATGCAAATACAGCGACAACACCGGCTTAATCTCGCCGGCATCCAAGCTAAACGGGCGTATTGCCGATTCGGGCATCATGGTGATTTTATTGCCGGGAATGTACACGGTGGACAAACGCTGCATCACCGCCTTATCCAGCGGACTGTCCACGCTGACGCCTAAGGCAGGCGCCGCAATGTGTATGCCGACACGCATCATGCCATCGCCCATGGGTACTATCGAGAAAGCGTCGTCGATCTCGGTGGTGGTGCTGTCGTCTATGCTGAACGCTTCCGCGTCGGCCAAGCTTAAGTCGTGTCCATCTAGGTCAGCTGCATCCAGCGTGCTGGCCTGCTCTGAAAAATCGCTACCGTAGGGAAAATACTCGCGCAGAAAAGCCCCCAAATGGTAATCGTGATCTGAGGGAATGGCGCCACAAGCTTGCAATAATTTAACTTGGCTAAGGTGGCTCTCGTTAGCGGCCGTATCCAGGGTTTTGTACTCGAAGGTATTTTTATCCGGCTCATAAAGCAACATGTCGAGCTTTTGCCGCAACTCGTCTGGCAAACGGTGGGCTTTGAGTTCCGCCACCAAGCCCGCCATTTTTTCTGCCAACAGGCGTTTTTTCTCCAAACCCGCCAAGGCGGCTTTTAATATATCGGCCGGTGCGGCTTTATAACGGCCCTTGCCTTTGCGGTTGAAATAGACGGGGGCGCTGTGCAGCTTGAGCGCCACGGCAGCGGATTCTATGGGGGTGGGTAATCGTCCGTAATACTCTTGGGCGAATTCAGCAAAATCAAACTCGCCGCCGGCCTCGCCGTTGATGGCAAATTCACTGCAGCATTCCCAGAGGAAATCGACATCCAAGGTGGCCGCCTCAGCTTGCGCACTGTCCATGAACCCAGACAAAGGGCTTTCAAAGCGCATCAAGACATTATTCACTTTGACCTTGCTGCGCTTGCCGCTGGCCGACTCTATTTGCATGGAGCCTTGCGCTTCGGTCATGATGGAGGCCACTTTAAAGCTGCCATCTTCTTCAAAAAATACGTTCATGCTTGTCTTTCTATACGCTGCTTGCTGCCAACTTGGCTGAATGGCGACCATTTTACCTTGTATTAGCAGAATCGCTTTGATGCACGATAAAATAGTAGGCATTTAAATCACCCGTCACCCGCCCTATGGACCAACGCATCCCCGTCACCCTGCTTACCGGCTTTTTAGGCAGCGGTAAAACCACGCTGCTCAATCATTTGTTACACCACAGCGGCATGCGCGACACCGCCGTCATCATTAACGAGCTCGGTGACACCGGCTTGGATCACATTTTTTCGCAGAGCAACTTGGCGCAAAGCATAGAAAGCGAACACATCGCTGACAACACCGTGCTGTTGAGCTCAGGGTGCTTATGCTGCACGTTGAAGAACGAGCTGGCCGACACCTTGCGCGATTTGTTTTTTAAACGCGCGCTGGGGGCCATACCGCAATTCAATCGCTTAATCATAGAAACCACCGGACTGGCTGATCCTGGACCGATATTGGCTAATTTAATGAACGAGCCGGTGATTGAGTCGGTGTACCGCCTAGACGCCGTGGTGGTCACCCTAGACAGCGTCTATGGCTTGCAGCAATTAGCAGAAAATCCAGAAGCCTTGAAGCAAGCCGCGGTGGCCGATGTGCTGGTGTTAAGCAAAACCGATTTAGCCGACGCGCAGTGCATAGCGGCCTTGGAAGAAAAGTTAACAGCCATTAACCCGGGTGCTAGCCTGCATCGCATTAGCCACGGCCAATTGGACCCAAAATTCGTGGTGGACGTTGGGCTATTTGATGCCAGTAGGCAACAAGTGCATCCACAGCGCTGGCTGCGCAGCCCCAGTCAAGGGCCAAGCAGCAAAGGCAGCTTGCCGCAAAAAGCCAATCACGACGGCATCATCAGCTTTACCGTGACCTTGCCCAGCCCCATCCACTGGTCGCAGTTAAAACCGCATTTGTTGAAATTTTGCCAGCGCTACGGCAAATATTTATTACGCCTCAAAGGCATCGTGCACGCAGCTGACCAGGCTTCGCCTTTAGCTATCCATGCCGTGCATTTCACCCCCTACCCACCCACGCTATTAGAAGGCTGGACCGAGCCAGAAAAAACATCGCGGGTGGTGATCATCGCCAAAGGCATCGATGAGCTGAGCTTAAGAAAAGCCTTTATGACTTTCTAGGCAAGCGCTTGCGCCTTAAGCTTAAAGATCGCTTAAACTTTTGACATGAGCCATGACGCTGCGGCCCAATGCATGCAAGGCATACCCACCCTCTAGCACCGATACGATGCGGCCTTGTGCGTGCTTAGCGGCGATGGCTTTTAAACTGTCGGTGACCCACATGTAATCGGCTTCGCGCAAAGCCAAGCCGCCCATGTCGTCTTCCCGGTGCGCATCAAACCCTGCCGATATAAACAGCATTTGCGGGGCAAAGCGTTCCAAAGCGGGCAGCCAATAATCGCTCACCGCCGCGCGAAAAGCCTCGCCGTCGCTGCCGGCTGACATTGGCACGTTGACGATGTGTTCATTACTGGTATCGGCGCCACAGTTGGGGTAGTATGGGTGTTGAAAAGTCGAACAGAGCAACACGCGCGCTTCATCTTTAAAAATGTCTTCCGTGCCATCGCCGTGGTGCACATCGAAATCAACAATGGCAATACGCTCTAAACCATGGGCTTGCAAGGCATGCGCCGCCCCCACCGCCACATTATTGAAAATACAAAAACCAGCTGCGCCTTCGCGTTTAGCATGATGGCCAGGCGGTCGGACGTTACAAAATGCATTGTTGACTTGCCTAGCCATGAGCAAATCCACCCCCGCCACCACGGCACCAGCCGCATACAATGACGCGTCCAGGGTGTAGGCGTTCATCAAGGTGTCGCCATCCAAATCGATTAAACCGCTTTTAGGTGCTTGCTCAAACACCCAATCGATGTATTCCTCACTGTGCACCCTGGCCAATTGCGCCTTGCTGGCCTTGGGTGCTTGCTGTTGATTCAAATAGTCAAATAAACCGGAGGCGATCAACTGGTCTTTGATGGCATAAATCCGCGCCGGGCACTCCGGGTGATCGGGCCCCATGTCGTGTTTTAAAAACTCATCGTGACTGATGTAAGCGGTATGCATGCGGTATTTTTAAAATAAGTTTTACAATAATTTATACACATTTTTAATGCTGCTGTCATCCGGATGGCTGACCGCAGTGAAGCCTAAGCGCTTCATCAGCTTCAACATGTTGGCGTTATTTTTCAACACTTCGCCTTCTATGCGCGCCAAGCCTTTAGCCCTAGCGATGTCCATCAGCGCCGTCATGAGTTTTTGCGCCAAGCCTGTGCCGTGCATGCTCTCTGCCACCACCAAGGAAAACTCGCAGCTCTCGCCGTCGGGGTTAATCGCGTAGCGGGTAACGCCCAACTGCAGTTCATGGTCTTGCTCATTACGCGTGGCAATCAGCGCCATCTCGCGGCTGTAATCAATTTGCGTGAATCGTACCAGCAAGGATTCACTTAGTTGCTGCACGCTTTTCATGAAGCGGAAATAGCGCGATTCTTCGGACAGGTTTTTAACAAAATCCTGCACCATCCAGACATCTTCTGGCCGTATCGGTCGTATCACCACATCGGTGCCATCGGCCAACTGCCACTGACTGATCAAATGCGTGGGGTAGGGATAGATGGCCATGTGCGCATAACGGTCAGCACTAGGGGGCCGCAGACCCACCACGATTCTGGCATCGGCCGCCAATGCGCCCCGCTCATCCAGTATCAAGGGATTGATGTCCATCTCCATGAGCATGGGTAGCTCGCAGACCATTTCCGACACACGCAACAGCACACTTTCCAGCGCTTCCATATTGACGGCCGGCATGTTGCGGAACTGGCCCAACATCTTGGCGACGTGGGTGCGATTGATCAGGTCTTTCACTAAAAATGTATTTAATGGCGGCAAGGCGACCGAGCGATCGGCGACAATTTCCACCGTGGTGCCGCCCGCACCAAAGGTAATGATGGGGCCAAACACCGGGTCATTGGTGACCCCTAGCATGAGTTCGCGACCGTGTTCTTTAACCACCATAGGCTGTATGGAAATGCCGTTGATGTGGGCCGTAGGCCTTAAGCGTTTAACGTTTTCTATGATCTCGTGGTAGGCCGCACGCACGGCCGGCGCGTTAGCCAAGTTCAGCAACACCCCACCCACATCGGATTTGTGGGTAATGTCAGGCGAGTTGATTTTCATGGCCACGGGAAAACCCAGTTGTTGGGCTATCAACAAGGCCTCGTTAGGGGAACGGGCCACCATGGTCTGTGCCACGGGGATATGGAAAGCAGACAACAAGGCTTTGGATTCCATTTCACCCAAAATAGTACGCTTCTCTTGCAGCGCACCCTCAATAATCATGCGGCCACTTTCCACGTCCGGCTCTAAATGGTGCGAGATGGGACCTGGCATTTGCATCAGCAAGCGCTGGTTGTTGTGGTAAGCCGACAAAAAGGAAAACACATCCACGGCCGATTCCGGATTACGGAAGCTGGGTTTTTTTGCCGCGTTAAAGGCCGACCTTGAGGCTTGCACTTGCGCTTCGCCCATCCACGAACTGAGCAAAGGTTTTTTATACTGATCGCTAAGCGCAATGATGACATTGGCCACATCCAAGGGTTTGGTCATGGCTTGCGGCGTTAATATGGTTAATACGCCATCGACGTTTGGGTCTTCCAAGCAGGCTTTCACGGCATGGTAATAACGGTCGGCTTGCGCATCGCCTATGATGTCCACTGGGTTACCGTGCGACCAGGTGTTAGGTAAAGTAGCATTCAGTGTGGCCATGGTGGTTTCGGTCAAGTCGGCCATGACCAAGCCTAAATCCAGCGCATAGTCTGTGGCCATCACCCCTGGGCCACCCCCATTGGTGACTATGGCCAAGCGATTGCCGCTAGTATCAAAGCCGCAAGATAAGGCTTTAGCGGCGGAAAACAATTGACTGATGGTCTGCACCCGCACCACGCCGGCACGCCGTATGGCGGCGTCAAAGGCATCGTCAGCACCAACGATGGAGGCGGTGTGGGATATGGCAGCTTTAGACGCGGCCGCATGCCTCCCTACTTTCACCAAGATCACCGGCTTAATACGCGCCGCGGCGCGTATGGAACTCATGAAACTGCGGGCGTCATGTATGCCTTCTATGTAGAGCAAAATGCTGTGGGTTAAGCTGTCTGAGATTAAGTAATCGAGGATTTCGCCAAAGTCCACGTCCACCGACGCCCCCATGGACACCACGCTGGAAAAGCCAACGTCATTGGCATTGGCCCAATCCAAAATGGCCGTGCACAGCGCACCGGATTGCGACACAAACGCAATGTTGCCAGCGATGGCGTTGCCTGAATTAAAGGTCGCATTCAAGCCTATGCCTGGCCGCATCACGCCCAAGCAGTTCGGGCCTATCAAACGCACGCCATAGCGCTTGGCCAAAGCCAACACCTCCAATTCTAAAGCGCGACCGGCCTCACCGGTTTCGGCAAAACCCGCACTGATGATAATGGCCGCTTTGACTTGCTGTTGACCGCACTGCGCTATGATGCCGGCCACGGTCGCCGCCGGCGTGGCTATCACGGCCAAATCCACGGGCTGTTTTACCTCGGCCAAATCGGCAAAAGCGGCTGTACCTTGGACGGTTTTATGCTTGGGATTGATGGGGTAAAGCTGTCCTTTAAAGCCACTTTGCCGCATATTCTGCATGACAATTTGGCCTATGGAATCCACTTTATCACTGGCGCCAAAGACGGCCACCGAATTGGGTGCAAACAGGGGTTTTAGGTGGTGCTGACTCATGGTGGCTGGGCTAGTTAGTACTGAATTTATATGGTAGCGCATTGCGCCTAGTTATTCGCTATGTTTAATCAAATGGCGAGCCATTTAGCCCTTATTTTTATAATGCGTGCCAAAAAACTCCATCATCATGAAGTCTTCCAAACCGGCGTTGTCTTCAGGGCGAGCTGATTGAATCACCACGCGGCCCAAACGCTGCGATTCCCAATTGAAATCGCCTTGGTAGTGCTGGCGTATCAATGCAATCATTTTTCTAACCACCAACAAGCGTATATCTTGGCCAACCCCCGCCTCTACCTCAAAGGCTTCACGCCTAGCGTTGCTGTAATCGCTGGTCCAGCCTCTGAAAGAAAACCCCGCACGACGGGCGCTTAAGCTGGTGATTTCAAAGATGCCGTTGGTACCGACTTTTAAATTGTCTTTAATGCGCTGGCCGCGCACCTGCTCCGCGCTCGGGCCCAACTCTTTAGCCACGGCTTCGGCATTCTGTTTGGCTGCATCGGCTTCCAGCGTTTGCCGTTGTTGGCGCTTGGCGTTGACGTAAGCCATCATGTCCACCGGCTGATCTTTAACCGGTGCCGGCGCAACTGAGCTAGGCGACACTTCAGGCAGGCTAAAACTGGGGAGCTGGGCCGTGGGTTTTTGCGTCATCACCTTCTGCTTCATCGCCGGTTTTTGTTTAATTTTGACCGGCTTAGGCGCTTCAACTGGCGGTGGCTCTGGGATTGCAGGTGGCGGGGCCAAGCTTACCTGTATGGTGGTCGGTGGCGGCACGCTTGCATTATCTAGATTGAGTTTGGGTAGGGCTAAAAAAAGCACCAAGCCGTGCAGCAACAATGAAAATAGAATGGCCAATAGCGTATTGCGCTCGACCTGAATCCGCCACAGGATTTTGGGCAGCAAGCTACGGCTAACTGGTGTTAGGTAATAGTCTTGGTAATCCTTGCCTGTGTTTTCTTGCATGGCCGTCATTAGTAACCCATGTCTGCCCAAGTTTTCTCTAAACGCTTAATGGACACCGGAAAAGGTGTTTTAAGTTCTTGCGCAAACAATGAAACGCGCAACTCCTCTAGCAGCCAGCGGTAATGGGCTAAATCCGCCGGGATAGGCAGCTGCGCTTGCTGCAGTTGGCTAATTTTATCTTGCCACTTTTGCCAAAGCAAACCCACACTGGCGGCATTTTTTCCGTCCCTATCCGGGTTAGCCGGCTGTTTTTCTATGCGCAAGCGCAAGGCTTTCAAGTAACGTGGCAGGTGTTGCAATTGCTCCCAGGGCGTGCGGCTAAAACACTGCTTGTACAACAAACTAGGCAGCTGCTGCTCGCTGTCCCGTTTTAAGCGATTCACTGTCGCGGGCATTTTCGCTAGGGTGGCGCTGAGCGCCTGGTATTCGCTAGCAATCGCTTGCGCTTGGCGGGTTAAGCCTTGGCTAACTGCCGGCAAACGCGTCCTGGCTCTGGCTTTTAAATGCATAAATGCTTCGTTGCTGCGGGGCAATTCATCGTCGGCAATAAACGCCCTATCAGCAATGGCCAGCAGCAAATCCTCACGCAAATCGTCCACGCTGAGCACATTGCGTAGCAATAAAGCGTATTGATTGAAATTGGGTAAATTCTTTTCCAGTTGCTTCATTTGCTCTTTCAGCTCAAAGCGCATTAAACGGCATACGCCCTGCCTATGGTTGCTGTTCGCCTCCAATTCGGTATCAAATAACTTAACCGCCACGCTGTCGCCATTGTCTTCCAAGGCGGGGTAACCGGTCACCTGCAAACCGTCCCGCTCAAAACTCAAGGTCGCCGGTAAATCACCAAAATCCCATTGCTTTAAGCCGGTTTTTTCTAAGTGCTTGATGTGGTCTGCCGAGCTGTTTCTGAAGGTCAATTGTGCCGCCGAGCCCAATTGCTTTTTCAAGGCTTGCCAATCGCGGCCCATGGCCAATTCTCGGCCAGCGTCATCCACCACACTGAAATTCATCAGCAAATGCACAGGCAAGGCTTCTGTCCAGTCTTCCACGGAAATTTTTAAACTGGTGACGCGCTGTATGTGGGCGGCCAACAAGGGTTTAATGGCGGCCTCACCGGGCGTGACGCTGACTAAAAACTGCGTGACAAACTCGGGTACCGGTACGCATACCCGGCGGTAAGTTTTAGGCAAGGCCTTGATTAAATGCGTGAGCTTTTCGCGCACCATGCCGGGCACCAACCAATCGGTCTGCACCGGATTAAGTTGGTTTAACAGCGCCAAGGGCACAGTGGCGGTCACCCCATCCAATAAGTGGCCTGGTTCAAAGCGGTATTTCAGCGGTATTTCCACGCCATCTAAACGCATGGATTCAGGAAACTGCACCGCGGTAATAGCATCCGCGCCATGCCGCATCAAGTCATCGCGGGTTAAATAGAGCAGCCTAGGATCCGCCTTTTCTGCCTCCACACGCCAGCTTTCAAAAGTGGCCGCTTGATGGATGTCGGCCGGTATTTTACTGTCGTAAAAATCAAACAACTGCTGCGCATCCACCAGCACGTCTTGCCGCCTGGCTTTGTGCTCCAATTCTTCCACTTCGGCAATCAAGCGTTCGTTGGCACCGAAAAAAGCTGCCCGACTATCAAACTCGCCGTGCGCTAAGGCTTCGCGGATAAAGATCTCACGCGATTCCTTGGGATTAATGGGGCCGTAATGCACCCGGCGTTTCGGGATGATGGTTAAGCCGTATAAAGCGACGCGCTCCCATGCGTGCACCATGCCCATTTTTCTGTCCCAGCGCGGATCAGAATACTCGCTATCGGTTAAGCCGCGGGCCAAGGGCTCTATCCAATCCGGTTCTATTTTGGCCACACCGCGTGCGTACAATTTACTGGTGTCCACCAACTCGGCCGCCATCACCCACTTGGGTCGGGTCTTTTTCAGGGCTGAGCCAGGCGCGACGAAAAAGCGTATGCCGCGCGCGCCAGAATAGGCTTCGTTGTCGCCGTCTTTAAAGCCTATATTACCTAACAAGCCGGCCAATAAGGCTTTATGTATCTGCTCAAAATTAGCGGCTTTATCGTTGGCCTTAAACGCCATTTCATCGGTGATTTGTTTGATTTGCCCGTGCAGTTCACGCCACTCTTTAAGCCGTAAGAAGGACAAGAAATTGGCGTGGCATTGGTTTAATAAATCTTTATTGGATTTTTTGGTTTTTAGCGCCGTGTCGAAGAAGTCCCACAACTTCAAATAGCTCATGAAATCCGAGCCCTCACCGGCAAATTTGGCGTGCGCATTGTCCGCCGCTTCACGCTTGTCCATGGGCCGTTCGCGTGGGTCTTGTATGCTTAAGACGCTGGCAATAATGAGTATTTCATTGAGGCAGCTCTCGCCCTTGGCGGCCAAAATCATGCGCCCCACACGCGGGTCCAAGGGCAGCTTTGCCACTTGCAAACCAATGTCGGTGATGCGCCGCTGGCTATCGACCGCGCCCAATTCTTGCAACAATTGGTAGCCGTCGGTAACCAATCGACTGCTGGGCGCTTCTATGAAAGGAAAGTCATTAATGTCGCCTAGACGCAATGCGGCCATGCGCAATATGACGCTAGCCAGCGAGCTACGCAGTATCTCCGGTTCGGTAAATTCTGGCCTGCCGTTAAAGTCTTGCTCGGAATACAAACGCACGCACACGCCATTGGATACCCGACCGCAACGGCCAGCGCGTTGTTTGGCCGCGGCTTGGCTGATTTTTTCTATTTGCAATTGCTCTACTTTGGCACGCGTGCTGTAACGATTCACGCGCGCTAAACCGGCATCGATCACATACTTAATGCCAGGCACGGTCAAGGAAGTTTCCGCCACGTTGGTGGCGAGTACAATGCGGCGACTGCTGTGGCTTTTAAAGATCTTTTGCTGGTCTTCTATGCTCAAACGCGCGAACAGCGGCAACACTTCTATGTGTTTTAGCTTGGCCGAACGGCCTTGGTATTTACGAAGATGTTCGGCCGTGTCGCGTATCTCTCGCTCGCCAGGCAAGAACACTAAAATATCGCCGTCGCCTAAGCGCAATAAATCGTCCGCCGCATCCAGTATCGCTTCTTCTATGGCCTCTTCTTCGTCGTCTTCTTCCAGCCAGCGCGCTTCGGTTTGCGGTTTTCTGCTGATACCAAACACGCTTTCGTCTTCAGATTCAAGACCAGTCGCATTGGTGTCCGCCGATTGCTTTTCAGCAAAGGCATCCTTGGCCCTAAAGCCGGATTGACCTAAAGGTCGATAGCGAATGTCCACCGGGTAGGTGCGGCCAGACACTTCGATGACGGGCGCACCGTTGAAATGGCTAGAAAAACGGTCAGCATCGATGGTGGCCGAGGTCACGATCACTTTTAAATCCGGCCGTTTGACCAACAACTGCTTGAGGTAGCCCAATAAAAAGTCGATGTTCAGGCTGCGTTCATGCGCCTCATCGATGATGATGGTGTCGTAGGCATTGAGGAATTTATCGCCTTGGGTTTCTGCCAATAAAATGCCGTCCGTCATCAGCTTGATGTAACTGGATGCGCTTAACTTATCGTTGAATCGGACTTTGTATCCGACGACCTCCCCCAAGGGGCTTTGCAACTCTTGCGCGATGCGTGTGGCCACCGAGCGAGCGGCAATGCGCCTAGGCTGGGTGTGGCCTATCAATCCGGCCACCCCCCTGCCCAATTCCAAACAAATTTTAGGCAATTGCGTGGTTTTACCTGAACCGGTTTCACCGCAGACGATCACCACTTGGTGCTGCGAAATGGCGGCGGCTATTTCTTCTTTTTTGCCACTGACGGGCAATTCCGGCGGGTAAGCAGGCTTGGGGAGATTGGCCAAGCGGCCGTTAAATATTTGTTGCGAGGCCTTAATTTTTTGCTGAATTTCGCCCAGCATGCGCTGCGCTTTCTGCTTGGCCGCTGGCTCCGATTCGGCATGCGCGCCTCTAGCGTCACGAAACTTTCTGCGTAATGCATGGCGGTCTTGCAACATGCATGTGCTTAAGGCGGCCTCAATATGGGCATCACTTAAATCGGAAAAGCTTGCACTGGCCGGGGGGGTTACTTTCATAGGCCGTCATTTTAACATGCCTACAGCCATGGCTGGCTTAACTTGAGCGGACTTATTGGCGGTGGAACAGGCGAACCTAAGCGGTCATGAAAACCGTTTGCCACAACCGACTAACGGCTAAGGCATGGGCGCTGATGCTGCTGACCGGCACAACCAAGTCTTGCAGTCCTTGCAATTTCATGCGGTGTTGGCTGTGGCGATAATCGCGGTAGGCCAAGATCACTTGTTCAGCGGCGGTGGACTCTATAATGCCCAACTTGCCCAACAGGCTTAACAATGCAATGTTGCCTAAATTGTCCCGCAGCTCGGGGTGCGCTTTGGCATGCGCCAGCAGCAAATACTGCACTAAAAATTCCACATCGATGATACCGCCAACGCTATGTTTAATGTCAAACAAGTCAGGGGTCAGATGATGGCTGGCGCGCATTTTTTCACGCATGGCCAGCACGGTCTGTTTTAAAGCAGCATGCTCGCGCGGCAAGGCCAAGACGGCTAAGCGCGTGGATTCAAAATGCGCAGCCAAACTGCGGTCACCGGCCACAAAACGCGCCCTAGTGATGGCTTGATGTTCCCACACCCAGGCTTTGTTTAGTTGGTAATCATGGAAGGCCGCCACGCTGCTCACCAATAAACCGCTGTTGCCGTCCGGCCGCAATTGCAAATCGGTCTCGTACAACAATCCGGCCGAAGTCAAACTGTTAAACCAATTGTTGATGCGTTGCGCAAAGCGCGCATACACCTCGCCGGCCTCGGGGGCGTCGTCATCGTACAAGAAAATAATGTCCAAATCCGAGCCATAGCCCAGCTCTTTGCTGCCTAATTTACCGTAACCTATGACGGCAAATTTTGGCTGCGGCCTATGCTGGCCCCTGACCTGCGCCCAAATAAACGGCAAACTGACGTCAAGAATTAAATCGGCCAAGGCACTTAAATAGTCCGACACCACTTCCGGGCTTAATTCGCCGTTGATGTCTTGCACAGCAAAGCGAAATACATTGGCATGCTTAAAATGACGCAAACCGTCCATCTGCTGCTCAACATCGCCATCCAGTTCAGTTAAGCGTTTTTGCAATTGCTGACGCATGCTGCCAAAATCAGGTGCGGCATACAAAGTACGGGTATCTAGCAACTCGTCCAATAAGATAGGGTGTTGTAGCAAATAATTGCTCAGCCAAGGGCTGCTGCTGCACAGCTTAACCAGCAAACGCATGGCCTGCGGGTGCTCAGCCAACAGCGCCAAGTAACTGGCGCGGCGGCATATGCTCTCTAACAAATCACTGACCCTAAGCAAACTTACGTCCGGATTGGGCATGCTGGCTGATAAATGGATGGCCAGCGGCATCAAGCCATCAAAACGCAAGCGGCTGGAGGCTGGCAATTGCACATAGCGACTGCCGTGCTGCATGGCGGTTAATCTGGCTAGGCTTGCGGACGGATCGCTGTAGTTTAAGGTTTGTAAAACAGCCTCGGCCTCGGCCTGACTTAAGCCGCCGGCCCACAGCGATGTTTCTATGGCGAGCTCGGCAGTGTTTGCACTGGCATCGCTAAAGGTGGCATCAAAATGCTGCTGCACTCTGGTGCGGTAGCCATTTAATACCTTTAAAAAGCCATCCCAATCGTCGAAATTCATTGCTTTAGCGATGCGCGCTTGCGCCTCATCGCCCACAGGCAAGTCTTGGGTTTGCGCGTCTTGAACGTACATTAAACGGTGCTCTAAATTTCGTAAAAAAGTGTAAGCCTCTTTTAATTCGGCCACGCTGTTGGCCGGCAACAGGGCCTTGTCGGCTAACAGGTCTAGCGCCTGCAAGCTGGATTTAATCTGTAAACTGGGGTCTTGCCCGCCACGAATTAACTGAAACACTTGGGCAATAAATTCGATTTCCCGTATGCCACCGCGGCCCAATTTAATGTTGTCTTGCATGCCCTTGCTGTTCACGTCGCGCTGTATCTGCTGCTTTAAATCGCGCATGCTGGCGAAGGCGCCATAGTCCAAGTACTTTCTAAACACAAAGGGTTTTAATAAGCGCGTCACCGATTCACCGCCTGTGACTTCACGGCCTTTAATCCATGCGTAGCGCTCCCATTCGCGCCCATTGTTTTGGTAGTACTCTTCCAGCGCATCCAAATTTGAAACCAAAGCCCCTTCACTGCCAAAAGGACGCAAACGCATGTCCACCCTAAACACAAAGCCGTCTTCGGTGATGTCATCGATAGCCGCAATCAACTGCTTAGCCAATCGGGTGAAAAACTGCTGATGGCTGATGGGGCTAGCGCCATCCTTAGCTTGAGCCTCACCATCGGCGGCATAGGCGAAGATCAAATCAATGTCTGAGGAAACGTTTAACTCGGCACCCCCTAACTTACCCATGCCTATGACAATCAAATGCAACGGGTTCGCTTGCGCGTCCATGGGCTGGCCATGCACAGCCGCCAAGGCCGGGTGTAAAAATGCCAGTGCGCTATTGATGGCGCATTCGGCCAAGTGCGTGGTGGTTTGCATGACCTCAGTCAAATCCGCCAGGCCATTCAAATCCCTCACCATCATCCTGGCCATGACGGCTTGGCGTAGATCTCGCAGCGCTTTTTTTAAGCCTGTTTCATCAACAATATTTTGCTTGGCTAAAAAATTTTGCATGTCGCCAAATTGATAGGCTAGCCTATGATTTTCTAGCAAATCCTGCACTAAGTTGGCATTCTTTGTACAGAGTTTAGCCAGAAATGGACTGCATGAAATTGCATGCCGCAATTTTTGCTCATCACTAGCGTTGACGGGGCTTGCGGATAACAAATTATCGAGTGTTAGCATAAGTTTTATGATGTAATATGATGCTTACAGTTGTGTTACAAACCATCATTAAATAAGAAAAATTATAAATTAGCATTATCCCAAGGAGATTTTTAGCATGTCTATTAATTCAGTGCTTCATGAAAACCGTGTGTTTGAACCGAGTGCCGATTTCGTTAAATCGGCCACGGTGTCCGGTATGTCAGCCTACAATGCTTTGTGCCAACAGGCAACAGACGATTACGAGGGATTTTGGGCAAAGTTAGCACGCGAGTTATTGATCTGGGATAAGCCTTTCAGCAAAACACTGAATCAAGACAACGCCCCCTTCTACAAATGGTTTGAAGACGGTGAGCTGAATGTGTCAGCCAATTGCCTAGACCGTCACTTAAAAACCATCCCCAATAAAGTCGCCATTATTTTTGAAGCGGACGACGGCAGCAGCCTACACGTCACCTTTAAGGAATTACACCAACGCGTTTGCCAATTCGCCAACGGCTTAAAAAAATTAGGCATCAAGGCCGGCGACCGCGTCATCATCTATTTGCCCATGGGCATAGAAGCCGTGGTAGCCATGCAAGCCTGCGCACGCTTAGGTGTCACGCACTCGGTCGTATTTGGTGGCTTTTCAGCCAAAAGCATCAACGAGCGCATTATTGATGCCGGTGCAGTCGCCATCATCACCGCCGACGGCCAATTCCGTGGCGGCAAATCCATGCCTTTGAAAAATGCCGTGGACGAAGCCATCGCCATGGGCGGTTGCGAATCAATTAAAAACA
>JAIQBT010000068.1 GCA_020035195.1 Methylotenera sp.
CAAGACGGCGTGCGTATCAATGAGCCATTTGGTGATGCGGTGAACTGGGATTTAGTTCCTATGAACGCCATTGCAGGCATGAACTTGATGCCAGGTTCTAACCCTGTGTTTGGTTTGAACACTTTAGGCGGTGCGCTATCCATCACCACTAAAAACGGCCGCACCCATCAAGGTGGCGGCATAGAAACCAGCTACGGTTCATGGGACCGCAAAACAGCGGCCGCTGAATTCGGCGGCGTGACCAAAGACGGTTCAGTGGATTATTTCATTGCCGGTAACTACTTTGATGAAGACGGCTGGCGCGATGCCTCCCCAAGTAAAGTGAAACAGATTTTCAGTAAATTGGGTTGGCAAAATGACACATCGCGCTTGGAGTTAAGCTACACCGGTGCGGACAACAACATGATCGGTAACGGCTTGGTGCAGGAAGAGTTGATTGAAGACTTTGGTCGTAAAACCATCAACACCAGCCCAGACCAAACTAAAAATACACTCTCTTTCTTTAATTTGAACGGTAGCCATTTCATTAACGATGCGACGCAATTAATCGCTAATACCTACTACCGTCAATCCAAACGCATTACTTTAAATGGCGACATTAATGACGATTTTGCAGGTGAGCTTGATGATGTAGCAGATTGTATTCCAGGAGCATTAGGCAACGTTGCTGAGGATCACTGTTCTGGCGCGCTTAACACCAGTAACACCAAACAGAAAGGCTACGGTTTTAATGCGCAGTTAGCCTTCAATCAACCTATCATGAATAAGCAAAACCAGTTTATTGTTGGCGGTAGTTACGACGAATCCAAGGTTAAATTTGGTCAAGCAACTGAAATGGGTGTGGTTAATGCCGCTCGAAGCGTTGATGGAATTGGTGTTGAAAACGACGAGGCGGAAGTTAATTTGCACGGTAAAACCAAATCCTACGGTTTATTTGCAACCGACACATTGTCATTAAACAATTTTGTTCACTTAACACTATCCGGTCGTTATAACCATATTAATGTGAACAATGTCGATCAAGATAACCCACTTGGAACTATGGAAGATATGAGTGCGGATCCTGGTGTAACGACTCCTAATATGCAAGATATATCGTTGTCTGGAAACCATACCTTTAAACGTTTTAATCCTGCGGTGGGCTTAAGCTTTACCCCCACTAAAGATTTAACCGTTTACGGTGCTTACAACGAAGGCATGCGTGCTCCAACGTCCATGGAGTTGGGTTGCGCCAACCCTTACGTTCCATGTAAGTTACCGAATGCCATGGCAGGTGATCCGCCATTAGAGAAAGTGGTGGCTAAAACCTTTGAAGCCGGTATGCGTGGCAATTTAAGTCAAGACGTTAAATGGTCAGCGGCTGTTTATCGCACTGAGAACCACAACGACATTCAATTTATTGCCACCAATGCAACAAACGGTATGGGCTACTTTGATAACGTGGGCAAAACCCGCCGCCAAGGTTTGGATACCAATTTGGCTGGTAATGCTGGTAAATTCAGTTGGAATGCAGGCTATAGCTATCTAAAAGCCACCTATCAATCTGACCTAAGCTTGGTTAATGGCTTAAATTCAGAATCTGTAACAGTTGGTTCTAATGATGTTATTAATGTAAGTAAAGGTGATCGTTTAGCTAACTTGCCGAGCCATGCATTCAAAATGCGCATGCAATATGCCATGGCGCCAAATTGGACAGTGGGTAGCAACGTCAATACATTCTCTGCTGTTTATGTGCGCGGTAATGAAAATAATGCGCACGTGGCTGGACAAGGTGTTCCTGATGTGACCGTTCAATCTAACGGTAAAGTTTCTGGTTATACCATTGTTAATTTGGATACTCGCTATAAGTTCAATAACAGCGGATGGCAAGTATTTGCAAAGGCCAATAACATTTTTGATAAGAAGTATGCCACCGGCGGTATGTTTGGAGAAAACTGGATTGGAAGTAATGGCCAATTTAGTGGCGACGACGAAGCGGCAAAAATGCTTATGTTAGGTGCACCTCGTGCCGCATGGGTAGGTATGCGTTACGACTTCGGCAAGCCAGTAGCAACGGCTGCAAGTGTTGATGCAGACTAAGTTGTAGATTGAAACAAAAATGCCGACTTAGTCGGCATTTTTGTTTATAGTGGATTTATAGATAGCAGCATAATTAAAACAGGAAAACCGCATTGCAATTAGCCCAGACCCCATTAGGCAAAGCCAACGCCATTAAGCAAGCAGCCAAAGTCTTGATTGTCGAGGACGAGGTGTTGTTTGCACGGGCGGTCATGCGCAAATTGCAAACCGCTGGGTACGAGTGCGAGCACGTGGAAAGCCTGCAAGATGCCCGCGCCATCGCCAAGCAGTTTGCTGCGGATTTGGTGCTGTTGGACATGCGTTTGCCCGACGGCAACGGCTTGGAGATATTAGCCGAGTTGATTGCTAAAAATGCTGCCGTGATCGTCATGACGGCTTTCGGTGAGATCAGTGATGCAGTGCACGCCATCAAGCAGGGTGCCTTGGACTACCTAAAAAAACCCATAGACTTAGAAGAATTGTTGCTATCGGTGCAAAAGGTGGAAGCCGCCACATCACAGAGCAACAGTTTGGATTATTCACGCCAACGCAATGCGCATGCGGTGGAAGGCGTGGAAATGCTAGGTGAAAGCCTGGCCATGGAAAACATCAAAGGCCAAATTAAGCGCATTGCCCAATTTGTGGCCGATGACGTGGTGCCGCCCACGGTGTTAATCAGTGGCGAGACAGGCACCGGTAAGGATGTTGCCGCTAGGTGGCTGCATGCATCTTGTCCAAATAAAGACAAACCTTTTGTGCACATCGATTGCGCGTCCTTGCCGGCTGAGCTCATGGAAAGCGAGTTGTTTGGTCACGAGAAAGGGGCCTTTACTGGCGCTGTTTCCAGTCGCCCTGGCTTAATTGAGGCGGCCGAAGAGGGCACCTTATTTTTGGATGAAATCGGCGAGCTGCCCTTGAGCTTGCAAGCCAAGTTGCTTAATGTGCTTGAGCGCCGCATGGTGCGACGATTAGGCTCGACCAAAGAGCGGCCCGTGTTGGCGAGGTTTATCGCCGCCACCAACCGTGATTTGCATGAGATGTCCTTGAGCGGTGGCTTTAGGCAAGACTTGTATTACCGTTTAAATGTCATGAGCATCAGCATGCCACCCTTGAGAGAGCGGACAGGCGACGCCTTGTTGTTGGCCAGGCATTTTGCCAACCAAACCGCACGACGTTATGGCTTGGCCGCCCCGGTTTTTTCATCCGATGCCATCGCCACGCTAAGCGACTACGCGTGGCCAGGCAATGTGCGTGAACTCAAGCACCAAGTGAGTCGGGCCATGCTGTTGTGCCATAACAGCCAAATTAGCACGGCCGATTTAGCCATCAACGGCAGTTCGGCGAACGACAGCATTGCGCAGATGGCGAGCACGGCCACCTTGTACGAAACGGAAAAAGCCATACTGCTCAAGGTGTTGGCCGACAGCCGAAACAATGTCTCTGAAGCGGCCCGCAAGCTGGGCATCACCCGCATGACCATGCGCTACCGCATGGACAAATACCAAATCAGCGCTAAACCCACCGAGTAAGGTAGGAGCGCAATTTATTGCGCGAATTTTAGTTTTAAATAGGCCTGCGTTCGCGCAATAAATTGCGCTCCTACATGGTGTGCTTAGCCAATTCGAAATGACGGCGTAATCGCCGCATGGTATCATTGCCTCAATTCAAATCCGAAAGTACCCCATGCAAATTGGTAGCCCATTAAGCCCCAATGCCACTCGCGTTATGCTGCTTGGCAGCGGCGAACTTGGTAAAGAAGTCATCATTGCTTTGCAGCGTTTAGGCGTGGAAGTGATTGCTGTTGATCGCTACGAAAATGCCCCCGGACATCAAGTGGCGCACCGTGCCTACACCATAGACATGACCGACGACCAAGCACTGCGTGCATTGATCGCCAAAGAAAAACCGCACCTCATCGTGCCGGAAATTGAAGCGCTGAACACCAGTACGCTGGCCGACATTGAAGCGGCAGGCATGGCCACCGTGATTCCTACGGTCAAAGCCGTACAGCTGACCATGAACCGTGAGGGCATACGCCGCTTAGCCGCCGAAGAATTAAACCTACCTACCTCACCTTATGCCTTTGCTCACAGTGAAGCCGAGTTGCAAGCCGCCATTGATGCGGGCATAGGCTACCCCTGTTTTATTAAGCCCACCATGTCTTCTTCCGGTAAGGGGCAATCGCGCATTACCCAAGCATCCGAAGTGAAAACGGCTTGGGAATATGCCGCCACGGGTGGACGCGTTAATCAAGGCGTGGTGATCGTTGAGGGGCAAATAGCCTTTGATTACGAGATTACCTTGCTCACGGTGCGGGCCAAAAATGCGGCAGGTAACATCGACACCTATTTCTGTGAGCCCATAGGCCACGTGCAAGAGAAGGGCGATTACGTGGAGAGCTGGCAACCGCAAGCCATGACGCCTGGCGCCTTGGCTGAATCCAAACGCATTGCACAAGCCGTGACTGATAGCCTAGGCGGCTTAGGTCTGTTCGGTGTGGAGCTGTTTATCAAAGGCGATAAGGTGTGGTTCAGTGAAGTGAGCCCGCGCCCGCACGATACCGGCATGGTGACCATGTGCAGCCAACGCTTCAGTGAATTTGATCTGCATGCACGGGCCATTCTAGGGTTGCCTGTGGATGTGAGCTTGCGCGAGGCTGGTGCCAGCGCCGTGATTTATGGCGAGCATGTCACGAAGAATTTAGTCTTTAGCGGTGTTGAAGCGGCCTTGGCCGTACCTAACAGCGACCTACGCTTGTTTGGTAAACCAGAATCGTTTATTAAACGCCGTATGGGCGTGGCCTTGGCCACCGGCCGTGATGTCGCAGAGGCCAGGGAACGGGCTAAACTGTCTGCCAGCTTGGTTAAGCCTGTGGTGGCTTAGCCCCTATATGCCGCGGTGAAGACCCTTGCGGTCTCATTGCGCTCCTACCAACACACCATTAAAACAAGCCATGATAAATAAAATTGAAGAAGCGGGTAGCGTTAAGGCCACATTTTTCGAGTTGTTGGGCGGCGAGGCCAGTGGCGCCGAAACCTTGCGCAATTTAGTTGAAGCCTTTTATGATGTGATGGACACCGATCCCAAAGCGGCCCCCATACGCGCCATGCACGCTGCTGATTTAACATCGGCGCGTGAAAAATTATTCATGTTCTTGATGGGTTGGACCGGCGGCCCGCAGTTATACATCGAGCGCTACGGCCACCCCATGTTGCGCAAACGGCATTTACCCTTTGCCATCGACGAATCTGCCCGCGATCAATGGATGTATTGCATGATACGCGCCATGCACCAGCAAGGTTTGGATGATGCGGTGATGACCAAGTTGGCCGAACAATTGTATGGCGTCGCCGATTTTATGCGTAACCAATAGGACTTAAGCCTTGAGCCACGCCAACCCAAACGCTTTACTTGCAGACGCAGAACTGATTCATTCAGCGCAAACGGTTGATGCAGCCATCGCGCGTTTAGCCCAAGACTTAACGGTTGCGTTGGCGGACACCAGCCCAGTGGTGATGTGTGTCATGAGTGGCGGCCTGTTTTTCGCTGGGCAAGTGCTGGCGCGTTTACATTTTCCTTTGCACTTGGACTATGTGCACGCCAGTCGCTATCAAAACAACACGGCGGGCCAGACCTTGACTTGGCAAGCCCAACCTAAGTTGGATTTAAGTGATCGCACGGTACTGCTGTTGGATGACATTTTGGATGAAGGCATCACATTGTCAGCCATTAAAGCGCACTGCTTGGATTTAGGCGCTAAGCAGGTGTTAACGGCGGTCTTGGTGGAAAAAATATTGCCGCACAGCAAGCCCATACAAGCCGATTTTATTGGACTCACGGTGCCCAACCGCTATGTGTTTGGCTGTGGCATGGATGCCTACGGTTGGTGGCGCAATCTGCCGGCCATATACGCGCTGAAGTAGCTGCGGCCTATGTTAAAATTACGCCATGTTTAAGCTGAGTCCCTGCTAATGATGCCGCGTTTCCATGTGATTATTCCTGCCGCTGGAAACGGCAGCCGTATGGGTGCAGATGCCCCTAAGCAATATTTACGCTTAAACGGCAAGTCACTGATTCAGCATGTCATTAAAGTGTTCGATCAAGCCACTAAAATCAACAGCGTGCACATCGTGTTGAGTGAAGGTGACACGCATTGGCGCAGCACCTATTTGAATTTAAGCAGCAAGGCGCAAGTGCATCATTGTGGCGGCGATACCCGCGCCATGACCGTGCTCAATGGCCTGCATGCCATCGCTAGCCAAGTCGATGAAGACGATTGGGTACTGGTGCACGATGCCGCGCGGCCTGGTCTTAGTAATGTCTTGCTCAACCAGTTGATCAGCAGCCTAGAAAGCGATGCGGTGGGCGGATTGTTGGCCCTGCCTTTGGCCGACACCTTGAAGCGTGCTGACAGCGAGCAATGCGTCACTGCCACGCTGCCACGCACCGATTTATGGCAAGCACAAACCCCACAAATGTTTAGGTACGGCACGCTTAAAAAAGCCTTAACCAGCTATGGCAGCACGGCCACCGACGAGGCGGAAGCGATAGAATCCTTGGGATTAAAACCCAAGTTGGTGAACGGTGAATTGCGTAACCTAAAGGTGACTTACCCGCAAGATTTGGCCGTGCTCAGCGCCTTATTGAATAGCTAACCATACACTGCAAATTGAGGATACAAGAATGCGTATAGGACACGGTTTTGATGTGCATGCTTTGGTGGTAGGCCGCCCCTGCATCATAGGCGGTGTTAATGTGCCGTTTGCTAAGGGCCTGGACGGGCATTCCGATGCCGATGTGTTGCTGCATGCGATTTGTGATGCCTTATTGGGCGCGGCGGCATTGGGCGACATAGGCCAACATTTCCCGCCCTCAGACCCGCGTTACCAAGGCATCGATTCTAGGCAATTGCTGCGCCATGTGGTCGGCTTGTTGCACGGCAAGGGCTATGCCGTGGTTAACATCGACAGCACGGTGATTTGCGAATTACCAAAATTGTCACCACACACGGCGCAAATGCGTGCATTCATTGCTGCCGACTGCCAGGTCCATTTAGACGCCATTAATGTTAAAGCCACCACCACAGAAAAACTTGGCTTTACCGGTCGCGGTGAAGGCGTCGCCGCAGAGGCGGTGTGTTTGATAGCCAAAGCTTAAGCCTGCGCTATAGTGCGTTCAATTTTATGTTAATCAAGCTCGATTAAAGTTTGCATTAGGTCAACAATCACAGCATGCTCGCTTGGTTCGAAAAACGCTTAAATCCTTTTCCTGATAAAGAAATCGACCCACCGCCCAATGCGCTGTGGCCTTTCGTCTGGGCATGCACCAGCGGGTCCAGGCTATTGATCCTAGGCATGACCTTATTTACCGCCCTGATAGGCGGTTTTGAGGCTTTGTTATTCGCGGCCATGGGCAAGGTGGTGGATTGGTTAAGCCGCACGCCACCTGCTTTGTTATGGAGCACGCAGCAAGAACACCTGATGCTCTTGCTGGTTTTATTGATATTA
>JAIQBT010000006.1 GCA_020035195.1 Methylotenera sp.
GTCACAAAGGTAAACAACACGTTGGCGTGCTATCAGGTATCGGTGGCTGGGCTGGTGTGGCGATGAACCTTGGTATGACTAACCCAACAGACGCTTTAGGTGCTGCTGGTGGTTATGCTGAACTAACAAAATACAACGCTGCTCCTGGCGGCGGTGCATTAACAGTATTCAGCCTATAATTTGACCTTACGTTTTTTAGTAAGATTAAGTTGTAACTAAATACGAGTTAGTTCAATCGTAGTAAATAAAACACCCCGATTCGTCGGGGTGTTTTTTTATGGGTATAAGCCAGGTGTAATGCTTAACAATTAGGCTTATATAAATTACTGGCATGGTGACAAATTGGATACAATATCGCTTGTTTTGCTAGTCATAAACAGCATTACACGATTGCAAAGAACTTTTTTTATTAGACTGCACTCTATAAAAACAAGCAGCAGTAAATTTGGCTGAATAATTCACGAGAAGGAAGAGAAAATGTTTAAACAGGTTAAAAAGCAGTTAGGATTACTTGCCCTGCTAGCAGTGACATCAAATGTCAGTTTTGCCGCTGACCCAGATATTCCATCGCTTAATCCAGACGAAGGGCGCATCGGTGAAATACGCCGCGTGGAAAATGATGCTGAATTTAAAGTATGCGCTGATCCTGAAAACATGCCATTTTCAAACAATAAGCAAGAAGGCTTTGAGGATAAAATCGCGCAACTATTAGCGCAGGATTTAGGTAAAAAATTAAGCTTCACCTACGCTTACAGTCGCCAAGGCTTCTTTCGTAATACGCTAGGTGCTAACCGCTGTGATGTTGTTATCGGCACTACATCCGATAGCGACAATATGCGTACTTCTAAACCATACTACCGCGCTGGCCATGTATTTGTTTGGCGTAAGGACAGCAACTACAACATTAAAGATTGGACCTCACCGGATTTGCGTAAAGGCTTCATAGGCGTGATTGATCACAGTCCGGCCACCATACCAATGAATGACAATAATTTAATTGGCAACGCGCGACCATACCGCATACAGCGTGATTTAAATTTACCGTCCAGTTTTATGATTGACGATTTAGCCAAAGGTGACATTGATATCGCGGTTGCTTGGGGGCCTATAGGCGGCTACTTTGCAAAGCAGTCAAAAATTCCTATGGTGGTTGCACCGATTCCTGAGTACGAAACTGAAAATGCCAAAGGCAAAGAGTATTGGAATATATCAGTGGGCGTACGTAAAAAAGACAAAGACCGCATGGCCATGATACAAGGCGCTTTAGACAGAAATCAGGCTAAAATCATCAAAATTTTAGACGATTACGGCATTCCACATGTGCCAGTGGTTGAAGGCGATAGCTTGCAAAAAGTGTATAACAAATATGGTGCAAACAAAAAGCCAGCCGCTGACAAATAATTATTGATTGGAGTCTGCTTTTAAAGCAGACTATGGCTGTAATTAATTAAACGGCTAAGGTATAATTCCGCTGGTCGTTTTTTAAAAATAAAATTAAGTTTTTAGTGTAAAACTAGTAATAGTAAATACGTTAAATAAACAGTTAAATTAATACAGGTACAGTAATAAAGCTGCAAATAGCCAATAGCGGTTTTATTACAATAAGGAGATGATATGTTAGGTTTTAAATCAGTTAAAGCAGCATTATTAATTTCAATGTTAGGCTTTATCGGTCTAGTAGCAAGCAGCCAAGCCAGCGCTGCCTGCAGTTTTGTTTCAACAAAAAATGGTTCACCTTTAGCCATCAAAGGCACAGCAACCGATACGCCACAAGCGAAAGAGTTTCTCGAAACCTGCAATAACCCTTATACCAAAGCGTATGCAGCCGACCCAACATTGATCACGCAAAAAACCCCTAAAGGCGGTAAAGGTCTATTTGGCTACAACGGCTGTTCAGGTTGCCACGGTGGTAAATTAGAAGGCGTAATGGCACCATCATTAAGAAAAGACGGTGGTCAAGGGGCGTTTGATACTAAGTGGGTATATGCAAAAAATGCAACCGACAAAGGTATGTTTGAAACCATTTCTGGTGGTTCTTCTGGTGTGTCAGGTGGCGTAATGTCACCATGGAGCATTACCTTGGCAGATCACGTAGGCGATGGTTTAACCACAGATGAAATCTTACGTTTGATCGCTTACATCCGCACTGAGTACCGTGGTGATGGCGAAAAAACTTGGTTAAAATAATTAAGAAACAGTTTAATTAAAAGAACCGTGTAATACTAAAGCGGCTACTGCAAAATGCAGTAGCCGCTTTTTTAATTTTTACTGGCAAATTTTTCTGACTCTAGGTTCTGTTACAAGGAGATAAAAAATGGTGATAACTAAATTTAACGTGCTGATCGCAATCAGCTTAATGTTCCTGTCTGCTTGCGGCAATAACAAGGGGCCAGAAACGGCATCCAAGCTGTCTGCAAATTGCCAATTCACATCTACAAAAGACAACAGTCCACTGGCCATTGCAGTTGCGCCAAGCGATACGGATGCCGCTAAGACCTTCTTAACTTCCTGCATCAACCCTTACACCAAACTGTATGCTAAGGATGCCGAAGCGGCAAAAGCGGGTAAAAAGCAGTATGCCTACCAAGGCTGCAGTGGCTGTCATGGTGGTAATGCCAATGGCTTAATGGGCCCCAGCCTAATCGATGCTAAGTGGCATTATGCAAAACACGTTAGCGATAAAGGCCTGTTTGAGACCATAGCCGGTGGAACAAATGGCTCGCCTCCTGAGTGGGGGTCCATGTTGATATGGCACAATCAGGTAGTTGGCCATACAGGTGAGGGACTGGATACCGATACTATTTTAAAAATCATAGCTTGGCTACGCACCCAGTATGTTGGCGGCGGTGAAACGCCCTGGCTAAGCTAAAAGCACCGTATTGTATAATGGCCATAGCTGTTTAAATACCATCCAAAATAGAATTGAAGATACCTTGAATACACTAGATAAAGAAAAATTACACCATGTCGTCATCGTTGGCGGCGGCGCAGGCGGGCTGGAATTGGCTACTAAATTAGGGGATGGCCTAGGCCGTAAAGGCAAAGCCGTGATCACCTTGGTGGATCAATCTAAAACCCATGTGTGGAAGCCCTTATTGCATGAAATAGCGGCCGGCAGCATGAACCCAGAGAGGCATGAACTCGTCTATTTGGCGCAGGCACATTGGCACCATTTCAATTTCCGCTTGGGCCGTATGGATAGCTTAGATAGGGATAAAAAAGTCATTTCCATCTCACCTTATTTTGACGAAGATGGTTTTGAGGTTATCCCAAGGCGCAGCATTAGCTATGACACATTAATCATAGCAGTCGGCAGCACCACCAACGATTTTGGTATTAAGGGCGCCAGTGAGTTTTCTATCGCCTTGGACACCCAAGATCAAGCTGAACGCTTTCACCGCCGTTTGCATAATGCCTTGGTGCGCGCACAAACCCAAACACAGCCAGTGCAAGCAGGTCAGTTGGAAGTGGCCATAGTTGGTGCGGGTGCTACCGGTGTGGAATTGGCAGCCGAATTGCACAATACCACCCGCGAGTTGGCGGCCTATGGACTGGATAAAATAAATGCAGACCGCGACATTAAAATTTCTTTAGTGGAGGCGAGCGAGCGGGTCCTGCCTGCCTTACCGGTTAATTTGTCACATTCGGTAGCATTGGAACTGAAAAAACTGGATGTGCATCTGTATACCGGCGAGCGCGTCACCGAGGTAAGCCAGGATGGCATACATACGCACAGTGGTAAGTTCATCCCCTCAGCTTTGGTAGTGTGGGCTGCTGGTATTAAAGCACCGGATTTTCTACGTGAAATTGGCGGCCTAGAAACTAACCATATCAATCAATTGATCGTCCACCGTAGCCTGCAAACGACTTTGGATGCCAATGTGTTTGCCTTTGGAGATTGCGCGGCTTGTCCTAGGGCGGAGGGATCAAGCGATGAAACGGTGCCGCCTCGTGCCCAAGCAGCCCATCAGCAAGCCGCCATGTTAGTCAAAACGGTAAAAAATAGAGTGGCTGGCAAGAAACACCTACCAGAATACAGCTACGTGGATTATGGTTCCTTGGTGAACTTAGGCAAGTACACCACGGTGGGTAATTTGATGGGCTCTTTGTCTGGCGGCAGCTTATTTATAGAAGGCTTGATTGCACGAATTATGTACCAGTCTTTGTATAAAATGCATTTAATGGCATTGCATGGGTTCTGGAGTATGGCCTTGCAAACGCTAGCTCGTATGATCAATCGCCGCACCGAAGCGCAGGTTAAATTGCATTAAGCAGCGCTGTGTTTTTGGTAGAGTTTGTAGATCACTGCCATGGCTACGCTGACAAACAGACCGAAGATCACCAAAATGGCATTGATGGCTAGGTTTTGATGCTTCATGAGTGTGTATATGCCTAACAGCACCAATATGCCTATATTTTCGTTAAAATTTTGCACAGCGATCGAGTGGCCAGCACCAAGTAGGGCATGACCTCGGTGTTGCAGTAATGAATTGAGAGGCACTAAAAAATACCCTGCTAATACGCCTATGCAAAATAGCACCACCGTGGCAATTTCTAGGCTGTTGACCATGGCCATGCTGATCACCAAAAAGCCCATCAATATGCCAGCAGGCAAGACTTTAACGGCATTTTCCAATTTCACGAACAAAGACGCGCCGACTGAGCCTATGGCTATGCCGACCGCCAGTATAGCAATCAGTATGGATGCCGCTTGTTGTTCCATATGCAGTACTTCTTTGGCCCACTGCAATATAACAAATTGTAGGGTGGCACCTGCCCCCCAAAACAAGGTGGTGACGGCTAAGGAGACTTGACCCTGTGGGTCGCGCCACAGGGTGGTGAAGGCATGCCAAAAATCCCGCATTAAAAAAGCAAAATTGCGCTGCGGCATTTTGTGGTCTATGGGGAGTTTGGGGATGTAGTGGTTAAAAATGGCCGCCAATAAGTAGATGCCGGCAATCACGGCGATGCCAAAATACGGGTCATTTGCAGAAATGGTCGAACCAAATACCGGGCCTAATATAATCGCGGTGACGGTGGTGCCCTCCATCCAAGCATTGGCCTTGATCAATTGATGGCTAGGCAACATTTCGGTCAATATGCCGTATTTGGCAGGGGAATAGGCGGCTGCACCTATGCCCACGATGGCATAAGCATACAGAGGCGGCACCCCTAGAAAGGCTAATAGGCAGCCAAAAAATTTAATGCCATTACTGATAAACATGACCTTGCCTTTGGGCAATGCATCAGCAAATGGCCCAACAAAAGGCGCCAAGACGATGTAGGCGATGATGAAAAATTCACGCAACAAAGGCTCATGCCAGCCAGGTGCCTGTAATTTTGCCAGCAAGGTGATGGCAGCAAACAGCAAGGCATTATCGGCAATAGCCGATAAGAATTGCGCCATCAATAGCGTATAAAAGCCTTTTTTCATGGGCTAGTTACAAGGCCTCTGCCGCAAAGTCAGCCAAGCGTGAGCGTTCACCGCGCATTAAGGTAATGTGGCCATTGTGCCCCCAGCCTTTAAATCTATCGACTACGTAAGTCAGCCCTGAGCTGCCTTCGGTTAAGTAGGGCGTATCAATTTGTGCGATGTTCCCCAAACACACTACTTTAGTGCCCGGACCTGCCCGGGTAATCAGTGTTTTCATTTGTTTGGGTGTTAAGTTTTGCGCTTCATCAATAATTAAAAATTTATTTAAGAAGGTGCGGCCACGCATAAAGTTGAGTGATTTCACTTTTATTCGACTGCGTATGAGGTCTTGGGTTGCTGCTCGCCCCCACTCGCCCGCCGTGTCGTCACTTTTGTTTAATACGTCCAAGTTATCATCTAAGGCACCCATCCATGGACCCATTTTCTCTTCTTCCGTTCCCGGTAAGAAGCCTATGTCCTCACCGACTGAAACGGTGACGCGGGTCATGATAATTTCCGAATAGATTTTGCTATCCAATACTTGGGTTAGGGCAGACGCTAAGGTCAACAAAGTTTTGCCGGTGCCGGCTTGACCCAATAAGGTGACAAAATCTATTTCAGGATCCATCAATAAATTCAGGGCGAAATTTTGTTCGCGGTTGCGCGCATTGATGCCCCAAACATTGTTTTTTGCTTGCAGGTGGTCTTTCACCACTTCCAACACCGCCGAATCGCCTTCTAGACTGCGTACGATGGCGTGAAACGGTTTTTCAAATTCGTAATAAACAAATTCATTGACTAAAAACGATTTGCATAAGGGACCATTGATGCGGTAGAACATGCGGCCAGCCTCTTGCCACGATTCCATAGCTTTGCTGTGGGTTTCCCAAAAATCGGCAGCCAGCTCTGTCATGCCGCTGTATAAAAGATCGGTGTCTTCCAAGACTTTGTCGTTGAAATAATCTTCTGCCAACATGCCTATAGCGCGAGCTTTAATGCGTATATTGATGTCTTTACTGACCAGTATGACTTGGCGCTGAGGATTGTGTTTTTGTAAATCAAACACCACGCCTAAAATTTGATTGTCGGCTTTGCTGCCAGCCAAGCCCGGCAATTCAACGCTGATTTCTTTCGTTTGTAAAAATAATCGACCCATGAGCTGCCGGTTGCCATTGATGTTTAATGGGCAGCCCAGCTCCAGGTCAATTAAATCAGCCCCTACTATGCTCTCTAAGTTGCGACTCGCCTGACGGGCGCTGCGCGCTACTTCAGTTAAGCCTTTTTTGTTGTTGTCCAATTCCTCCAATGTCACCATGGGTAGGAAAATATCGTGTTCTTCAAAACGGAATAAACTGGATGGGTCGTGTATCAGTACGTTGGTATCAAGCACAAAAAGTTTGGTTGGAGTTAAGGTTTGTTTAGCCATAAATTACTTTCTATTTTTAAGTGTTTGATTGCGAAGGGTAAGAAATTCGAGCTTATAAGCTAAAGTGATTGAACAAAACTAAGCACCTCGGCTACGTGACCGTCTACTTTTACGCCACGCCATTCTTTGATCAGCACGCCTTGTTTATCGATGACAAAGGTGCTGCGTTCTATGCCTCTGACTTGCTTGCCGTACATGTTTTTTATTTTAATCACGCCAAATAGATTGCAGGCTAATTCTTCTGTGTCTGCCAACAATTCGAAGGGAAAGCTGAACTTTGCTTTGAAGTTTTCGTGCGACTTTAGGGTGTCACGTGAGATGCCGAAAATGACCGTATCCAGTGCCTGAAAATGAGCATAGGCATCTCTAAATTGAACGCCTTGCGTGGTGCAGCCCGGCGTGGCGTCTTTGGGATAAAAATAGATAATGATGTTTTTGCCTAAGTACTGGGATAATTGAAACGGGGTGTTGCTGGTTGCAGCCAATTGAAAATCCGGTACAGCATGATTAAGCATAGTGTTTCCATGTTGGTTAAGGGCTTTTACCATTGTTGATAAAAAGACCGATTAAGGCAATAGTCTAGATC
>JAIQBT010000002.1 GCA_020035195.1 Methylotenera sp.
GCGGATGAATTAAGTGCTCGCTAAACGCATCATTCCTTGTTTGGATGTGACCGATGGTCGGGTAGTAAAAGGGGTTAATTTTCTAGAACTAAGGGACGCCGGCGACCCTGTTGAAATTGCTAAGCGCTATGACGACCAAGGTGCGGACGAGCTTACTTTTTTAGACATTACTGCCAGTTCAGATAATCGCGGATTGATCTTACACATTATTGAACAAGTGGCCTCTCAAGTTTTTATTCCGCTAACAGTAGGTGGCGGCGTCCGTGAAGTTGAAGACGTGCGGCGCTTGCTTAATGCCGGGGCAGACAAAGTCAGCATTAACACCACAGCAGTACTCAACCCACAGATGGTGGCTGAAGCTGCCCAGCGCTTTGGTTCACAATGCATAGTGGTGGCAATTGATGCTAAAAAAGTGGACAATCAGCCTTTCGAATGGGAAGTCTTTACCCACGGTGGTCGTAAAGCCACGGGCTTGGATGCCGTTAAATGGGCGCAACACATGGCCAGTCTTGGTGCAGGCGAATTGTTAATTACCAGCATGGACCGAGATGGGACAAAAATTGGCTTTAACAACCCCTTGAATAGAGCCATTTCAGATGCGGTTGAAGTCCCTATTATTGCCTCAGGCGGCGTGGGTAATTTGCAACATTTGGTGGATGGCGTTAAATTAGGCGGTGCCGATGCAGTGCTGGCGGCCAGTATTTTTCATTATGGCGAATACACGGTTAAGCAAGCAAAGCAATACATGGCTCAACAAGGTATAGAAGTTAGATTATGACTTGGTTAGATGAAATTCGCTGGGATGCTGATGGGCTGGTGCCAGTCATAGCGCAAGAACACCAAACTGGCCGTATACTCATGTTTGCTTGGATGAATCGAGAGGCCTTGCAACTGACCAGTGATACCAAGCAAGCTGTTTATTGGTCGCGCTCTCGCAACAAGTTATGGCATAAAGGCGAAGAGTCTGGTCATTTTCAGCTGGTGCATGAAATTCGTTTGGATTGCGATGAAGACGTGCTGTTAATTCAAGTTGAGCAGGTGGGGGGTATGGCCTGCCATACTGGTCGGCATAATTGTTTTTTTAAAAAACTGGAAGATGGCCAGTGGGCAATTGATCAAGCTGTCATTAAAGATCCCAAAGATATTTATTAGGCCGAATGAGATAAACATGAATGACACATTAAACCGTTTGGCAGAGTTGTTAGAGCAGCGTAAGTTGGCTGATCCAAAAACGTCTTATGTGGCAAAATTGTATGGTCAGGGCATGGACGGTATTTTAAAAAAAGTGGGTGAGGAGGCGGCCGAAACCATCATTGCCGCTAAAAATCCAAACAAACAAGATTTAATCTACGAAACGGCCGATTTGTGGTTTCACACCCTGGTCATGCTGGCCCATGCTGGATTAAAGCCAGAGGATGTGTTGGCCGAGTTGGCCAGACGTGAAGGCCTGTCAGGGATTGAAGAAAAAGCATCAAGAAAAGAAAGTGCTCAAGCAAAATGAGTGACAACTGCATTTTTTGTAAAATTGTAAACGGCGCAATACCCTCAAAAAAAATATACGAAGACGATGAAGTGATCGCCTTTAATGACATAAAGCCATCGGCTAGCGTACATTTTTTGATTGTGCCAAAATTACACATAGACAGCTTAGCAAGCTGTGAAAACGAACATCAAGCATTGTTAGGTAAAATGTTATTACTTGCCCCTAAATTAGCAAAAGAGCAAGGATTAGCAGGATTCAAGACCCTAATCAATACCGGTGTAGAAGGTGGTCAGGAAGTGTTTCATATTCATGTGCATGTAATGGGCGGTGGCGATAAGTCACGCAATAGCTAAATTTAATATTTAAGGAGTATCGTCATGGGATCATTAAGCATTTGGCATTGGTTAATTGTATTGTTAATAGTGGTGCTGGTTTTTGGCACTAAAAAATTACGCAACATGGGCGGTGATGTTGGCGGCGCAGTGAAAAATTTTAAAGACGCAGTCAATGAAGGTAATGCTGCATTAGACAAGCCGACTGTGGCAGCGACTGTTAAAACAGCAAAGCCTAAAACAGCAGCGAAAAAACCAGCAGCAAAACCTAAAGCAAAAGCAGTCAGCACAGTCGTGGCAAAAACGACGGTGACTAACAAACCGGCAGTGAAAAAACCGGCAGTGAAAAAACCAGCAGCGGTCAAAAAACCCGCAGTAAAAAAACCGGCGGTAGCAAAAAAACCAGCAGTGAAGAAACCGGCAGTGAAGAAACCGGTAGCAGCTAAAAAACCAGCCGCTCAATAATTCTTCAATTTGATATTACGTGTTTGATGTTTCATTTTCTGAGTTAATGGTCATCGCGCTTGTTGCGTTGATTGTTATTGGCCCAGAAAAATTGCCGAAAGTCGCGCGCACGCTTGGCGCGCTTGTCGGGCGTATGCAGCGCTATTTGGCCGAGGTAAAAGAAGAAGTAAACCGCGAGGCGCGCTTTGAAGAGTTGCAGCAATTGCAAAATGAAATAAAACAAAGCAGCCATAAGGCCCAAGCTAAGGCGCAGCGAAAAGTCGGCGAGCTAACTCAGCAACTGGATTTTGAGGAATTGGATGCATCGGAATCCGTTTCAAGCAAAGACTGAGCAGCTAAAAGTTAATTTTAACCAGTGACCCCAACCGAAAATTTCATTGCACATTTGATTGAATTGCGCGATCGTTTATTGCGTACACTCATTGGTTTTGTGCTGGTGCTAGTAGCACTGTTGCCATTTTCTAATAAAATCTACAGCCTATTAGCGGCGCCTTTGCTGGCTCAATTGCCCAGTGGAGGGCAGATGATTGCCACGGCAGTCACCACGCCCTTTTTTGTCCCCATGAAGGTGGCCATGTTGGCCGCTTTCATTATTTCACTGCCGCATACCATGTATCAAGCTTGGTCATTCGTTTCGCCTGGATTGTATGCACATGAAAAAAAATTCATGGTGCCCATGATAGTAGCAAGTTGCTGTCTTTTTTTAACCGGCATGGCCTTCGCCTACTTTCTCGTGTTTCCGGTAATTTTTGGATTTATTGTGGGTGCTGCACCAGCTGGCGTAGCCGTCATGACCGACATCGCCAATTACTTAGACTTTGTGATCAGTCTGTTTTTTGCATTCGGTTTAGCTTTTCAAGTGCCGATTGCCGTTATTTTGGTGGTGCATTTTGACTGGGTAAGCGTAGTTCAGTTGAAAGCCATGCGCGCCTATGTGGTGGTGGCTGCTTTTATCGTCGGGGCTATTTTTACGCCACCCGATATTGTTTCGCAATTCATGTTAGCGCTACCCATTTGGCTGTTGTATGAACTTGGCATTTTGCTTGCCAATTTTCTAGGTAAAGCAAAAAATAGCCGGCTTGAATCGCCTGATTGAACAAGCAATAGGCTATTTTTGCGCTATCGGTTTTGGCCGCTTGCCTACCGTGACCATTAAGTTAAGGGTTTTCCCAGCGCGGGCGATTTTTAGACTGGCTTGTTGATTGGGTGCTAGCGCCGCAATTAAATTAAGCATGGAGCCTGTGTCGAATATAGGCTTGCCTTCTATGGCCAGCAATACATCGCCCGCATGCACGCCGGCCTTATCTGCCGGACCACCTCTAAGTACGCCAGCCACCAGAGCCCCTTGTGCTTGTTTTAGCTTAAATGATTCAGCCAGTTCAGGTGTAATGTCTTGTGCTTGTATGCCTATCCAACCGCGGGTAACGTTGCCTAGGCTTACAATTTCCTCCATTACTTGCCGTGCCAAGCTGGCGGGTATAGCAAAACCTATGCCCATGGAACCGCCACTGCGCGAATAAATTGCGCTGTTAATGCCGACCAAATTACCTTCTGTATCAATTAATGCGCCGCCGGAATTGCCTGGATTAATCGACGCATCGGTTTGTATGAAGTTTTCAAAGGTGTTGATGCCTAAATGCGTGCGCCCGAGTGCACTGATGATACCTTGAGTGACGGTTTGCCCCACCCCAAATGGATTGCCGATGGCCAGCACCACATCGCCTACGTTTAATGTGTCTGAACTGGCAAAAGTGATGGCAGGTAAGTTGTGGGCATCAATTTTAATCAGCGCCAAATCGGTTTCGGGATCGGTACCAACAATTTTTGCGGGCATCTTGCGGCCATCGGACAGCGCAATATCAATTTCATCAGCGCTAGCCACCACATGATTATTAGTTAGTATAAGGCCTTGTTCGCTAACAATTACCCCTGACCCTAGGCTGTTTTCAGCTTGATTTTGATCACCATTATCATCAAATTGATCACCAAAAAAATGCCTAAACATGGGGTCGTCCAAGTATTTTTGATGGGGGTTATCCGAGGCTTTTTTACTGGTAAAAATATTGACTACAGCAGGCATGGCTTTTTTTACAGCTAGGCTGTACGAGCCTGCAGAGTTCAATCCCATGCTGGGTTCGGCGTATTTAACCAGTACCGCGGATTTTTGTTTTTGGCTTAGACCGTCAACCAGATTGGGGGCAAAGGTGCGCACCACAAAAAGGGCAGCCAAACACAAGGTGGTGGTTTGGGCAAAAATGAGCCACAGTTTCTTGTTTAGCGATGTGTGCATAGTTTGGGCTAAATATGAGTTAAATTAAGGATTGCTCGAATAAAATTTAATGCAACAGTTTTAGTTTTGTTAGTGGGTTTTTACTTTGAGTAATTGTGCGCAGCCATGTAATATCAAGCTTATTGTAGCGAATATTTACGGCGTAAGTAATAAAAAGGTGGCAAGCAATGGTGAGGCTGAATGATTTAATCGACTATACCCAGCAATTCATGCAAGTGGATCGCTATAAAGATTATTGCCCGAATGGATTGCAGGTTGAAGGCCGTGCTGAAGTTGGAAAAATAGTGACTGGGGTAAGTGCTAGTCTGGAATTTTTGCAGCAGGCAGCCGACTGCGGTGCCGATTTGGTGTTGGTGCATCATGGATATTTTTGGCGAAATGAGGACCCCAGCCTGGTAGGTATAAAGCGCAAAAGACTGGCCTTTTTGATGGCAAGAGACATCAGTTTGGTGGCCTACCATTTGCCTTTGGATGCGCACCCTGAGCTAGGTAACAATGTAACATTAGGCCGCAAGTTGGGCATAGTGCAAAGCGGTTCTGCAGGTGAGTCTGGCTTGGTTCTTTATGGCAAGCTTGAGCAAGCCATTAGCTTGGCGGACTTTACTAAAAGGGTAGACTCGACGCTGCAACGGCCATCCTTGGTCATTGGGGATTTAAATAAGCCGCTTAAAACCGTTGCTTGGTGCACGGGCGCAGGTCAGGCTTACATTGAGGAGGCGATACGCCTGGGTGTGGATGCTTTTATTAGCGGTGAAATTTCAGAGCAGACTACCCATTTAGCCAAGGAGTCTGGCGTCGCCTACATCGCTGCCGGCCACCATGCCACTGAGCGTTATGGTATTCAGGCATTGGGTGAGCATTTGGTGAAAAAATTCGCTGTTCAGCATGAATTCTTGGACCTTTATAATCCAGTTTAATCTATATTTTTCAATGACTTATAAAATATTGCTTTAATTGATGCACAAAAAATTGTACAATACGCCAGATTTGAAATTTGCTAGGCGTTTAAGCTGGGCTATGTAATTAACGGTTAAAAGAATTTATTGTGTGCAAGGCTGAATTATTAAGTGCCTCAGTCATCCAATCCGGTCAATCCAAATTAGTTCATGAGGAAAACATGTCAGATACCCCAAATGACAAGCAAAAAAATGCAGCACAAGCTGGTCAAGCCAATTCGGTCGATTTAGAAAAGCGTAATTTTCTAATCGCGTCTTCCAGCGTAGGTGCGCTAGGTTGCGCCGCCGCCGCCGTGCCTTTTGTTCTGAGTATGACGCCAAGTGAGCGAGCCAAAGCAGCAGGTGCGCCTGTGGAAGTGGACATTAGTAAAATAGCGCCGGGCAGCATGATGACCGTTGAGTGGCGCGGTAAGCCGGTGTGGATTATCCATCGCACCGATGAGATGACGGCAGACTTGCCCAAGCACGATGATCAGTTGATCGATCCTAGCTGTGATGTTGTTTCTCAGCAACCTGAGTATTGTAAAAGTACAGACCGATCCATTAAGCCCAATTTAGCGGTAATGGTGGGTATATGTACCCACTTGGGCTGCTCGCCATCTGCCAAGCTACAGCCTAAGGGTGACATGGGCGATAACTGGACGGGCGGCTTCTTTTGCCCATGCCATGGCTCGAAGTTCGACTTGGCTGGACGCGTTTTCAAAGGCTCGCCAGCTCCCGTGAATTTGGTGGTGCCACCGCATAAATATTTAACAGATACGACCTTGCTAATTGGTGTGGATACTGAGGATAAGGCTTAAGTCATGACAAACAAAACAAACACAGAAAAAAAATCAGTGGTGGCGAACGCGCTGAACCAGGGGTTGGAGTGGGTTGATGCCCGTTTCCCATTGAGCAGCAACATCAAAGCGCACTTGACCGAGTACTACGCACCCAAAAATTTCAATTTTTGGTATTTTTTCGGCTCGCTATCCTTATTGGTTTTAGTGCTGCAAATTTTAACAGGCATATTCTTGACCATGCATTACAAGCCGGATGCCATGCTGGCGTTTGCTTCCGTAGAGTACATCATGCGCGATGTCCCCTGGGGTTGGTTGATACGCTATATGCATTCCACCGGTGCTTCCATGTTTTTTGTGGTGGTCTATTTGCACATGTTTCGCGGCATTATTTATGGCTCCTATCGCAACCCGCGGGAGCTCATTTGGTTGTTCGGCGTGGGTATATTTTTATGCTTGATGGGCGAGGCTTTTTTTGGCTACCTGCTTCCATGGGGTCAGATGTCCTATTGGGGCGCGCAAGTAATTGTGAATCTATTTTCAGCCATCCCATTTGTTGGTCCCGATGTGTCTGAGTGGTTGCGCGGTGATTACTTGGTTTCGGATGCCACCCTGAACCGTTTCTTTGCGTTTCACGTGATTGCCTTGCCTTTTGTCTTAGTTGGTTTGGTTGCGGCCCATATTATTGCCTTGCATGAAGTGGGATCCAACAACCCAGATGGCATTGAAATCAAAAAGCTAAAAGATAAGAAAACTGGTATCCCATTGGACGGCATTCCTTTTCACCCATACTACACAGTGAAAGACATTGTTGGGGTGGTGGTATTTTTGATGGTCTTTTCAACCATTATTTTCTTTGCGCCAGAGATGGGCGGTTACTTTCTGGAAGCGAATAATTTTGTGCCAGCCAATCCATTGGTGACCCCGGCACACATTGCCCCGGTGTGGTACTTCACGCCTTATTACTCAATATTGCGTGCGGTTCCGCCGTTTCCTGGTGTT
>JAIQBT010000066.1 GCA_020035195.1 Methylotenera sp.
AGGTTGATGTCTAGCATCATCACCACAAACAAGAACAAGACCATTACGGCGCCGACGTAGACCAGCACCAAGGTGATGGCTAGGAATTCCGCCTCTAATAACAACCATATGCCGGCGGCAGTAAAAAACGCCAGCACTAGAAATAGTGCCGCATACACTGGGTTACGGGTGGTAATCACGCTGAGGGCAGCGTAGAGCAAAATAAGCGCTAAGCTGTAAAAAACCAGGTCTTGAAAAGGTAAGCCAAAGAATGTCATGGTAGGCGTAGGGTCTCTTTATTATCTAAAGGCTTTGTCTAAATGGCGATCGGCGGCAATTTGCTTCTCGTGCTTATCACCAACGGCCAATAGCATGTCTTTGGTATACAGCAAATCACCGCGTTGTTCACCGTGGTAATCAAACATCCGCGTTTCAACGATGGAATCCACCGGGCAGGATTCTTCACACATGCCACAAAAAATGCATTTGGTCAAATCTATGTCGTAGCGGGTGGTGCGGCGGGTATTGTCCTCACGCTGCTCAGACTCTATGGTAATGGCCATGGCTGGACAAACGGCCTCACACAATTTACAAGCAATGCAACGCTCCTCACCATTGGCATAGCGCCTTAATGCATGCAGGCCACGAAAGCGGTTGGATTGTGGCGTGACTTCTTCAGGGTATTGCACGGTAATCTTAGGTGCAAAGAAATAACGGCCGGTTAAGGCCATGCCTTTTAGCAGTTCGACCAGCATTAAGCTTGATAGGGTTTTTTGTATTGTTTTTATCATAGGATTAATGGAATAAATACGCCCATGGGGTTTGCATCATGCCGCCGACGAACACAATCCAGACGATGGTAATGGGGATAAATACCTTCCATCCTAGACGCATGATTTGGTCGTAGCGGTACCTAGGGAATGTGGCCCTAAACCATAAAAATAAGAACAATAGAAAGGCCACTTTGGCCAATAACCATAAAAAACTGTCTGGAATAAACGGTAGTGGCGACAACCAGCCGCCTAAGAACATCAAGGCCGCAAGCATGGAAACCAAAATCATGTTGGCGTATTCAGCCAAAAAGAATACGGCAAAGGCCATGCCGGAATACTCCACATGGAAACCAGCCACGATCTCCGACTCCCCTTCTGCCACATCAAATGGGGCACGGTTAGTTTCGGCGACCGCACTGATAAAATACACGATAAATAAGGGGAACAAGGGCAGGAAGTACCAGTGCCAAATACCACCGGCTTGGCCCAGCACAATTTTTCCTAAATTAAGCGTGTTGGCACACATCAGCACGCCAACCAGCGCGAAACCCATCGCGATTTCGTATGAAACAATTTGTGCTGCAGAGCGCAGTGCGCCCAAAAAGGCATACTTAGAATTGGATGCCCAACCTGCAATAATCACACCGTAGACCGCCACCGAGGTCATGGCCAGTATGTACAACAAGCCTGCATCCACATCCGCCAAGACCATGGTCATATCAAACGGCACCACAGCCCAAGCTGCAAACGCGGGAGCGATCGCCAGCACAGGGCCTAATAGAAATAGCACTTTATTGGATGCCGTCGGGATGATGATTTCTTTAAACAAGAGCTTAAGGCCATCGGCTAGGGGTTGCAGCAGACCAAAGTAACCCACGCGGTTGGGACCTATACGCACTTGCATGTAACCGATGACTTTGCGTTCGGCCAATGTTAGGTAGGCCACCGCAACCATTAATGGCAGCACGATTGCAACGATTTTAATTAAGGTCCAAGCCGTCAGTTC
Organism: Methylotenera sp.; assembly: GCA_020035195.1. GTDB lineage: Bacteria > Pseudomonadota > Gammaproteobacteria > Burkholderiales > Methylophilaceae > Methylotenera. Next base: position 1,759 of record JAIQBT010000066.1, read on the forward strand.
GACTGCCGGCCAGTAATCCCCGAATAAATGAGTAAGCCATTCCATTACGCGTGCACTTCCTTAAGGCTGGCCTGGTAAGCGGCCAATTGGTTTGCGGATAACTTCTCCACACTGATGTCACCCATCAGATCGCCCAAGCCTATGGTGTCTTCATGCGCAGCCGCAACGCGCACACAGCCTTTAGCCACGTGATTGTCCAATTTAACGGTTAGCACGGCGCTGCCTTTGTCTTGTTTAACCAAAACTTGATCGCCCTCTTGCAAAGCCAGCTCAGCTAATTGTGCCGCACACATACGCGCCATAGGCTTGATATTGTACTTAGTTTTTTGCAATGGCATGGAGCGACGCACAATAGGATCGGATTCGTACTGTGGCACTTCACCTATGCGCTGCAAGCCGTCGTGCTTGATGTTCACTTGAATTTCAACCAAGTCTTTGAGGTTGTTATTTAGGCTACGCCAAACCACGGCTGATGGTTTTTCACCGGCAAAAATAGCCTGTTTTACTTGCTCGCTGGTCTCGTAATCAAAGTCTGGCAAACCTAAGGTATTGGCTAACACACGCAACACCTTCCATGCCGGGCGGCATTCACCCAAAGGTTTCACCGCGGCGGTAAAGCTCTGTACGCGGCCTTCCATGCTCATGAAGGTACCAGAGGTTTCGCTGAACGGCGCAATTGGCAATAAGATATCCGCATGCTCTAGGGCGGCTGATTTGTAGGCGGTTAATGCCACCACGCATTCGGCTTTTTGCATCGCCGCTTTCGCAAGCGCGGCATGCTGGCAATCCAATTCAGGTTCTATATTGACGATGAGATAAGCTTTACGCGGCACTTCCAGCATGGCTCTTGCATGCATGCCTGTACTGCTAGGCATCACGCCCATCATGTGCATGCCTGTGCTATTGGATGTGGCCGGCAATATGCCGCCTTTAGCACCAGAGATGCCGCCTATGGCTTCTGCCATGCTGTACATTTCGGTGAAGCGTGGGTCGCTCAAGGCCATGTTGCCAAGGAAGATACCCACTTTAGGCGCGACTAGATCGTAATCTTTGCCATGTCCTGCCATGCTTTCGGCTATGGCTTGGGTGTTGGGTCTAACTTTAATTTCTTCCAGCAATTGATTAAGCGACGGTGGCAAGCACAAGGACAAGCGCTGTAAGCCGGACATGGCTTTAAGCACTTGGCCTAGCACGTTCACTATATCATTCGGACGAACAATGACTTTATGCGCGATATCCATTAATGGGTTGTTATCTAACGGGCTGATGACAGAAAGTTCGGCGCCATTAGCCACGGCTTTGCGGAAACGTTTGGCCAACAATGGGTGCTCGTTTCTAAGGTTGGAGCCTATGACCAGTATGCGGTCTAACTCTTCAATTTCATGAATGTTGCAACCCATCCATGGTGTCCCTAGACGCTTGCCGTCTAACCTGAAATCGGTTTGGCGCAAACGGTAATCCACATTACCGCAGTTCAAGGCCGTAGCTAGTTGCTTAGCTAAATAGCCTTCTTCCATGGTGCTGTTAGGCGAGACCAACACGCCTAAGGCATCGCTGCCGTGCTCATTGCTAATGTCTTTAATTTGACCCGCAGCAAACTCTAGCGCGGTTTTCCAATCGGTTTCCAGCCAGTTGCCGTTGTGTTTAATCATAGGCACCTGCAAACGGTCGCTGCTATTTAAGCCTTCGTATGAAAAGCGATCACGGTCGGACAACCAGCACTCATTGATGCTTTCTTTTTCTCTAGGCAATACACGCATGACTTTATTGTCTTTAACGTGCACTTCTATGTGCGAGCCTAGGCCGTCATGCGGCGCTATACTTGGCCTGCGCGTCAATTCCCAACTGCGGGCAGAATACCTAAACGGTTTGCTGGTGAGTGCACCCACCGGGCACAAATCGATGATGTTGCCGGACAATTCGGAATTCACGCTCTTATCCACGTAAGCGGTGATCTCCGCATGCTCGCCACGGCCCACCATACCTAACTCCATGATGCCCCCGACTTCTTGCAAGAAACGTACGCAGCGTGTGCACTGTATGCAGCGCGTCATATCCGTGCTGACTAGTGGCCCAATATTTTTATTGAACACCACACGCTTTTCTTCCGTGTAGCGCGAGCCGCTGGTGCCGTAGGCCACGGCGACGTCTTGTAGATCGCACTCACCGCCTTGATCGCAGATAGGGCAATCCAAGGGATGGTTAATCAGCAGGAACTCCATCACGCTTTTTTGGGCGTCTATGGCCGATTTAGAACGGGTAAAAATCTTCATGCCATCGGCCACCGGCGTGGCGCAGGCGGGCAAGGGCTTATTGAAATTTTCAACTTGCACCAAGCACATGCGGCAATTGGCCGCGACGGATAATTTTTTGTGGTAACAAAAACGTGGTATCGCAATGCCAACTTTATCGGCAGCATCAATAATGGAGCTGCCGTGCTCGACTTCTAACGCTTTGCCGTCAATTTCTATATTTAACATTAGCCTTGCTCCGCCCTGCTCTCAACCATACTTTTACCGTGCTCAATGTAATACTCAAATTCCGCCCTAAAATGCTTAATAAAGCTGATGACCGGTGTGGCTGCCGCTTCACCCAGCGCGCATATGGTACGGCCTGAAATGTTCTTACTGATGTCTGTCAGCAGATCCAAGTCTTCCATCTTGCCTTGGCCTTTAACAATGCGATCCAAAACTCGGTAAACCCAACCCGTGCCCTCACGGCATGGCGTGCATTGACCACAGCTTTCTTCATAAAAGAAATAAGACAAACGGTGCAAGGTTTTAACCATGCAGGTGCTGTCGTCCATGACTATCATAGAGCCCGCGCCTAAGCTTGTTCTGGCTTTGCTTAAGCTGTCGTAATCCATACTGGTCGCTTCCATGATGGACGCCGGTACAACGGCTGTGGACGGGCCGCCTGGAATCACCGCTTTAAGTTTTCGACCATGCCATACACCGCCGGCCATAGCCAATAAATCAACAAAAGGGGTGCCCATTTTTACTTCGTAGTTGCCCGGCTTTTCAACGTGGCCAGACACAGAGAACAATTTGCTGCCTCCCGAATTAGGCACGCCTAAATCGGCAAAGGCTGCGCCACCGTGTTGCATTATCCATGGGATGGAAGCATAACTTTCGGTGTTGTTAACATTGGTCGGCCTACCAAACACACCGTAACTGGCGGGAAAAGGCGGCTTGAAGCGCGGCTGGCCTTTTTTGCCTTCTATGGATTCAATTAAGGCGGTTTCTTCACCGCATATGTAGGCGCCGTAACCGTGCACGGCATACAAATCGAAGCTAAAGTTTGTGCCGAATAAGTTTTCACCTAAGTAACCGGCGGCTTTGGCTTCCATTAACGCAGCTTCAAAGGTTTCATAATCTTGCCAAATTTCACCGTGTATGTAGTTGTAGCCCACCCGTGCTCCCAAGGTGTAAGCGGCAATAGTCATGCCTTCTATCAATTGGTGTGGGTTGTAACGAATGATGTCGCGGTCTTTGAATGTGCCCGGTTCGCCTTCGTCGGTATTGCACACCAAATACTTCACGCCATCAAAGTAGCGTGGCATGAAACTCCATTTGAGACCGGTGGGGAAACCGGCGCCACCACGCCCCCGCAAGCCGGAGATTTTCACCTCGGTGATGATGTCCGTGGCCTTGGTTTTCTCAGTCACTATGCGTTTTAGCGATTGGTAGCCACCTAGCTTGATGTAGGTCGCTAGAGCGGCAGGTTGGCTTTCTGTTAAGGTGCGCAAACAGACCAAGGTTTGACCGTTTAAATCGGTCATCACCGGTGCTTGTGCTTTTGCTGATGGCGTTGCCATTATTTCAACTCATCCAAAATGGCATCGACTTTAGCCGGCGTTAAAAACTCATGCATGGTGTGATTATTAATAATCATTAAAGGCGCGCCACCACAAGCGCCCATGCATTCGCCTTCTTTCAGGCAGAACTTACCGTCCTCACTCACTTGATTAAACTCCACACCCAACTTATGTTTAAGGTGATCCACTATTTCATCGCTGTTACGCAACATGCATGAAATGTTAGTGCAAACACTGATTTTGTATTTACCCACCGGCGCCAAGTCGTACATATTGTAGAAACTGGCCACTTCCATGACGGCTATCTCTGGCATGCCTAAGTATTGAGCCACTTCGCTCATGCTTTCATTAGACAGCCAACCGCGTTCGGTTTGCACGATACGTAAGGCACTCATAACCGCCGCTTGGCTCTGCTCGGCTGGGTACTTAGTCAGCTCGTAATCGATTTTTTCTGTAATTTGTGGGCTTAACATAGTTGACTCAATCTGTACTCATCGATCAATTTCACCAAACACGATATCTTGCGTGCCTATGATGGCCACCAAATCGGCAATCATGTGACCACGGGTCATTTCATCCAGCGCTGCCAAATGAGCAAAACCAGGGGCGCGAATTTTTAAGCGGTAAGGTTTATTGGCGCCATCGGACACCATGTAAATACCAAACTCACCTTTAGGGTGCTCAACTGCTGCGTACGCTTCACCGGCCGGCACATGAAAACCTTCAGTGAACAATTTGAAATGGTGGATTAAATCTTCCATATTGCTCTTCATGCCCTCACGGTCTGGTGGCGCGACTTTGTTATCGCTAGTAATCACGGGGCCCGAATTATTGCGCAACCAGCTAACGCATTGCTGAATGATGCGATTAGATTGCCTAAATTCTTCCATACGCACTAAATAGCGGTCATAGCAATCGCCATTCACCCCAACCGGCACGTCAAAATCCATGTCCGCATAGACTTCATAGGGTTGTGTTTTACGCAAATCCCAGGCGATACCAGAACCACGCAACATAGGGCCAGTCATGCCTAACGCCAAAGCGCGTTCAGGCGTAACGATACCCACATCAACCGTACGTTGCTTCCAGATGCGGTTATCGGTCAGCAAGGTTTCGTACTCGTCCACGTACTTGGGAAAACGCTGGGTAAAATCTTCTATGAAGTCCAACAAAGAACCCTGACGGTTTTCATTTTGCTTGGCCACGGTTTTGGCATTGCGCAAGGGAGAAACCGCGAACTGCGGCATCTGATTGGGCAAATCACGGTAAACCCCACCTGGACGGTAGTAAGCCGCATGCATGCGCGCGCCTGAAACCGCTTCGTAGCAATCGAATAAATCCTCACGCTCACGGAAGGCGTACAAGAACACCGTCATGGCGCCCACGTCTAGGGCATGCGCACCCAACCATAATAAGTGGTTAAGCACCCGGGTGATCTCATCAAACATGACGCGTATGTATTGCGCACGCAAGGGCACATCGATACCCATCATCTTTTCGATGGCCATTACGTAGGCGTGCTCATTAGACATCATGGAGACATAGTCCAACCTATCCATGTAGGGAATGGATTGCAAATACGTGCGGTTTTCCGCTAATTTTTCTGTGCCACGGTGCAACAAACCAATGTGCGGATCGGCACGCTGTATCACCTCGCCGTCCAACTCCAATACCAAGCGTAAAACGCCGTGCGCCGCCGGATGCTGCGGACCAAAGTTCATGGTGTAATTTCTAATTTCAGCCATAGTCCACGCCTACTTGGCGTGCGCTCCTTCATTACGTATCACGCGCGGCACGTTATTGCGCTCGTCTATGCTAACGGGCTGATAAATCACGCGTTGCTGCTCTGGGTCATAGCGCATCTCAACGTGCCCTATCATGGGGAAATCTTTACGGAAAGGATGGCCAACGAAACCGTAATCGGTAAGTAAGCGGCGTAAATCCGGGTGATTTTCAAACATGATGCCGTACATATCAAAGGCTTCACGCTCATACCAATTGGCTACCGGCCAAATGTCGACCAGCGTAGCTAGAATCGGAAAAGCATCGTCCACGGCAAAGACGCGTAAACGCAGACGCTGGTTCAGCGTCACCGACAACAAATGGCAGACCGCAGCGTAGCGAGGCCCCGCCAGCTCTTCGTCAGCGTAACTTTGGTAATCCACGCCACACAAATCAATTAATTGCTCAAACTGAAAACGCGGGTCATCGCGTAGGCATAAACACACGGACAGATAATCTTCAGCACGGCATAGCAAGGTGAGCTCATTAAGCGCGATGTTGGATTGAATCAGCTTAGGGCCTAAGGCCGATTGCACATCCACATGAAGTTGATTTAATTTAGCTGACATGGTTTTTAGCGGGCTATGGTGTTGGTGCGTTTAATTTTATTTTGCAATTGGATAATGCCGTACAACAAGGCTTCAGCGGTGGGTGGGCACCCTGGTACGTACACATCCACCGGGACGATGCGGTCACAACCACGCACCACGGCATAAGAGTAATGGTAATAGCCACCACCGTTGGCACAAGACCCCATGGAGATGACCCAGCGCGGTTCGGCCATTTGATCATAGACTTTACGTAAGGCAGGCGCCATTTTGTTGACCAAAGTGCCGGCTACTATCATCACGTCGGATTGCCGCGGACTGCCGCGGAACACGATGCCAAACCTATCCAAATCATAACGCGAGGCACCGGCATGCATCATCTCTACCGCACAGCAGGCCAAACCAAAGGTCATGGGCCACATAGAGCCTGTACGCGTGTAGTTAATCACGGTATCTAGCGTGGTGGTGACAAAGCCTTTTTCTAACAACCCTTCTATACTCATAGCAGACTTAATCCCACTCCAAGGCGCCTTTTTTCCATTCGTAAATGAAGCCTATGACCAGCACACTTAAGAACACCAACATGGCAATAAAGCCGAATAAACCGATTTCTTGCAGCACCACTGCCCAAGGAAACAGAAAAGCGATCTCTAAATCAAATAAAATAAACAGAATGGCCACCAAGTAATAGCGTACATCGAACTTCATGCGCGCATCTTCAAAGGCTTCAAAGCCGCACTCATAGGGGGAATTTTTTGCCGTGTCTGGCTTATGCGGAGAAAGCAGCAAGCCCAATAAAAGCGGACCGACGCCGACGGCTAAACCCACGAGGATAAACAACAAAATCGGAAAGTAGTTTTCTAACACTTACCAGCCCCAGACCCAATAGCTGAAAAATCTTTTTTGAAAAAGCCAGACTAGCGCCAACCATTTGCACCAAGCGAGCGTCTTGGCAATGCCGCGCTGCGCATAATTATAACCCATTACCAACAAGGCTAGCTAGCTAGCCTCAACAAATTTTAACAAAGCAATATGACAGAAATAGTTGGTCTCGTTATGCGTAATGATGGTCTATTCAGCCGAATTTCTAGCACTCCAAAACTCCAACATAGCCATGGTAATCACCAGGGTGACCGGACCCAAAATGAGTCCAGCGGCACCAAAAATCAGCAAACCACCCACCACAGACAAAAACGTTAGCACGGTATGCAAGCGCAAACGGTCGCCCACCAACACCGGCCTTAGCAGATTATCCACGGTACCGACCACCAACATCCCCCATAGCGTGAGCGTTAAGGCGTCTTGCCAGGACCCTTCTAAGGCCAAAAATAAGGCCGCCGGCGCCCAAATCACAAAAGCGCCCAGCATGGGAATCACCGCCAACATACCCATGATGAGTCCCCAAAGCAAGGGCGCTGGCAAACCCAACCACCAGAACATTAAACCCCCAAGCAAGCCTTGCACCGAGGCCACCGCAAAAGTACCGTAAACGGTAGCGTGTATGGTGTCACCTATACGCACAAACAAACCCTCCATTTGCGACTGCGACAAAGGCCCACGTAGCGCAATGGCACGCAAAATTAACTGGCGATCGCGGAGGAAGAAAAATAAGACATAAAAAATTAAGCACAAGCCTAAAATTTGCACCGCCGACGCCTTAACTATGTCGGCCGCACTGGTGTTAACCCAATGCGCAAAGGCCGCTGCCGCCCCAGGGAAATCAATGCGCTGCTCAATTTTATCTAATAGCGGGGCCAATTGTGGCTGGGCCTCTAATGTTTGCAACCACTGCCCCGAGCTAAGTTTCAACTCTATGGATTGCGCACCTTTAACTGCTTGAAATAACAATTGCTGACCAACAAATACCGCCGGTATCACCACGATCAAGCCTATGATTAATACTGATAAGGAGGCCGCCAGGCCACTGGATTTAAGCCTAGCCTCTAAATAACGTTGCAAAGGACTAAACAGCACGGCTAGGGTCAACGCCCAAACCAGCACAGCCAAAAAAGGCAAGGCCATTTTGTAGCACAGGTAAAGTCCTAAGACCGTGACCATCATCATGACCAAGGTTTGCACGTGGTTTCTAGAGCCCCAGTCGTCGGGCTCTTGTGTGTATTTTATCGGATCAGACATCGTTTAAATGCCGGTCAATGCCGGCTCCTTTATGAGTACTCGGTATGTGTATGAAGCCTCGCCTAGGACTAGGCTAGCCCGCATCAAATGTCATGCAAGCTTTATTATTCCCGCATTTTCTTTCTAAGCCTGCCAAGCAGTTGCCAGGCAAGCAGTCCGCGCTGCAACCACAAACTAAGGCCGCTGGGCTTCAACATAGACAACAAAGCGCTGCCGCCGCTCGCCACCAGCACAGGATGGCGCTTAATGTAACGCACCATATTAAGTCCAGTATCAAGCAGGCTTATGGGTTTGTGCAAAACCTGCAATTGAGCTGCCACAGCCAAACGTTGCAATTGCGCTTGCGCGACTAAGTGCTGACGTTTTTTGGCTAATTGAACTAAGGGTGAATGCATTGTTTTGTTTAAACTTAAGATTGATCCAGCGCTTGCCGATCTTTTTCTAGCTCTTCTAAGCTGGACCAAAACAACCTTGGCTTAATCTTGGCTTTGCGTTTAGCCAAATACCATGACACTAGCCCAGCCGTTAAAAAACACCCTGCCAATCCAGCAATAGCGCTTAAACGGTAACTCTCCCATAACACCACGATGAGCAAAACGGCCAACAACAGCAGGCCTAGCATGATGAAAAAAAGCGAAATGAGTGACAGGCGTATCAAGGACAACAGGTGCTCGCGCTCCTCTTCTATGTCGGTAGATAACAGGGCCAAGCGGGTATGCAGCATGGTGACTAAACCTGCCGCCATGCTCGCTATGGTATCCAATAAACCGCCATGCTGATTATTATTGCTCATGGCCTAAGATGACCGACGGCTAAGAAGCAAACCAATAATGACACCTACGCTGACAGCCAAACCTATGGATCGCCATGGGTTGGCCTGCACATAATCGTCTGTAGCCGTAGCCGCCTCCTTGGCTTTGTTTAGCGCAGCTGCTGGCGCATCGGCCATGCTCGCTTTAACCGCATCAATGGATTGCTCAGCTTTAGCTCTAATCGCCGTCATTTTTTCACCGCCGCTATGAGCGGTCTCTTGCAATAGCGCCTCCAGATCGGCCACTACCGATTTGAAATCCTCTATCAATTGCTCTTCGCTGTAATGTTTATTTAGCGGGTCCATTTCGCTTCCTTTGTCACTAGTTCAAGTACATAAATTCACTATACACCCTGCCCAAGCAGGCCACAATCTAGTTAGGCACCACCACCCTCCACGAAGCAGATAAACGCAACACGCAGAAGCTAAATATCAGGTAGCCAGCCATGGCCATGGCTAAACCTAAGGGTTGAAACCACACCAAAGGCACGATCAAACCTGCTGAAATTGCAGAAAGCAACATTTGTATGAAGGCTTGACCCGAGGCGGCTGTGCCACGTATTTTTGCATGCCTATCCAGCGCAGCCAGGGAGAGTATAGGCATGGCCAAGGCCATGCCTACATTAAACAAAGCCACCGGCAATATATTGTAAAACGGCCTTACCGGTAATAGTAAGCAAACCCCAAGATTAAGCAGTGCCATAGCCCCCATCCAAAGGTAGGCCGCCTTAAGCACTTGCTGGCTGCTGTAGATACCGGCAGCCCGTTTAGCCAAATACGACCCTAAAACCATGCCACACACCGTGGGGATAAACATGTAGCCAAATTGTTGATCCGTCAGTCCCAATTGTTTAACTAAAAAAACCGGACTGGCCAATACATAAATAAAAAAAGCAGCAAAATTGGCTGCGGAAGCCAACACCACCCAATTGAATTCCTTATCAGAAAATACCGTACGGTAGGCGCCCATGACTTTTTTGGTCGACAAAGGCATGCGCTTGTCGGCGGGGACGGTTTCAGGCAAATAACGCACGGCGGCCCATAAGCTGACGGCAGCATACAGCGCTAAAAAGACAAAGATGGCTTGCCAATGCATGCCTAGCAATAGGCCACCAATAATGGGCGCCACAGCCGGGGCAATGCCAAACAACATTTGCACCGTGGCCATGACCCGCTGTGCTTGCGGGCCTTCAAATAAATCCCGCACCATGGCCCTGGCCACCACGTTACCAGCCCCACCGGACAAGCCTTGCAAGGCACGGAAGAACCATAAGGCTTCAACATTGCTCGCAAAAGCACAGCCTATGGAGGCTAAAATAAATACCGCCAAACCCCATTTAATGGTGGTGATACGCCCTATGGAATCGGAAATAGCGCCGTGCCACAAAGTCATTAAGGCATAAGGCAATAAGTAAAAAGTAAGGCTTTGCTGCAATTCCAAGGGGCTGGCGATCAGTGCTGTTTCTAAACCAGAAAAAGCCGGCAAATAAGTGTCTATGGCAAATGGCGCCAAGGCGGCTAGACTTGCTAAGACTAGCGATAAAGTAAACGCAGACGATTTATACATAAGGAACGCACCCATAAAAAACGCGCCGACAAGCTTAACTTATCAAGCGCGTTCTATTTAACCACAGCCTAGCCCACTTATGAATAACTCTTTAGGGCAAAGCATGAAACGCTTTTACACGATCGTTTAATTCACCCGCTAGGATTTTCTTGGAATTCTTATCGTTGCGGAAAACAATGGGTTGCGCAACGGACTGTGGATTTTTTGAATCGATAATGGCTTGGTCTATCAAATGCCTATGCGGCGATTTACTGCAAACCGGGTCAGCAGCTTCGGCATCACCAGACAATAAAAAGGCCTGGCAACGGCAGCCACCTAAGTCATTTTCTTTTTCCGAACAACTGCGACAAGGCTCTTTCATCCAAGCATCGCCGCGGTATTTATTGAATGTCGGGGAATCTTGCCAGGCATAAGCCAAGCCGCTATCGCGCACATTGGGAAATTGCATATTCGGCAATACGCGAGCCGAGTGGCAAGGCAACACATCGCCATTGGCAGTGACTATCATGAACACTTCACCCCAGCCATTCATGCACTTTTTAGGACGATCAGAAAAGTAATCCGGCACCACGAAGAATATCTTCATTTTATTGTCTGGATTAGCCCTAAATTCATTGGTGATGGCCTCGGCTTCATCCACTTGCTCTTTGGTAGGCATCAATTGACTGCGATTGACCAATGACCAACCGTAATACTGGGTATTGGCTAATTCAATGTAATCTGCGCCTAGGGCTTGCGCCATTTCTAAAATTTCGCGCATATGGCCAATGTTGTAACGGTGTATGACGACATTGAGCACCATGGGGTAACCGTGATTTTTAATCATGGCGGCCACTTTTTTCTTCAACTCGAAGGTTTTGGTGTTGGTAATGAAGTTGTTAATTTCTTCGGTAATGTCGTGCATGGACAGCTGTATGTGATCCAAGCCACCCTCTTTAAAGGCTTGTATGCGCTTTTCCGTAAGCCCCACACCTGAAGTAATCAGATTGCTGTAATAGCCTAGTTTTTTTGCCTCCACCACGATGTCTTCAATGTCATCCCGCAGCAATGGTTCACCGCCAGAAATACCTAGCTGCAAAGCCCCTAATTTACGGGCATCGCGCAGCGCTTGCAGCCACTGCTCGGTGGTCAATTCATTTTGCGTGTGCTTGTCGTAATCGGTGGGGTTGTAGCAAAAAGCACAATGCAATGGGCAGCGGTAAGTTACTTCGGCCAGCAACCAAAGAGGCTGCGTGTGAGTTAGCGATGCAGCGACCCCATTGTTTTGTTGCGCATGCACGGTTTTTTGCACCACAGATTCACCTAAAGAGGCTTGTGTCATCTTGCTACTCCTAAAATTGAGGCATTGTTCATCATGCTAAAGCTTACGCAACCAACCCTTACTCACCGCCAACTCAAACATGCCAATAATATCGGCTTCAATATTGCTAGCGTCTGGAAAAGCGGCTTTCAAGTCCGCCACCACGTCGGCCACGCTTAGCTTACCGTCTAAACGTTTTAGCACTTCCCCTGCCCCGCCGTGCAATTTAACCATGCCTTCGGGAAACAGGATCACGTAATTTTGCTGCGCCTCTTCCCACTGAAAGCGATGATGGAGCGCTAATGCATACACATCTGTATGAGCGATAGTCGAAGTGGTTGCTGAAGTCATGGTTAGCTACGCTTTACTTAAAATTAATAACGGGTTGACGCAAATAGTCTTTACCTTCAACTTTGACATCGGTGCAAGCCAGCATAATAGCGTCGGCAATGACCCAAAGCACGTCCAATTTAAATTGCAATATATCCAAGGCTTTCAATTGCATTTCACGCGAGGTGCTGAAGTAATCCAGCGTCACACTTAGACCCTGCTCCACATCACGTCTCGCTTCGGTCAGGCGTTTTTTAAAATACGTTAAGCCGCTTTCGTTAATCCATGGATACATGCTAGGCCATGAACTGATGCGTTGCTGGTGTATGTGCGGCGCGAACAGCTCAGTTAAGGAGGAACATACCGCTTCCTGCCACGGGCGTTGACGTGCAAAGTTCACATACGCATCCACGGCAAACTTCACCCCTGGGCTTAAATACTTAAGCGAGGTGACGTCTTCACGGCTTAAACCAACCGCCATGCCCAATTGTATCCAAGCTTCAATACCACCTACATTCTCCCCCACGCCATCGTGGTCAGTGATACGCACTATCCATTCCTTACGCACTTCTTTATCTGGGCAATTGGACAATATTGCCGCATCCTTCATGGGAATAGCTAATTGATAATAAAAGCGGTTAGCCACCCAACACTGCAATTGCTCTTTAGTCAGCTTACCCTCGTACATCATGACGTGGATTGGGTGGTAAATATGGTAGCCTTTGCCCTTCTCACGTAATTTATCTTCGAATTCTTCACGCGTCCAAGGTAATGCACTGTTTGTCATTGCGTTCATTGCTAACTCCTAAAGTAGGATGTCCATGCCATCAAAGGCCACTTCGATCTGATGTTGATTTAATATCGCTCGCTCGGCTGAATCATCTCGCAATATCGGATTGGTGTTATTGATGTGTATCAACACTTTTCGCACTTTTTTGGTTTGACCAAATTTATCCAGATCCTCTATCATGCCACCCTCACCGGACTGCGGATTGTGGCCTATGCTGCGGGCAGTTTTGGTCATCAGACCCAAGTCCATCATTTCTGTATTGGTCCAGAATGTACCGTCCACCATGATGCAATCGGCTTGATGCATTAATTCAGGCAAGTGCGGTTCAATTTCCGCTAGGCCAGGGGAATACCAACATTTTTTACCCGTGCTTATTTCTTCAATTAATACCCCTATGGTATCGCCAGACTGCGGATTGTTACGGTGTGGTGAATACGGTGGCGCAGCACTTTTGAGCGCCACGGAGGTGAATTTTAAATTGGGCACGCCCGGTATGGTGAAGCTGCTTTTACCGTCTGTGGGTACTTGGTGATGATTAATACCGCAATAGTGGCCCAATATATTGAGCACTTGATTGCCCGAGGTGAGGTCACCGTAAACCATGTCGGTGCAATAGATCTCACGCTTAACCTGCCCTTCGCGCAACATGTACAAACCGGTGGTGTGGTCTATCTGCGCATCAATCAAAACGATGGCTTGTATGCCGGTGTCTCTAACCGCACGGCCCGGTTGCAATGGTGCAAAATCTTGAATTTGCTGCAACACGTCGGGCGATGCATTAAACAACACCCAATTAATGCCGTCACTGCTGACACAGATGGAGGATTGGGTGCGCTTAGTGGCTTTGATGGTGCCTTTGCGCAAGCCATCGCAATTAAAACAATTGCAATTCCATTGAGGGAAACCGCCGCCTGCGCCTGCGCCTAAAACGTGTATGTGCATATGTCTGTTATTCCATGCTTGATTGATTGGGTTAAGGAGGAATTACTTGGTAGGCGCTGTTATGAAAAAAAGGCTGTCTTGCGGCAGCCTTTTTTTATTAGCGTAATGCCAATTATTTGTTCATTACGTACATTGTTACTTCAAAGCCAAAACGCATTTCTGTAGCTGCTGGAGTTGTCCACATGATAAGTTCCTTTTTTGTAATTAATTAAAAGCGTTGTAATCAGTACCGCTACAACGTGAAACGAATCATGCGCCCTAAGCCTACGGTGCAATACTGCTAACTTACTGATTAAGGCCTAATGAATTTCATGATGCCAGCTATTTCTTTAGACGGCGCTGGCGTACTGCAGATGCTAAATTTTCCAACAAAATCACCGTGTCTGACCAACCTAGGCAAGCATCGGTAATGGATAAGCCATAATTCAATTGGCAGCCAGGCGTGTGGTCTTGCCTACCGGCTTCCAGGTGCGATTCAACCATCACGCCAACGATACGCTGATCGCCATCAGCCAGTTGCTCACCGATGTCCTTGGCTACTTCTTTTTGCATCAAGTAATTTTTACTGCTGTTACCGTGACTGCAATCTATCATCAACACTGGGGCTAAACCTGCATCACTTAACTTTGTACAAGCTTCATTCACACTGTCCTTGTCATAGTTAGGCTTTTTTCCACCGCGCAGGATAACGTGGCAATCATCGTTACCGGCTGTGGAAAAAATGGCCGACTGGCCTTCTTTGCTTACCGATAAAAAATGATGTGGGCTGGATGCCGTTTTTATCGCATCGATAGCCACGCGAACGCCTCCATCCGTGCCATTTTTAAAGCCTACAGGGCAGGACAAGCCGGAGGTCAACTCACGGTGGACTTGCGACTCGGTGGTGCGTGCGCCAATGGCGCCCCAACTCACCAAATCTGCGGTGTATTGCGGCGTGATCATGTCTAAGAATTCAGCGCCTGCGGGCATGCCTAATTCATTGACATCCAACAAGAATTTACGGGCGATTTCCAAGCCTTCATTGATTTGATAACTGCCGTCCAAATGCGGATCATTGATTAAGCCTTTCCACCCCACCGTGGTTCTTGGCTTTTCAAAGTAGACGCGCATAACAATTAACAAATCCGCAGCCAAGTCATTACGCACCGCCATTAATCGGCGCGCATAATCCAAACCTGCTTGGCTATCGTGTATAGAGCACGGGCCTACCACCACCAACAATCTATCGTCTTGTTGATGCAGTATTTTGTGAATTTGATTACGCGTGGCCAAAATATTTTCAGTCGAACGCACACTCTCCTTTAGTTTGTCTAGCAAGGCTAAAGGCGTGATTAGTTTCTTTACTTCGCGTATACGTACGTCATCGGTCGCAAGTTTTTGGTAATGGCTCATTTATGGGTGGCTTTGTAATATTTGCGCTAACACGCTTAAAAAACGTGCGTTTTCACTGAACAGGCCTATGCTGACGCGCAAGTAGTCCGGCATGCCGTAATTAGCGATAGGCCTGACGATAACGCCATTTTTTAACAAAGCCTGATTCACTTTGGCCGCGTCTTTTACGGCAAAACTGACGAAGTTTGCATAGGACGGAATGTAGCTTAAACCCAGCTTTTCTAAGCCTTTGGTAATTTGCAGCATGCCGGCCTGATTTAAGGCATAGGAGCGCGCTACAAAATCGTCGTCTGCCAGCGAGGCCATGGCTGCAGCTTGCGCCACACTGTTTACATTGAATGGCTGACGCACTCGGTTCATCATGTCAGCCACACTGGGGTGACATGCAGCAAAGCCTATGCGCAAGCCAGCCAATCCATAGGCCTTAGAAAACGAACGGGATACGATCAAATTATCAAACTCTGCCAACCAGGCAAATGCTTGGGACTTATCTTCCTCCGACAAATACTCGTCGTAGGCCTCGTCCAGCACCACCAAAACATGCGGGGGCACTTGCTGCAAAAATGCCAGCAAGTCGGCTTTATCAATTAAAGTGCCGGTCGGGTTGTTCGGATTAGCGATGAAAATCAGCCGTGTTTTAGCTGTGATGGCGGCCAATATGGCAGGCAGGTCGTGTGCGTAGTCTTTTGCTGGCACTTCTACCCCATGTGCACCAAGCGCTTGGGTTACCAGTGGGTAAACAGCAAACGCGTGTTGCGCATAAATGGCTTCACAGGCCGGAGTTAAAAAGGCGCGTGCCGCCAATTCCAGGATGTCGTTAGAGCCATTCCCAAACACAATTTGCTCGGGCTTGAGCTTGAATTTATCGGCCACCACGCTACGCAATGCAAAGCCATTGCCATCCGGGTAACGCGCAATATCCAGCAAGGCCTCTTGTATGGCAGTTTCCGCTTTAGGGCTGATGCCCAATGGATTTTCGTTGGAGGCCAACTTGACGATGTCGGCTTCTTGCAAACCCATCTCTCTGGCTAGCTCGCTGATAGGCTTGCCACCCTGATAAGGAGCGATGGCCCGTATGTAATCGGGCGCTAAATAAGATAAATCGGGACTAGCTGATTTCATACAGACTAAACCTTATGCGCTAACGTGGTACCAGCGGACATTAAATTACAGCGGCCGGATAGGAACCCAACACCTTCAAGAAGGACGCGCGTTGTTCACATTCCAGGAGTGCCGCTTGCACCTTGGCGTCATTCTGATGGCCTTCTAGGTCGACAAAAAACACATAATCCCATAAGCCTTGCTTAGACGGCCGTGACTCAAACTTAGTCATGCTTACCCCATGCCTAGCCAGCGGCTCTAACAATTGCACCATGGCACCTGGGGTATTTTTTGAGGTCATGACCAGCGAAGTTTTGTCGTTGCCCGAGGGCGCGACGTCGTGCGCTCCTAATACCAGGAAGCGTGTGGTATTTTTTGCATCGTCTTCTATGTTTTCGGCCAACACATTTAAGCCAAACAAGTCGGCAGCGCGTTTGCTGGCGATGGCCGCGGCAAAGGTGCCGTCTGCTGCCACCAGGTCATGTATCATTTGCGCGGCTCTGGCATTGCTGGTGACGGCTTCGCGTTCTGCTTTTGGTAAATTTTTAGTTAACCATTCGTGGCACTGCGCTAAGGATTGCGTGTGCGAAAACACATGGGAAATTTGACTGAGATCGGTTTGTTTGGACAACAAACAATGGTGTATGGGCAAGGTCACTTCACCGCAAATTTTTAGCGAGCTGGCCAATAATAAATCCAAGGTTAAGCCTATGGCACCTTCAGTAGAATTTTCCACCGGCACCACGCCGTAATCCACCTGACCGGCTTCCACGCTACGAAATACCTCATCGATACTGGCACATACGACGGCCATCTTGCCTAGGCCAAATTGCTTAAGTGCAGCTTCTTCGCTGTAAGTGCCTAAGGGGCCCAAAAATGCGATAGCCAACTCCTTCTCCAAGGCGCGGCAATTTGACATGACCGCACGGAAAATATTGCTGACCGCTTCATTAGACAAGGGCCCACTGTTGTTCGCTTGCAAACGGCGCAACACTTGCGCCTCACGTTCTGGTCGGTAGATAACACCGTCGTCTTTTAATGCGCCTATCTGCCTAGCCAATTGCGCACGCTCATTGACCAACTTGAGCACTTGCTCGTCTATGGCATCTATTTGATCGCGGTGTTGTTTTAATTGTGCTGTCATGTCGTATTCACCCAGCCCTAATGAGCCTGCTCGAAAGCTTGCATGTATGCCACCAAGGCTTGCACCCCTTCGATAGGCATGGCATTGTAGATAGAGGCACGCATGCCACCGACGGCACGGTGGCCTTTTAATTGCAATAAGCCTTGGGCTTCTGCGCCTTTTAAGAAGGCCTCGTTAAGGCTTTCATCGCGCAAGTAAAAAGGAATGTTCATGCGTGATCGATTGGCTATAGCAACGTGATTGATGTAAAAATCACTGGCGTCTATGCAGTCATACAGCAACTTGGCTTTGGCTACATTGACTTTTTCTATAGCGCTTACCCCACCTTGCTCCAACAACCACTCAAACACCAAACCAGCAATATAGATGCTGTAGCTAGGCGGCGTATTCACCATGGATTGGTTGTCTGCTTGGGTTTTCCAATTGAACACCGCAGGCGTTAAGGGCGATGCACGCCCAAGCAAATCTTCACGCACGATAACGATGCATAGGCCTGCCGGACCGATATTTTTCTGCGCCCCACCGTAGATCACACCGTACTGATTAACATCTATTTGCCGTGACAAAATGTGCGATGACATATCCGCCACAACGGGCACACTATGCGTATCGGGCAAGTCAACAAACTCCACTCCACTCATGGTTTCGTTAGTGCAGACATGCAAATAAGCGGCTTTCTTATCCAGTTGCCAAGTGGAAAAATCCGGTACTTGGCGGTAGTGATTTGGCTCACTGTTGGCAACCACATTGATGTTGCCATAAGCGCTGGCGTCTTCCACGCTGCGCTTACTCCAACCACCGGTGATGGCGTAATCGGCTGAACGACCAACCAGCAGATTCAATGGAATCATGGCATTTTCAGCGATGGCTCCACCTTGCAAAAACAAGACTTTATAGTTCGCACCGATGTTTAACAGATGGCGTAAATCGGCTTCTGTTTTGGCCAAAATGCCAGTGAACTCTTTGCCGCGATGCGACATTTCCATGACGCTCATGCCTGAGCCATGCCAATCGAGCATTTCAGATTGCGCACGCACCAAGACCGGCTTAGGTAAAACCGCCGGCCCTGCAGAGAAATTGAAAATTTCTGACATGCGCTACGCTACTTTACAAAAGATCCGCATCGCCAGATTCAGCATCGGCTTCATCTGTCTCTACAATTTTTTCCAGACCAGACAATTTTTCGCCTTCGCCTAAATTGATCAAAGTCACCCCTTGTGTGGCACGGCCTAATTCACGTATCTCTTTCACCCGAGTACGTATCAATACGCCGCCGGTAGTAATCAACATAATTTCGTCTTCATCGTTAACCAATTTAGCGGCAACCACCAAACCATTGCGCTCACTGACAGCAATCGCCTTAACGCCTTGCGTGCCACGACCTGAATGACGGAAGTCGGCCAATTGCGTACGTTTGCCGTAGCCGTTTTCGGTTGCAACCAGTACGGTTTGTTTGTCGTCTTCAGCGATCAGCAGCGATAGCACTTGTTGGCCAGCGGCCAACTTCATGCCGCGCACACCGCGTGTGGCACGGCCCATTTGCCTGACGTGCTCTTCATCGAACCAGACCGCTTTACCGCCATTCGACACTAAAACAATGTCGTTAGAACCGGTGGTCACTTCGGCACCAATTAAATAATCGCCTTCATCTAAATTGATGGCGATGATGCCAGATTTACGTGGATTAGCGAATTCTATCAAGGCGGTTTTCTTAACCGTACCAAGCGCGGTGGCCATAAAAATATAATGCGTTTCATCAAACTCTTTCACGGACAAGATGGCGTTTATTTTTTCGCCTTCTTCCAAGGGGAATAAATTAACAATAGGCTTGCCGCGTCCAGTGCGGCTACCTTGTGGCACTTCATAGACTTTTAACCAGTAAACACGGCCACGGCTACTGAAACACAAGATGTAATCGTGGGTATTGGCAACAAACATCTTATCGATAAAATCGTCTTCTTTGGTTGGCGCCGCTTGTTTACCACGGCCACCCCTGCGCTGAGCGCGGTACTCATCCAACGGCTGGGATTTAACGTAACCGGTATGCGACAAAGTCACCACCACATCTTGCGGGGTGATTAAATCTTCTAGCGATAAATCTTGGGCATTAACCACAATTTCACTGCGGCGTTTATCACCGAATTGCCTTCTAATTTCAGCCAATTCATCGCCTATAATAGCCGTCACGCGTGACGGCGTAGCTAGGATGTTCAGTAAATCAGCAATGATGTCCATCACTTCTTTGTACTCACTAACCACTTTATCTTGCTCTAGGCCGGTTAAGCGTTGTAAGCGCATTTGCAGAATTTCTTGTGCTTGCACATCGCTTAATTGATAGCCTTTAGGCGTTAAACCGAAGTCTATGCTCAGGCCTTCAGGACGCGATGCCTCCATGGCAGCACGCTTGAGCATTTCTTCCACCACGGGTGACTTCCAGGCCTTGGCCATCAAATCAATTTTGGCTTCAGGCGGCGTTGGGGCTGCTTTAATGATGACAATCATTTCGTCCACATTCGCCAAAGCCACGGCTAAACCTTCCAACAAATGGCCGCGCGCACGGGCTTTTTTCAATTCAAATACAGTACGGCGTGTAATGACCTCGCGTCTATGACGCAAGAATGCCTCCAGCATTTGCTTCAAGTTCAACAGCCTAGGCTGACCGTCCAACAAGGCCACCATGTTCATACCAAAGGTGTCTTGCAACTGGGTTTGCTTATAGAGATTATTAAGCACCACTTCGGCAATTTCACCACGTTTCAATTCAATGACCACGCGCATACCGGATTTGTCCGACTCATCGCGCAAATCTGAAATGCCTTCAATTTTCTTCTCGTTGACTAATTCCGCGATTTTTTCAACAAAGGTTTTTTTGTTGACCTGATACGGAAGCTCGTCGACTATCAGTGCTTGGCGACCACCGCGCTCTAAATCTTCCACATGGGTACGCCCACGCATAACCACACGACCACGACCGGTTCGGTAGCCCTCTTTGACGCCTATGGTGCCATAAATAATACCGGCGGTTGGAAAGTCGGGTGCAGGTACTAGTTCGATTAGCTCTTCAATACCCATTTCCGGGTCTTTAAGCAAGGCCACGCAGGCATCTAACACCTCATTCAGGTTGTGCGGTGGGATATTGGTGGCCATACCAACGGCAATGCCAGAGCTACCATTGATTAACAAATTGGGGATACGCGCCGGCATGATGAGCGGCTCATTTTCACTACCATCGTAGTTGGGGCCAAAATCCACGGTTTCTTTGTCTATATCGGCCAACAATTCGTGCGCGATTTTGGCCATGCGGATTTCCGTGTAACGCATGGCCGCAGCATTGTCGCCATCCACAGAACCAAAGTTACCCTGACCATCCACCAACATGTAACGCAAACTAAAATCCTGCGCCATACGAACGATGGTATCGTACACGGCGGTATCACCATGCGGGTGGTACTTACCAATGACATCACCGACGATACGGGCGGATTTTTTATAGGGTTTGTTGTAGTCGTTACTAAGCTCGTGCATGGCGAATAAAACGCGTCTGTGAACAGGCTTTAAGCCATCCCTAACATCCGGCAAGGCACGACCAACGATGACGCTCATGGCGTAATCGAGATACGATCTGCGCATCTCATCTTCTAAACTAATTGGCAGGGTTTCTTTAGCGAATTGATCCATGGGTAAACTGA
>JAIQBT010000049.1 GCA_020035195.1 Methylotenera sp.
TTTATAAGGTTTTTCTTAAGCTGGCCGGCGCAATGTTGAGTGACTCACGGTATTTTGCAATGGTTCGGCGCGCTACCATGATGCCTTGTTTGGCTAATAAATCGGTTATTTGATTATCCGAATAAGGTTTCTTTACGTTTTCTTGTTCGACCAGTTGTTTAATCAGTGCGCGTATGGCCGTGGCTGAGCAAGTGCCGCCGCTGTCGGTGGAAACCGAGCTGCCAAAAAAATACTTGAGTTCAAATACGCCCCGTGGGGACAGCATGTATTTGTTGTTGGTCACGCGCGAGATGGTGGATTCGTGCAATTCCAGTTCATCCGCAATCTCACGCAATACCATGGGGCGCATGGCCACCTCACCGTATTCTAGGAAATTACGTTGCCTATCGGTAATCGCTTGAGCCACGCGTAAGATGGTAGCAAAACGCTGTTGGATGTTTTTAATCATCCATTTCGCTTCTTGCAATTGGCTTTGTAAGTATTGGCTGGAGCTGTCCCGATTGCGCTTCAAAATGCCGGCATACAGTTGATTGACTTTTAGTTTAGGGATCACGCTTTCGTTGAGGCTGGCTAACCATACTCCTTTCACTTTTTTGACGATCACTTCGTGCTGTATGTATTGCTCAGAACCGATAACGCTAAAAGCATTGCCCGGTCTAGGGTTGAGGCTAGCTATCAGTTGTTGCACGCCTTTCAAACTCGCTTCATCACAGGCTAGCGCCTTACGCAACTTAGCGAAATCGCGTGCACCCAAGGCCGGCAAATGGCTTTCGGCGGTAAGCTTGGCCAGGCTTAAATAAGGCGTGTCATTGGCCATGGCGGCCAATTGCAATAATAGGCATTCGCTTAAATTGCGCGCACCTACCCCAATAGGGTCTAGGTTTTGGATGTGGTGCAATGCCGTTTGCAATTCCAGTTCATCCATTTCCAATTCGGCCGGCATTTGCGCTATCAGGCTGGCTATCGATTCTTCTAAATAACCGTCTTCATTGATGCTGTCTACCAATAGCAATGCCAGCGTTTGATCGCGTTCTGAAAGTGGCATGAGTTTGAGTTGGGATAATAAATGCGCCCTCAAACTAATTTGCAGCATTTCTTGCGGCCTAAAATCTTGGTCATCGTCAGCCGAACCGGTATTTTCATCCCACAAACTGCCATTGGGTGCATCGTCATAATCGCCGTTAAACTCATTGGCAAAGTCGGGTGCATTTTGATCAAATTCCACCGAGCTTTCCATCGCGGCGCTGGCATTGACATCGCTGCTGTTATCAACAAATTCGTCCTGGTTGGCAGGTAATTCAAACTCGGCGCTGGCCGAATTAGCCTCACTTAAGTCCGTGCTATTGCTGGCGGTATTAAGTGTGATTTCATCGTCGCTAAGGTCATGGCTGTTGCCATACTCGTCTTCGCCCTCATCGCCGCGTTCAAGCAATGGGTTGGTTTGCATGAGTAAGTCAATTTCTTGATTGAGCTCCAAGGTGGAGAGTTGCAATAAGCGTATGGCTTGTTGCAATTGCGGGGTGAGCGATAGGTTTTGCGAGAACCGGAGTTGTAGGCCTTGTTTCATAGACGGAAATTTTTGCCTAGATAGATGTCGCGCACGCTCTGATTTTCTATGATTTCACTGGGTAGGCCGGCGGCAAACACTTGGCCCTCATTGACTATGTAGGCATGGTCACAAATACCTAGGGTTTCACGCACGTTGTGGTCAGTAATCAGCACGCCTATATTGCGCGCTGCTAAGAGCCGGATAATTTTTTGGATGTCCATCACAGCTATCGGGTCTATGCCAGCAAACGGTTCGTCCAACAAAATAAAACTCGGGTTGGTGGCCAGGCAGCGAGCGATTTCAACCCGCCGTCTTTCACCGCCGGATAAACTCATGGCCGGCTTATCTTTTAAGTGAGCAATACTGAGTTCTGCCAGCAAGGAGGCCAATTTATCTTGCCTATCGCTTGCGCTTAAGTTCTGCAATTCCAAGACCGCTAAAATGTTTTCAGCCACGCTGAGTTTACGAAAGATGGACGCTTCCTGTGGCAGATAGGAGAGCCCCATTCTGGCGCGCCGGTGTATGGCTAGGCGACTTAAATCCTTACCATCCAACAGAATGCGACCACCGTTGGATGCCAATAGGCCAACAATCATGTAAAACGTGGTGGTTTTACCGGCGCCATTGGGGCCCAGTAGCCCGACCACCTCACCGCTGTTGATGCGCAGCGAAATGCCTTGCACGACATCGCGTGATTGGTAGGATTTGCGTAAATTTTCAACCACCAGTTCGGTCATGGTTTAGGCTCTGGACTGACTTGCAGGCTACGACTAAATCGCGAATCTTTCAGCGGCGATTTGTTGCTATTAGGTAGCGCGATTGCTTTCGCATTGTCCGTGCCTACTGGCTTAGCGGCGTTATTTTTTGGTTGTATGATGGCGCGCACACGACCACTATTTGGGTCACCCCCCACGGTTTTTTTGCCGCCCATGATGACCGCGTATTCTGCGTTGGCATCATAGCTGATGTATTCCCCTTGCACGATGTCGCCCCCACGCTTTACGCTGGCTTTGCCGTATAGCTGCACTTTATCCATGCGGCCATCGTACTCTATGCGTTTGGCGCTGCCTTCCATGTATTCATTTTTACCTTCTAACTTTTGTTTGAAGCCGGTTGGATTGCCCAATGCCGTGCTGTGCTGAAAGCCGCCGCTGTCTTCACGCACGATTAAGGTGTCGGCATGAATGATCAAGCTGCCTTGGCTTAATAAGACCTTGCCGCTGTAAGTGCTGATTTGTTTGGCATCGTCGACGATGACGCTATCGGCTTCAAGGTCTATGGGTTTATCTCGGTCGGCTAGTTCGGCTAAGCCCGGCTGAGTCCAGGCAAAACACAGCACAGACAAGAGCACGGCATAGGCGGCTGTTTTCAATCTCAATCTGGGTTTTGTCATTGGCATGGCTGCTCCGAATTTATACCTTGTTAGCGCTGCTGTCAGCGGCCATGGGTTTTAGGGGTTTATTGGATTTTACTGCGGTGTTTGGTTTCGCTTTTTCGTAATGTGCACGCACGTGGTGCAGTAAGCTTACAGTCTGTTTTTCTTTATCATAAACCATGCCGGTCGCGTGTATGACAGTTTTGGGCGCTTGGCGAATGATGACTGGGCCGTTGGTCCGCACTAAATCTTGCTTGGGCAACACGGTCAGGTCGTTGCTGTAGATGGTCAATTCTGCTTTGTCGGCATAGCCACGCCGCGTGATTTTTACACCGTCTAACAATTCCACTTTATCACCATCCTTAGATACTAAGCCGCGTTGTGCTTGCACCTCGGTATAAAATTTATTCGCTACAAATTGTGTGTAGCGTGGTCGGGTTAAATGGGCGCTTTCGTCGTCGGGGAAGTGCTTCATTTCAACTGCGGCGAGTTTGTAGTGCAAGCGTCCTTGGCTATCGGTTTGCGTAGTGACAAAATTCTTAACAATGAAGTCCGCGTCGTGACGGTGCTTGCCAGCCAATGTCAGGCTAGGCGCTTGCACGACATGATTAATCCAAGCGGTCATCAGCGCCAATAAGGTCAGCAAAATTAGTGGGGCAACGATAGCAGAACGGTTAGTGATAGCCATGATGTCGTTTAATGATTGCGCTTAATTGGCCAGCTTGGACTGCGTTAAAAATGGCGCCATTTGGCCATCGAAACTGCCTTGCGCTTGCATGATTAATTCGCACACTTCCCGTACCGCCCCGTGGCCGCCTTTTTTGTTAGTGACGTAGTGGGCATGCCTCAATACCAAGGCGGCAGCATCGGGCACAGCCAGGGCCGCGCCACATTGCAACATGGGCGGCAAATCGACCACGTCGTCACCCATGAATGCACATTGCTCAGGGCGCAAACCGCTGGCCTTTATCAAGTCTTGAAAAGCCCATAATTTATCTTCCACGCCTTGGTAAAAATGCGCCACACCGGTCTTTTGTGCACGGGTTTTAACCGCGTCCGAATGGCGCCCGGTGATGATGGCTAACTCCACCCCGCTGGCTTTAAGTAACTTCATACCCAAGCCATCGTGGGCATGAAAGGTTTTGTACTCTTGGCCGTCGTCGCCCAAGCTTAATCCGCCATCGGTCATGACCCCATCAACATCCAGTATTAGCAATTTGATGGGCTTTAAGCGTGCGCTAAGTTCGCTAAGCGCTAGGGCAGGTCGCGCTTGGATGGAATTTGTACGGCGGGCGCTCAGTGGAACATTGGCGTGTAAATTGGCCAGTGCCTCGGCACTAAAGTCGCGTTGATCCAATACGCACAGTGCCAGCGCATCGCCTATGGCTAAGGCGGCCGTGGTGCTGGAGGTTGGCGCTAAGCCAAGCGGGCAGATTTCTTTGTCGACCTGCGCGCTTAAATGGATGTCGGCGGCTTTGGCTAAGCTGGAGCTGTCCTTGCCAGTGATGGCAAGGATGCGGGCCCCTAAGTTTTTTAAAGGCAGCACCAAGTCCAGCACTTCATGGCTTTCGCCTGAGTTGGATAAGGCCAGTACGATGTCGCCTTGGCACACCATCCCTAAGTCGCCATGGCGCATGTCATGCGGGTGCACAAAAAAGGCCGGAGTGCCAGTGCTGGCTAAGGTGGAGGCAATTTTGCCACCCACGTGACCGGACTTGCCCATACCGGTCACGAGCACGCGGCCTTTGCTACGCAAAATCAGGCTAATGGCATCGCTAAATTGATGGTCTAATCGGCTGGCAACCGTATGCAGTTCGTCGGCCTCTTGCGCCAAGATGGCGCGTGCTAATGCCAAGCAAGCCGCGAGGCTGGACTTTTCTTGTTTATTTTTCTGGTCGGACATTGGCATGTGTTGTGGCATTGTTAAATCATATGACTGGAGCAACAAGTATAAAAGGGAAACCCTCGGCGATAAAGCCTAAAACCCCTTTAATCAGGGCAAATTTAGAAGAAATTAGAAAATATTTTTATTTTAGGCACAAATTTTGCTAACAAATTTTTTTATTGCCTTGCTTGATAGGCGGCTGGCCAACAATTTTTTTCGTATCTTGACGGCAGATGTGAAACAATAAGGGCTATAAACACTTACAACAGATGCGCCCTCATTCATGTTTGAAACCTTACCTTTAATTTTAGTCCTGCTCATCAGCTCGGTATTGGCAGTCGCCTTATTTAGACGGCTGCGTTTGCCTGCCATGCTGGCCTACTTTTTGGTGGGCATGGCCTTGGGCCCGCATACGTTTGGGTTGCTGCCGGACACCGAAGCCAGCCGAGAATTCGCTGAGTTTGGTATTGTCTTTTTAATGTTTAGCATAGGCTTGGAATTCAGCTTGCCGCAGCTGTATGCCATGCGTAAAAAAGTCTTGGGCTTAGGCGGCGCACAGGTGTTTCTAAGCTTGGGCCTGGTTATGACCGTGGCCAAGTTGGCTGGTTTGGATTGGCCAGCGGCGTTCGTCATAGGCTCGGCCCTTGCCATGTCTTCGACCGCCATCGTTTCTAAAATTTTAGCCGAACGGGTGGACCTCAACTCCAGGCATGGCCGCTTAAGCATAGGCGTGTTGTTGTTTCAAGACATAGCAGTGGTGCCGGTGTTGGTGCTCATTCCGGCCTTAGGGGTGGCGGGGTCCAATTTAACCGACGTGCTTGGCATGGCCTTGCTGAAAGCCGCCGCCATGCTGTTGTTTTTATTCACTGTAGGCAAATGGTTTATCAATCCTTGGTTTAATGTCGTCGCCGGTCAGCGTTCACGCGAGTTGTTTGTCATGAACGTGCTGATGGTGACTTTGCTCTTGGCGTTTGCCACCAAATCCGCTGGTTTGTCCTATGCCTTGGGCGCGTTTATTGCCGGCATGTTGATTTCTGAAACCAAATTCCGTTACCAGGTTGAATCGGATATCGCGCCATTCCGCGACATATTGTTGGGCTTATTTTTTATCAGCGTGGGCATGCTGCTTAACCTGGAACAAATAGCCGCTAACCTTGGCTTGGTGTTAGTTATTTTGCTGGCATTCGTCTTATTAAAAGCCGCCATCGTCAGCTTGGTCATACGTTTGATGCAATATGAAACCGGAGTAGCCATTCGTACCGGCTTGATTTTGGCGCAAGCCGGGGAGTTTAGTTTTGTGATTTTAGCTTTAGGCGTGGAGCAGCAATTAGTGAGTGGCCCAGCATTGCAATTGGTGCTGGCAGCGGCTTTGTTATCCATGGTCTTGGCACCCTTCATGATTCAATACAACGGCCGCATCACGCGTCGATTGGTACGAAGTTACAGCCGCAATAGCGGACAAATTGTGCAGGACATAGACGACGGCAGTAAGCACTTGCATAACCACGTCATTATTTGTGGCTATGGCCGTAGTGGCCAGTACCTTGGCCGCTTTCTGCAAGAGGAAAACATACCTTTTGTGGCGCTTGATATCGACCCGTCACGGGTATTGGAAGCGGCCGCTGCCGGTGAAAACGTGATGTTTGGGGATGCCGCCAGGCGGGTGGTGTTGGAGGCGGCCGGCGGTGCCCGTGCCAAGGCCTTGATTATCAGTTACGCGGACAATCGCGCCGCCATGAAAATCTTGCACATCGTGCAAGAAAAATACCCGCAATTGCCGGTGATTGTGCGCACGGTGGATGACAGCAATATGGAAGCCCTGCGCGAGGCAGGAGCCACCGAAGTGGTGCCAGAAATTCTAGAAGGCAGTCTCATGCTCGCATCGCACGCACTGATGTTATTGGGTGTGCCATTGCATAGGGTGGTGAAACGCATACGCTTATTTAGGGAAGCACGTTACCAATTATTCAAAGGCTATTTTCACGGTATTTCCGATGCTGAAGATGAGTCCTTAGAGCGGCAACAAGTGCGCTTGCATTCAGTAATCATTTCCCCAGGATCCTATGCCATAGGCCGACGCTTGGTAGACATGCATTTAGAAAGTTTTGAGGTGGACATTAAATCCATACGCAGGCCTAATTCTAATGGCATGGTGCCGACCAACGAGAGTATTTTGGCCGAAGGCGATGTCATCGTTTTATTGGGCCAACCGACCGGTTTAACCAATGCGCAAAATGCCTTATTAATTGGCCGCGTTGCCAATAAATAATCGGGACGCATGAGCCAAAAAATAGTCATAGTGGGCGGTGGCATTGTCGGTTGCATGACAGCCATGGCCTTGGTTGGGCGTGGTTGCGAGGTGACCATCGTTGAGCGTAACGAAATAGCAAGCCAAACCTCGGGTGAATCTTCCTGGGCCGGTGGCGGGATTATTTTCCCCTTATTGCCTTGGC
>JAIQBT010000023.1 GCA_020035195.1 Methylotenera sp.
TCTCAAAGGCTACGCGGCCCACATAGAGCATCATCGGCCTATCCAAGGCTATGCCGTATTTTTGTCTGAAGGCCTGACCGTCTGCTTCCTTAAAACTGTGGGCTTGCAGGCCGGTAGGAATGACCTCCGCTTGGACTGCCACACCATATGCACGCAGTACGTCTAACATGGGTTTAGACGGTGAGACAATGGCGTCCACGCTGTTGCATTGGTGCGTGGAAATGAAGCGTGCCAAGCCCTTGGCCATGACCTTAGGCAACCAGGGCAAATAGTGATGCAAATAATCCTCGAAGAAGGTGTGGTAGGTTTCCACACAAGGAATGTTGAGCTTGTCGGCGAGCTTCAAGCCTACGTAATGAGCCACAAACGGCGTGTGCACATGAATCATGTCATAGCCTTGTTTGGCTAGGTAGGGCAACAAGTCCATGGCCTGACCAAAGCGCATTAACTTATCTTCTGGATCGAAGTAAATGCTGCGTGCCGCCACCCGCATAATCCAGGCTTCGTCTTCCGTGATGGTCGCGTAATCGGGCGCAATTAAATGCACGGTGTGACCCAAGCCTTGTAACTGCTCGACAAAGGTGCGTATGGAGGTGGACACGCCATTAATGCGCGGGAAGTACACATCCGATAGGAATAGTATTTTTAAGGGCTGGGTGCTGCTAGCGCGCTTGGTCATGGTGGCCTTGCCTCTCCTAGGGTTGAGGTCCTGTGTTGTTGATTAGCAAGATAACGCGGCAATATGACACTTTAATGAATTTGATTAAATTTCGTCACGAAATCATCATGTTTCTGTCACGATTTTTTCATGTACAAGCGTCACATTACTAAACATGAAATTCACGCGCTTTATGCACAAACTTTATTGGTGGCTGCCCTGCTGCTTGTATTCGGTGGACGCTAACGCATGGGGCTTGGTGACGCACTTGTATTTCGCCCAATCCCTGCTTTGGGCCATGCCATTGCTTGATCCACGCTTGCAAGCGGCCATCAAGAAATTTCCCGAATTGGTCATGGCGGGCGCCTGCCTGCCTGACTTGGCCATCATCAGCCACCGCTTTCGCCACACCCACTTATGGGAAAACGCCCAACAATTGATGGTGTCTGCCAAGACCGAGCAAGAAACCGCCATAGCGATTGGCTACCTTAGCCATTTATACGTGGACGTGATCGCCCACAATCACTTTGTGCCTGCGCACGAAGCCAAGTGGTTTAAGAACGAGATCCTTACCCACATCACTTCCGAATGGGCCATGGACGCGCACCTAGCCCCACTCATCAACACCTCACCACGGCGCTTACTGACCGAACATCAATCCGCCTTAAGTCAATTCCTGTCCGTGCATTTTAGATGCAGCGTGACGGTGACCGCCACCGCCTTAAAACGCCTGGCATTCTGGGACGGCGTGCTGCGCGCCATCCATTTACCGCATTTGATTTACCGCACCGTCCATGTGTTGGACAAAAAGGTCTTTAAACACTTCGTCTATTACATAGCCAAAACCCAAGTGGCGGTGCAAGACATAGGCTTGGTGCTGAATGGGGATCGTCCCTTGCCGGAACCGGAATTGAAAAACCTAAGTGTGCAGCAGTTAGATGAATGGCGTGAACAATGCTTAAGGCACTTACATGTATTGCACCCGCAACCGGTGCTTTATTTTCCAGCGCAAACCAATTAAGGCAGTGATTTTTTAGGCTAGGGACTTTAGGCTAAGCTCTAAGGGCCTAGACCACCAGAAAGGACAAGGCAGCAATCAAACTGCCTATGAGTGCGCCAGCCAACACGTCGCTGGGGTAATGCAAACCCAATACCACGCGCGACAAGCCGACCATGCTAACAAAAGGCATAATCAGAAACGACAGGGCTGGGTAATAATTAATCGCTACCAAGCCAAACACCACGGCGTGCAAAGTGTGGCCAGAGGGAAAGCTGAATTTATCCAGCGGCTTGCCGGCTAGGAATATATCTTGATGCACCTCAAAGGGACGCGGGCGTAGCGTTTTGCCTTTTAGCCATTTGTACAATAGCGTGCCAAACAATCCGGCCAGCGCCATGTGTATCACCGGCTTCAAGCCAGCAGAGCCTTCAAACAGTAAGATCAACAGCATGAGGCTATACCAGAACACGCCATCGCCTAGACGGCTAACCAGTCTGAACACATCGCGTATTAATCGCACCTGACTGGTCTGATTCACTGCAATGCACAAACTGCTGTCCAAGCGATGCATGCGATTTAAATACCAGCGCATTTTAAATGGCATGCTGCACCTCGACATTTATGGCTAATGAAATAAGCATAAAAGCGAGGATGTCATTGTCGTGTGAACGAAAGATGAAAATAATATGAAAAATTTGTGACAGCGCTTTGTTGCAAAGCGCGTGCTGCATGCCGGCCTAGATTAGTTTAAGCGGCAGCCAACCTCACCGCGGCAGCTATAGATTCTGCCAGCGTTTGCACCAGAGCGGCCTCTTGCCCTTCCACCATCACGCGAATTTTAGCTTCGGTACCGGAAGCGCGCAGCAAGACACGGCCGTTGCCGGCCAAGCGCTGTTCAGCGGCTTTAACGGCTGCTTGGATGGCGGCCTGATCCAACGCTATCTTTTTAGCGGTGGTCACGTTAATCAAGACCTGCGGATACAGCACTAAATCCGCGCTCAAGTCACTAAGCGATTGTCCGCTTAAACGCAGCGCATGCAAGACCTGTAAGGCGGCAATGATGGCATCGCCGCTGCTGTGTTTATCTAGGGTTAAGATATGCCCGGAATTTTCGCCACCCAGCAACCAGCCTTTTTCGTTGAGCAACTCCAAGACATAGCGATCACCCACCTTGGCGCGAGCAAACGGAATGGCTAGCTTTTGCAAGGCATGCTCTAAGGCCAGGTTAGTCATCAGCGTACCCACCACACCGCCCTGCAATTGGCCATTTTTATGCAAGCCACTGGCAATGATGTAGAGCAATTGATCGCCGTCCAACAACCGGCCTTGGCTATCCACCATCATGACCCGATCGCCGTCGCCATCAAAGGCAATGCCTAAATCGGCTTGCTCAGCCAACACGGCTTTTTGCAAGGTTTGCGGGTGGGTGGAGCCTACTTGCTCGTTAATGTTTAAACCGTCCGGCTTGTTGCCTATGGCGATGACTTCAGCCCCCAGCTCATGAAACACATTCGGCGCAACGTGGTAAGTCGCACCGTGCGCGCAATCCAGGACGATTTTTAGCCCACGCAAATCCATGCTGGACGGAAACGTGCTTTTGCAAAACTCGACGTAACGACCGGCCGCATCGTCTATGCGCTTAGCTTTACCCAATTGCGCCGACGCCATAACTTGCATGGGTTTGGCCAATTCGGCCTCTATGGCATGCTCGATGGCATCGCCTAATTTAGCGCCGGCACTGGAAAAAAACTTGATGCCGTTGTCGTAGTAAGGGTTATGCGATGCAGAAATGACAATGCCGGCTTGCGCGCGCAGTGCGCGGGTAAGGTAAGCCACGGCTGGGGTGGGCATGGGGCCGGTGAGCAAGACATCCACGCCGGCCGCCGATAAGCCTGCCTCTAAGGCCGCTTCCAGCATGTAACCGGAGATGCGCGTGTCCTTACCGATGAGTACCGCCGGGTGAGCGTCTTTGGCTAGGTTGCTGCTTACTTGGGTGAGCACTTTGCCCGCGGCATAGCCTAAACGCATGACAAACTCCGGGGTAATCGGTGACTCGCCAACCTTACCGCGTATGCCATCTGTACCAAAGTATTTTTTCGTCATTTGCTTCATTCCAATTAGTGTATGGCAGAGTAAATTTTAAGGGCTTCTGCAGTGGCTTTTACATCGTGCACACGTAGTATTTTAGCGCCTTTCATGGCTGAAATCACGGCCGCGGCAAGACTGGCTGGCAAACGCTGGCTATCGTCATCGCCGGCAATCGCCGCCAGTATCGATTTACGCGATAAACCCACCAAGAGTGGCGCGCCTAAATCGCCCAGCTGCTGTAAATTTTTAAGTAGCGTGATGTTGTGTGCGCGGCTTTTACCAAAGCCAAAACCGGGATCAAGCACAATGCGTTCAATGGCGATGCCGTGGGCCTGCAAGGCTAGCAAACGCTCGCTTAAAAAGCCCCGTACATCGCTCAGCACGTCGTCGTAGTGGGGTGCGAGCTGCATGGTTTGCGGTGTGCCTTGCATGTGCATCAAGCACACGCCTGCCGCGCTATTGGCCACCACGTCTAAGGCGCCAGGCATGCGTAAGGCCTGCACATCGTTCACCATACTGGCCCCGGCTTCTATGGCCAAGCGCATCACCTCTGGCTTGTAGGTGTCGATGGAAATGGGCACGGGGACGGCAAGGGCCAAGGCTTGAATCACAGGAATCACCCTAGCCAGCTCTTCAGCCAAACTGACCGGCTCGACACCGGGTCGGGTGGATTCGCCGCCTATGTCTAAGATATCAGCACCGTCTGCGACAAGCTGCAATGCATGGACCACGGCCAAATCGACACTGGTGTAACGACCCCCATCGGAAAAGGAATCGGGCGTCACATTGACTATGCCCATGATGTGCGGGCGATCGAGCCCCAGTAAGTGTTTACCACATTGAAAATTCATAAGACCAATTATACTTAAAATCGCTAGGCATAGAAAAAGGGCTAGTTACCTAGCCCTTTCGAATGTAGCTTAGAAAAAATCCTCGCTTAGGTTTTAGCTGCAGGTTGCGCTGCCGGCGCAGCCCCAAGCTCACCAGGCCCCTTGTCTTTGGGTGGGTGCGCTTTGCTTTGCGAGGGTTTAGGTGGACGCACGGCGATGCCGGCCATGATGTCGTTAATCTGATCGGCATCGATGGTTTCATACTCCATCAAAGCGGCCGTCATGGCTTCAACTTTATCGCGGTTGTCTTCCAACAACTTACGCGCTAAGCCGTACTGCTCATCCAGGATGCGTCGGATTTCTGCGTCCACTTTTTGCTGGGTGGCCTCGGACACGGTTTTCGAACTCATGCTGCCAAACAAGGAATCTTGTTCACTGCCGGCATAGACCATGGTGCCCAGCGCATCGGACATGCCATAGCGGGTGACCATGTCACGGGCCAATTTAGTGGCCCGTTCAAAATCGTTAGAAGCCCCCGTGGACATTTGATGCATGAAAATTTCTTCGGCTATGCGGCCGCCGAATAAGATGGAAATTTCTTCCAGCATCTTGTCTTTGTAGTTGCTGATGCGATCGAACTCCGGCAACTGCCAGGTCAACCCCAAGGCCCAACCGCGCGGCATGATGGTTACTTTGTGCACAGGGTCGGCTTTAGGCAGTAACTTGGCAACCACGGCATGGCCAGATTCATGGTAGGCCGTGTTACGGCGCTCTTCTTCACGCATGATCATGGATTTACGCTCTGGGCCCATGAAAATTTTATCTTTGGCGTCTTCAAAGTCTTGCATGTCCACCGTGCGTTTATTGCGACGCGCAGCAAACAAGGCCGCTTCATTGACTAAGTTAGCCAAATCCGCACCCGAAAAACCCGGGGTACCGCGCGCCAATATGTCGGCTTTCACGTCCACATCGATGGGCACCTTACGCATGTGCACCATTAAAATTTGTTCACGGCCTTTGATGTCCGGTAAAGACACCATCACTTGGCGGTCAAAACGGCCTGGGCGTAGCAAGGCTTTGTCTAACACGTCGGCACGGTTAGTTGCGGCAATCACGATCACGCCGGAGTTGCCTTCAAAGCCGTCCATCTCTACTAAGAGCTGGTTAAGTGTTTGCTCACGCTCGTCATTGCCACCGCCTGTGCCTGATCCACGACTGCGTCCTACCGCATCAATCTCATCGATGAAGATGATGCAAGGTGAGCTTTTTTTGGCTTGCTCAAACATGTCGCGCACCCGTGATGCACCCACACCGACAAACATTTCCACGAAATCGGAACCCGATATAGTGAAGAACGGCACTTTGGCTTCACCGGCAATCGCACGCGCCAACAATGTTTTACCGGTACCTGGTGGCCCCACCATGAGTACGCCACGCGGGATACGGCCGCCTAGTTTTTGGAATTTAGTGGGGTCACGCAAGAACTCAACGATTTCGGCCACTTCTTCTTTGGCCTCATCACAACCAGCCACATCAGCAAAGGTGGTTTGGTTATTGCTTTCGTCCAATTGCCGGGCTTTGCTTTTACCAAAGGAGAATGGGCCACCGCCTTTACCGCCGCCTTGCATTTGGCGCATGAAAAACACCCAAACGGCTATCAACAATATCATGGGGAACCAGGAGACAAATAAGCTCATCAGGAAAGATTGCTCTTCTTCAGGCTTGGCCTCCACTTGCACATTGTTTTTTAACAAATCGGACACCAACCACGGGTCAGTAGGTGCGTAGCTATTGAATTTTTTACCGTCATGCGTGGTGCCATGCAAGACACGACCATCTATCTGCACCTTGGCGATGCGGCCGTCCTTCACTTCTTGTATGAATTGGGAGTAGACGAGCTGGCTATCTGCGCCATTTTTAACACCGGACAGATTAAACACCGCCATCAATACCATGGCGATGGCGACCCAAATGGCGATGTTTTTAAATATGTTGTTCAAAATTCCGTTCCTTTTTAAAAGGCATAATAGCTATGGTTAATTTATGCTCAAATTCTAGCCTACTGCCAGCCTTTAGGGGCTATTTTTAAGTTCAAACCTCAAGCTAATGCTGTCTTATTTCTTACCTAGCCCGAGCAAATACACTTCGTTGCTACGGCCACGTGAAGCTTTGGGTTTGCGTGTAACCACTTTATCAAACATGCCGCGCATGCTCAGTAAAATTTCATCAAAACCAGCACCGATGAACACCTTGACTAGGAAATTACCGCTTGGTTTCAACCAACCTTTACTAAACTCCAGCGCCAATTCCGTTAAATAGGCAGCGCCGGCTTGATCAACGATGGTGATACCTGACATATTGGGGGCCATGTCGGCAATTACAAGGTCTACTTGCTTGCCTTGCAAGCTGTTTTCCAATTGCTTTAAGACAGCCTCTTCCCTAAAGTCGCCTTGTATAAACTCCACGCCTTTAATCGGCTCCATCTCTAGCAAATCCAAGGCGATGATACGCCCCTGCCCTTTCAAACGTTGCGTTGCTACTTGTGACCAACTGCCTGGCGTGGCGCCTAAATCAACGATGGTCATGCCAGGCTTGATTAATTTATCTTTATCGTCGATTTCTGTTAGCTTGTAGGCGGCGCGTGCACGGTAGCCT